>NZ_JARAVL010000007.1:23406-306753 GCF_033792725.1 Streptomyces sp. PA03-5A | reverse complement strand
CACCAGCGTCGACGACGAAGGCCGCACCACCGTCCACGCCAGCGAGTACGCCACCGTCGACCGCTCCGGACGCCTCCAGCTCCCCCGCGACTACACCCAGGCCCTCGACATCCGCAGCCGCGTCATGCTCGAACTCGAACCCGACCACATCGCCGTCCGCCCCGACCACGCTGCGGAGGACTGACCGGCCCGCGGGCGCCTACGCGTCTTGCGCCGCGTAGACCCGCTCGCCACCCACGAAGGTCTGCAGTACCCGCGTCGCGGCGATCTCCGCGGGCGGCCCGGCGAAGGGGTCGCGGTCGAGGACGACGAGGTCGGCGAGCTTGCCCGGGGTGAGCGTGCCGGTGTCATCGAGGTGGTTCACGTACGCGCTCCCCGCGGTGTAGGCGGCGATGGCGGCGGCCAGGTCGACGCGCTGCTCCGGCAGGAAGACGGGGGTGCCGTCCGGGGCGTCCGGGGTGCGGCGGTTGACCGCGACGTGCAGGGCCTGGAACGGGTCGGGGCTGCTGACCGGCCAGTCGCTGCCGGCGGCGAGCGTCACGCCGGAGCGGAGCAGATCACCGAACGGGTACTGCCGGGCGGCCCGTTCGGGACCGAGGAACGGCAGCGTGAGTTCGTCCATCTGCGGCTCGTGGGCGGCCCACAGCGCCTGGACGTTCGCGGCGGCGCCCAGCGCTCGGAAGCGGCCGACGTCGTCCGGGTGGACGACCTGCAGATGGGCGAGGTGGTGCCGCGTGTCGCGGAAGCCGTTGGCCGAACGGGCCGCCCCCACCGCGTCCAGCGCCTCACGGACGGCCCGGTCGCCGAGGGCGTGGAAGTGCACCTGGAAGCCGAGCGCGTCCAGTTCGGTGACGTGCTTCGCCAGCGCCGCCGGGTCCACGAAACTGATGCCGCTGTTGGCGGAGGCGCAACCGCAGGCGGTGAGGTAGGGGCCGAGCAGCGCCGCCGTCCCGTTCTCCGCGATGCCGTCCTGCATGATCTTGACGCTGGTCGCGCGGAAGCGGCCCCGGCTCACGGCGGCCCGCCGTTCGAGGAGTTCGGGGATCTGCTCGGCGCCGCGCGCCCGGTCCCACCACAGGGCACCCACGACGCGCGCGGTGAGCAGCCCGTCGGCGATCAGGGCGTGGTAGGCGGACACCGGGTCGGTCATGTTCGCGTAGTCGCCGACGATGGCGTCCTGCCAGGCGGTGACACCCAGGGAGTGCAGCACGCGCTGCGCACGCAGCAGCGCGGCGGTCCGCTCGCCCGGGGTGACCGGCGGCAGGAGCCGGCCGACGAGGTGGAGGGCGCCCTCCTGGAGCATCCCGGTGGGGTTGCCGTCGGCGTCGCGCTCGATGCGGCCGTCCGCGGGGTCGGGGGTGTCCCGGGTGATCCCGGCGAGTTCCAGGGCACGGGAGTTGACCCAGGCCCCGTGGTGGTCCCGGTTGGGCAGGAAGACCGGACGGTCGGCGACCACACCGTCCAGGAGCGCGGCGGTGGGGGTGCCGCCGGGGAAGGCGTCCAGCGACCAGCCACCGCCGGTGATCCACTCGGCGCCGGGATGCCGGTCGGCGTACGCGCGGACGAGCCGCAGGTACTCCCGCGCCTCGTGGGCCTCCGCGAGATGGCACTGGCCCAGCTCGATGCCGGCGCCGAGCGGGTGGACGTGGGCGTCCTGGAAACCGGGCAGCAGCATCTTCCCGGCCAGGTCCACGACCTCGGTGCCGGGCCCGATCAGCTCCCGTACCTCGTCGTGGCCGACGGCGGCGATGCGGCCGTCGCGCACCGCCACCGAGGTGGCCCGGCCGAGGACGGGGTCGACGGTGTGCACCGGGCCGCCGGTGAGGACGAGGTCGGCGTGCGGGTGGGACATCGCGTGCGCTCCAGGGGCAGGGGTCGCGGGGGGCTTCGGACTTCGGACTTCGGGCTTCGGGCTTCGGGCTTCGGGCAGTGCGTCAGACCGTCGTACGGTCCATCGGCAGGGTCAGGGCGTCCGCGTCCGTGCCGCGGCCGGTGGCGAAGTAGGGAGAGCGTCGCAGGTACTTGGCGCAGGCGGCCATCACCAGGCCGGCCAGGACGATCCCGCCGGGCAGCGCGAGCATGAACCAGCCGTTGCCGGGGCTGAGTTCGAAGTGGTCGCTCATCGTGGCGTACGAGTGGCCGAGGTAGCAGCCGGCGCCCAGGAGCACCGCGCCCGACAGGCCGGGCACCACCACGGACAGCGGCGCCTCGCGGGCCCCGGCCCGCAGCGCGCCACGGAAACGGACCGCGCAGGCGACCGCGGTCAGGCCGTAGTAGAGGGCCACGAGCAGCCCGACGGAGTTGACCGCCGCCAGCAGCATGTCGTTGAGCCGCGGGATGGCCATCGCCAGCAGGGCGATGACGGCGGCGACCGCCATCACCAGGACGGTGCCCACGGCGGGCGTACCGAAGCGCGGGTGGATCCGGGTCCAGACGGGCCCCATCGTGCGGTCCCGTCCCATGGCCAGCATGCCGCGGGCGGTGGGGATCACCGAGGACTGCACGGAGGCCACGGCCGAGAACATCAGCGCGAGCAGCGGCAGGCTCGCCCACGGCTCGCCGGCGAGCTTCGCACCGAGGTGAGGCAGCGCCTGCGGGCCGTTCTCGATCAGCTCCGGCAGGCTCATCTCACGCTGGAAGGCCACGGAGGCGAAGAGGAACATGCCGAGCATCGCGACCAGGGCGATCGTGCCGCCGCGCGCGGAGTCACCGACGTCACGGGTCTCCTCGTTGACGCTGAACGCCGCGTCCCAGCCCCAGAAGAAGAACACCGCGAGCACCAGGCCCTGGGCGAAGGCCGTGCCGTCGTGCACGGCGAACGGGTCGAACCAGGACGCCCGCACCGCGTGACCCCCGCGCAGGAACGCCAGGCCGCAGAAGACGAGGAGGACGGCGTACTCGAAGACCAGCAACCCCGCCTGCAGCCGGGTCGCGCCCCGCACCCCCGTGACGGCCAGGACGGTGACACCGGTGAGGACCACCAGGCCCAGCACGGTGCTCACCGCGGTCGACCCCGGGTCCAGGGCGAGCCCCGCGACCTCGGTGAGCCCCGCCTTGTTCGCGAACGCCAGGATCACCGAGCCGGTGATGGCGCTGGTGTACGCCATGAAGACCACGGAACCGGCGAGGGTCACCCAGCCGGTCAGGAAACCGGGCCACGGTCCCAGGGTCGCGCCGACCCACGTGTAGCCGTTGCCGCAGTTCGGCTCGGAGCGGTTGAGCCGGGCGTACGCGGTCGCGATGCCGAGCACGGGCAGGAACGCCAGCAGCAGCACCACCGGCGCCTGCAGTCCGACGGTCGCGGCCAGCGCGCCCATGCCGACGCCGATGCTGGTGGTGGCCGCAGTGCTGGAGGCGGCGATGGCGACGCCGTCGACGACACCCAGCGAACGGCGCAACTGGGCGGGGGATCTGGCGGGTCCGGGGGCGGAGGCGGGTCCGGTGGTCGACATCTGTGGCTCCTCTGAGGGAGGACGGACGGGGAAGAGCCGCGCGGGGTTGTGATGAAACAACCCGCGTTCACCTACCGTCAATGGTGTTGACATAAGGCTGCCGGGCCCCTTCACTGTGCGCGACGCCGACAGAAGGGCCCGCCCATGACCGCCGCCACCGGCGACCGCGTCCCCCGGGAACGCAAGCGCCGCCGCCCCACCCGCTCGGGCGTCCTGCTGTCCGCCCCGCTCATCGTCGACACCGCCCTGCGCCTCATCGGCGAACACGGCCCCGAGGCACTGAGCGTCCGCCGCCTCGGCGCGGCCCTCGGCTGCGACCCCAGCGCGGTCTACCGCTACTTCCACAACACCGACGACCTGCTGCTCGCCGTCGCCGACCGCATCATCGGCGACGCCATGGACGGCTTCACTCCCGGCGACGACTGGCAGGCCTCCCTGCGCGACATGGCCGTACGGGTCCGCGACGGATACCTCGCGCACCCCCGCGCCGCCGCCATGGCCTCGTACCGGATCACCCGCCGCGAACACGAGTTCCGCGCCGTGGAGGCGGGCATCGGCATCCTGCTGCGGGCGGGCTTCGCACCCGACAGCGCCGTCCCCCTCTACCTGGCGTTCATCGACACCGTCCTCGGCCACGCCGCCCTCGACGCCGCCCACCTCGCGCTGCCGCGCGCCCAGCGCGAGGCCGACCGGCGCGCCTGGACCCAGGAGTACCGCTCCGCGACGGTCGACCCACAGGCCTTCCCCGCACTGTCCGCCGTCCGCGGCCACCTGCACCTGATGGCCGGCAGCTCCTTCGGCACCGCCGTCGACCTCATGCTCACCGCCCTCGCCGCACGATTGCGCCCACAGCGTGATCGCTGACGCCCGGCCGCACCGCGGGGCACAGTGGCCGGTATGAAGCTGCTGACCCTGGGTGGAACCGAATTCGTGGGACGCGCCGTCGTCGAGGACGCGCTCGAGCGGGGCTGGGAGGTCACGGTGTTCCACCGCGGCCGGCACCAAGCACCGCCCGGCGCCACCGTGCTGCTCGGGGAACGCGGCACCGAAGGCGGCCTCGCCGCCCTCGCGCACGGCGAGTGGGACGCCGTCGTCGACACCTGGTCCGGCGCACCGGCCGCCGTACGGGACACCGCCCGCCTCCTGGCCGGCCGCGCCCGGACGTACGCCTACGTCTCCAGCCGCTCCGTCTACACCTACCCCGCCCCCGCCGGACTCGACGAGGACGGACCCGTCGTGGACACCTCCCCCGGCGACGGACCCGACGTCGACTACGCACGCGCCAAGCGCGGCGGCGAACTCGCCGCGACCGAGTCCTTCGGCGACCACGCCCTGCTGGCCCGCGCCGGCCTCATCCTCGGCCCCTACGAGAACATCGGCCGCCTCCCCTGGTGGCTCACCCGCGTCGCCCGCGGCGGCCCCGTCCTCGCCCCCGGCCCCCGCGACCTCCCCCTGCAGTACGTCGACGCCCGCGACCTCGCCGCATGGATCCTGGACGCCGCGGAATCCGGCCTCGGCGGCGCCTACAACCTCGTCAGCCCGCCCGGGCACACCACCACCGGCGAACTCCTGGCCGCCTGCGCCGCGGTGACCGGCTCCGACGCCGAACTGCGCTGGACGGACCCGGAGACGGTCCTGGCCGCGGGCATCGAGCCCTGGACCGAACTGCCGGTCTGGCTCCCCCCGGGCGAGCTCTACGACACGCTCCACACCGCCGACGTCTCCCGTGCCCTCGCCACCGGACTGCGCTGCCGCCCCGTCGCCGAGACCGTCGCCGACACCTGGGAGTGGCTGCGCTCGCTGGGCGGCACGGCACCCCAGCGCCCCGACCGGCCCACCGTGGGCCTCGCCCCGGAGAAGGAGGCCAAGGTGCTGGGCGGTTGAGTCCCACCGCCCGGCACCGGCACCCGTGCACAGCCCTGCGTCACGCCTGCCCCGCGCCGCGACGACCCCCCGGCGCGGACAGCGCGGCGGCGAAGTCGCCCAGGGCCGCCAGGTCATGGGCGCTGACCACGGCGTCACAGTACGGCAGCGCCGCGGCCATACCGCCCACGAGCGGACGGTAACGGGGGCTGGCGGTACGAGGGTTGACCCACACGACACGGAAGGCCACCCGGGCGAGCGCCGCCATGTGCCGGGCGAGGACGGCGGGGTCGCCGGTGTCCCAGCCGTCCGAGACGATCACCACGACGGCGCCGCGGGCCATGCCACGGCGTCCGTACCGTTCGTTGAACTCCCCCAGGCACGCCGCGATCCGCGTGCCCCCCGACCAGTCCGGCGCCGTACGCCCGGCGCGCGCCAGCGCGTCGGAGGGCAGGCCGGGCCGCCGCAGGACGGGGGTCAGCCGGGTGAGCCGGGTGGCGAACGTGAAGACCTCGGCCCGCGCGCCGCGCGACGCGCAGTAGAGCAGCTGCAGCATCGCCCGGGCGTACGGCTCCATCGACCCCGAGATGTCGCAGAGGACGACCAGGCCGCGGCGGCGGGGCCGCGGCACGAAGCGGCGCAGCCGCAGCGGGTACCCGCCCGTGCGGCGCCCGGCGGCGAGGGTGCGGCGCAGGTCGATGCGGTCTCCGTGGTGCGCGGGCCGGCGCCTGCGGGACGGACGGAGCGGGGTGTTCAGCACGATCGCGCGCATCGCCCGGGCCAGGAGGGCGAGCTCGTCCTCGGTCAGCTCCGCGAAATCCCGGGTGGCGAGCCGGTCGGCGGGGCTGGCCGTGGTCGGTGCCCCGACCTCGCGCGCCCGCCCCGGGGTGTCCTCCGCGGGCCGCCCGGCACCACGCCGTGGGGCGGCACGGCCGGCCCCGGCGGGCGACCGCGGCGGGTCGCCCCGCTGCCCCCGTGCGACCGGGTGCCCGGGACCCTCACCGCCGAACACCTTCCGGAACACGGCGTCGAACGCCGGGATCTGCTCCGGGTCCGCCACCAGCGTGGCCAGGGCACAGTGCCGCAACTGCGGCGTCGTCACCGGAGCCAGCACGGTCACCGCCCGCGCGAACCGCGCGGCCCTGTCCGGTCCCACCGGTATCCCCGCCCGCCGCAGGGCCTCGCCGAGCGCGGCCACCACCTCCGCCAGCCCTGGTACCGGAGCCATCTCGACCCTCGCATTACTTGCGTCGCCTCCGGGCTCATGCATCGCTGTCCACCAGGTGCGCGAGACCCTCGGCGCGGACCGCGGCGAGGTCCTCGGCGTACTTGAGGACCGCGCCGAGGGTGCGGTCGGCCGCGTCCGCGTCGAACGAGGTGAGACCCAGCGCACGCAGCGCGGCCGCCCAGTCGACGGCCTCGGCGATGCCGGGCGGCTTGGTGAGCCGGTGGTCGGCGCGCAGCCGGTCCACCGCGCCGGCCACGCGGGAAGCCAGCCACTCCCCCGCGCCGGGGACGCGGCGCCGGATGACGGCGGCGACGCGCTCCGTGTCCGGGTACTCGATCCAGTGGTAGAGGCAGCGCCGCTTCAGCGCGTCGTGCAGGTCACGGGTGCGGTTGGAGGTCAGGACGGCGACGGGCGGCAGCGTGGCGGTGCGCGTGCCGAGCTCGGGGACGGTGACGGCGGCGTCGGCCAGCAGCTCCAGCAGGAAGGCCTCGAACTCGTCGTCGGCGCGGTCCACCTCGTCGATCAGCAGGACCGCCGGCCGCGGCCCCGGATGGGTGATGGCGGCGAGCAGGGGCCGCGGCATCAGGAAGTCCTCGGTGAACAGGTCGGCGTCGCGCAGGGGTTCGCCCCGGGACTCGGCGAGCCGGATCGCGAGCAGTTGGCGCGGGTAGTTCCACTCGTACAGCGCCTCCGCGGCGGACAGCCCCTCGTAGCACTGGAGGCGGATCAGCGGGGTGTCGAGGACGGTGGCCAGGGCGCGGGCCGCCTCGGTCTTGCCGACGCCCGGTTCGCCCTCGAGCAGGATCGGCTGGCGCATGCGGACGGCGAGCAGCAGGGCCGTGGCGAGCGCGTCGTCGGCGAGGTAGTCGGCGGCGTCGAGCCGGGCGCGCAGGGCGGGGACGTCGGGGACGAGGGCGTCGGGGTCAGGAGGCATGTGCGTAGCGGGTGGGGTCGTCGGTGTAGGCGTGCCGGCAGCCGGGGCCGCAGAAGTAGACGGCTCCGCCGCCCTGCCCCGTCAGCGCGACGGTGCCGGGGGTGACGGCGACGGTCATGCCGCACACCGGATCCACGGCCTCCGCGACGGGCCGCGGGGACGCCGCGGGCTCGCCCGCGCCGGGGTGGCCGCCAGGGCGGGCGGCGGGGCGCGGTCGTACCGCGATGACCTCGGCGTACACCGACACGGCGATCTCCGCCGGGGTCCGGGCCCCGATGTCCAGCCCCGCCGGGGTGTGGACGCGGGCCCGCTCCTGCGGCGTCAGCCCGAGCCCGGCGAGGACGGCGGCGCCGCGCCGGGGGCTGGCGACGAGCCCGACGTACGGGACCCCCGCGCGCACCGCCGCGGCCAGCGAGGCCTCCTCGTCACGGCCGTGCGAGGCGATCACGACGGCGTCCAGGTCGCCGGGCAGCGGGGTCCCGGGTTCCGCGGGCCTGGCGTCGTAGCCGAGGGCCCGGCCGACGTCGAGCAGGGAGCGGGCGATCGGCGCGTGGCCCAGCACGTGCACCAGCAGGGGGGGCAGATGGGCCTCCAGGAAGATGTCGAGGGTCCCGCCGGACTGGCACGGGTTGGCGACGGTGACCAGGCCCTCGCCTTCCGCCCCGCCCCCGTCCGCCCCGCGCTCGGCCGCGCCCTCCGCGCCGCCGGGGGTGATCCGCAGCAGCACCGACTCCCCGGTCTCCAGCAGGCGCAGCCCCTGCAGTTGCACGGTCGACTCGGCGCAGACGCCGCCGACGAAGCCCTCCACGGTGCCGTCGGGCAGCACCAGCGCGCTGTCGCCGGGCTTGGCGCTGGTGGGGCGCTGCGCGCGGACGACCGTGGCGAGGACGAACGGGGTGCGGCCGTGCCGCAGTTGGTCCGCGCGGTTGAGCAGTTCCGTACTCGTCATCGGGGGCCTCAGGTGATCGCCAGGTCGCTGCGGAACGGCCGTCCCCGTGCGGCCCGCCAGACCGCCGCCGGGGTCAGGGGCATGTCGATGTGGCGTACCCCGAGCGGTCGCAGGGCGTCGACGACGGCGTTGACGACGGCGGCGGGCGAACCCACGGTGGCGGACTCCCCGACGCCCTTGGCGCCGATCGGGTGGTGCGGCGACGGGGTGACGGTCTCGCCGAGCTCCCAGGAGGGGCATTCGACGGAGGTGGGCAGCAGGTAGTCCATGAAGGACCCGCCGAGGCAGTTGCCGTCCTCGTCGAAGGCGATCACCTGCATGAGCGCCATGCCGAGCCCGTCGGCCAGGCCGCCGTGCACCTGCCCCTCGACGATCATGGGGTTGATGCGGTTGCCGCAGTCGTCCACCGCGATGAAGCGCCGCACCTTGACCTGCCCGGTGCCGGCGTCGACGTCGGCGACGCAGATGTAGGCGCCGAAGGGGAAGGTGAGGTTGGGCGGGTTGTAGACGCAGGTCGCATCCAGGTGTCCCTCCACGCCTTCGGGCAGTTCGAGGCTGGAGTGCGCGGCGAGCGCGATCTCGGCCATCGTGCGGCCCTGGTCGGGGTCGCCGGTGACGAACCAGCGGCCCTTGGTCCACTCCAGGTCGTCCGGGCTGACCTCGAGCATCGCCGAGGCGACCAGCCGGGCCCGTTCGCGGACCTTGCGGGCGACCAGCGCGGCGGCCGCGCCGGACACGGGGGTCGAGCGGGAACCGTAGGTGCCGAGCCCGAAGGGCGTCTGGTCGGTGTCGCCGTGCACCACCTCGATGTCCTCGGGCGGGATGCCCAGTTCCTCGGCGACGATCTGCGCGAACGTCGTCTCGTGGCCCTGCCCCTGGGTCTGCACGGAGATCCGCAGCACGGCCTTGCCGGTGGGGTGGACGCGCAGTTCCGCGCCGTCGGCCATGCCGAGGCCCAGGATGTCCATGTGCCGCCGCGGGCCCGCGCCGACGGCCTCGGTGAAGAAGCTGACGCCGATGCCCATGAGTTCGCCGCGCCCGCGCCGGTCGGCCTGCTCGCGGCGCAGGTCGTCGTAGTGCGCGAGGTCCATCGCGAGCCGCAGGGCCCGTGGGTAGTCACCGGAGTCGTACTCCCAGCCGGTCTTGTTCCGGTACGGGAACTGCTCGGGCCGCAGCAGGTTGCGCATCCGCAGTTCGGCGGGGTCGGTGCCGAGTTCGGCCGCGAGCACGTCGACCATGCGCTCCACGAGGTAGACGGCCTCGGTGACGCGGAAGGAGCAGGCGTAGGCGACGCCGCCCGGCGCCTTGTTGGTGTAGACGCCGGTGACCTCGCAGTGCGCCGCCTCGATGTCGTACGAGCCGGTGAAGACGCCGAAGAAGCCGGCGGGGAAATGGGTGGGCTGGGCGGTGGCGTTGAAGGCGCCGTGGTCGGCGACGACCTTCACGCGCAGGCCCAGGATCCGCCCGTCCGAGGCCGCCGCCATCTCCCCGTGCATGTGGTAGTCGCGGGCGAAGGAGGTGCTCATCAGGTTCTCCGAGCGGTCCTCCATCCACTTGACGGGCTTTCCGGTGACGAGGGAGCCGACGACCGCGCACACGTACCCGGGGTAGATGCCGACCTTGTTGCCGAAGCCGCCGCCGATGTCCGGGGAGATGATGCGGATCTTGTGCTCGGGGATGCCGGACACCATGGCGTACAGGGTGCGGTGCGCGTGCGGGGCCTGGGTGGTGGACCACACGGTGAGCTTGCCGGTGACGGCGTCCATGTCGGCGACGGTGCCGCAGGTCTCCAGCGGGGCGGGGTGCACCCGGGGGTAGAGCATGTCCTGCGTGACGACGAGGTCGGCGCGGGCGAACACCTCGTCGGTGCGCTCCTTGTCGCCCGCGGACCAGTCGAAGACGTGGTTGTCGGTCTGGCCCTCCTTGTCGTCGCGGATCAGCGGCGCGTCGGGGTCGAGCGCCCTGCGGGCGTCGACGACGGGCGGCAGCGGGTCGTACTCGACGTCGATCAGCTCGAGGGCGTCGCGGGCCGCGTAGCGGTCCTCGGCGACGACGAAGGCGACCTCCTGCCCCTGGAAGCGCACCTTGTCGGTGGCGAGCACCGCCTGGGTGTCGTACGAAAGGGTCGGCATCCAGGCAAGTCCCAGACCGGCCAGGGTCCGTCCGGTGATCACGGCCTTGACCTTCGGGTGCGCCTCGGCGGCGGAGGTGTCGACGGACACGATCCGCGCGTGCGCCAGCGGGCTGCGCAGGACGGCGCCGTAGAGCATGCCGGGCAGCCGTACGTCGTCGACGTAGGTGCCGTGGCCGCGGACGAAGCGGGCGTCCTCCTTGCGGGTCATCCGCCCGAAGCCGACCGGCCGCTCCCCGGTGGTGGTCATGTCCGCACCTCCTCACGGCCGGAGGCCTCCTGCGCCGTCCCTTCGGCGGGTCGCGCGGTGCGGCCCTGCTCGGCGGCCCAGCGGATGGCGCGCACGATGTTCTCGTAGCCGGTGCAGCGGCACATCTGGCCGGAGATGGCCTCCCGGATGTCCTCCTCGGAGGGGTCGGGGTCGTGGTCGAGCAGCCAGCGGGCGGTCATCATCATGCCGGGGGTGCAGAAGCCGCACTGCAGTCCGTGGCAGGCGACGAACCCCTGCTGGACGGGGTCGAGTTCCGCCCCGTCGGCCAGGCCCTCGACGGTGCGGACCTCGTGGCCGTCGGCCATCACCGCCAGCACCGTGCAGGACTTGACGGGCGCGCCGTCCAGCCAGACGGCGCAGACCCCGCAGTTGGAGGTGTCGCAGCCCCAGTGGGTCCCGGTGAGGCCCAGCTCGTCGCGGAGGAAGTGCACGAGCAGCAGCCGGGGTTCGACGTCCCGGGTGTACCGCTCGCCGTTCACGGTGACCGTGATCTGCATGTCAGCCCTCCTGCCCGTGGGCGCGGGCGGCCGCGGCGCGCAGCGCCCGCACGGTGAGCTCGGCGGCGAGGTGCCGCTTGTAGTCGACGGGGCCGCGCTGGTCGGCGGAGGGGCGGCACTCCTCCCCCGCGATCCGGCCGGCCTCGGTGAACCGCTCCTCGCCCGGCGGTCCCCCGCGCAGGTACCGCTCGGCCTCCTCGGCGACGAACCGGGGCGCACCGACGGCGGTCAGCCCGATGCCCGCCTCGGTGACCAGGCCCGCCGACAGTTCCAGGACCGCGGCCGCGGCGGCGACCGCCCAGTCACCGGCTCGGCGCTCCACCTTGCGGTAGGCGCTGGCGTGCGAGCGGATCGGCACCCTGATCTCCAGCAGCAGCTCCGCCTCGCCGAGGACGGTCTCGTACGGGCCGATGAAGAACTCCCGCACCGGCACGGCCCGCCGGCCGTCCGGCCCCTGGGCTACCAGGGTCGCGCGCAGCGCGCAGAACGCGGCGGACAGGTCCTCGGACGGATCGGCCTGGCACAGCGAGCCGCCGACCGTGCCGCGGTTGCGCACGAGCGGGTCGGCGATCATCCGCTCCGCGTCGCGCAGGACGGGGAAGTGCTCGCCGACCACGGCCGAGGCCAGCAGGTCGGCGTGGCGGACCATGGCGCCGACGGCCAGTTCACCGCCGTCCACCCGGATGCGGGTCAGCTCGTCGAGGCCGTTGATGTCGATCAGCGCCTCCGGCTGGGCGAGCCGCAGCTTCATCATCGGCAGCAGGCTGTGCCCGCCCGCCACCACGCGGGCCTCGGGCCCGTACCGGGTGAGCAGCTCGATGGCGTGCTCGACGCCGGTCGCCCGCGCGTACTGGAACGTGGCCGGAACCTGCATGGCGCCCTCCTGGTCCGGGCGTTCCCCCTGTGCCGCGATGCTGCGCCTCGCCGCCGCGCCGGTGCAATGGGCCGATAAGGCTTCACTTATCGGGGTGAAAGGGAGAAAATCGAAGGGTGACCGTGACACAGCTCAGCACCTTCGTGCTGGTGGCCCGGCTCGGTTCGGTCACCGCCGCGGCGCGGACGCTGAACGTGAGCGAGTCCGCCGTGTCGCAGTCGCTCGGCGCGCTGCGCGCGCACTTCGGCGACCCCTTGATCCGGCGGGCGCCGGGCGGCGGGATGCGGCTCACCCCCGCGGGCGCGCGGCTGCTCCCGGTCGCCTCGCGCATGGTCGCGCTGAGCGCGGACGCGGAGGCCGCGGTGCGGGCGGCGCAGGGCGGGCCCGACGAACTGCGTGTGGTGGCCGCGGGCACGCTCGCGGAGTTCGTGCTGCCGTCACTGACGGAGGCCTTCGCCGAACGGACGGGCCGCCGCATCGACACGTCCTTCGGCACCGCCACCACGAGCGAGATGCGGGCGCTGGTGGAGCACCGCCTGGCCGATGTGGCACTCGGCCCCGACCTGGGTGCGGTGCGCGGCGGAGGGCTGATCGGCGAGCCCGTCTTCCGGGCCCTGCTGGTCGCGGTGACCGGACCCCGGGCACCCCGGCCGGCGGGACCGCCGTCCCGCTGGACGTGGCTGGTCGACGCCTCCGGCACCGACCCCGGCGCCGACACGGGCCGCCTGCTGCGCAGGCTGCGGGTGCCGGAACCCCGCGTCCGGGTCTTCCCGCACCAGACCGCGGCCTGGGACGCCGCCGCGGAGGGCGCGGGCGTGGCGCCCGCGGTGGCGCACCTGGTCACCCCGCGCCTGCGGCGCGACGAGCTGCGCCTCCTCGACACCCCGGCCACCCCGGCGGACGCCACCTGGTACGCCACCGTCCTGCCCCCCGGCTTCCGCTCCCCCGCGACCGACGTCTTCCTCCACTTCCTCCACACCGCCGTCGCCACCCGCATCATGGGCGCCCCCGGCACCGGCATCACCCCGTCCCGCTTCCGCCCCGCCATCCACGTCACGCTCTGGCCCACCGCCTGACCCCGCCCCGGGCATGCGGCGCGGACTCCCGGACCGGCCCAGGTCCGGGGGGCCGGTGACCCATGGGAGGGGCCTTTCGGCCGCGGTACGCTCCTGCCATGTCCCGATCAGCCGATGCCGGCCCCTCCCGGTCACCCGTCACCGCGGACGACCTCGACCTCGCCGTGCAGCTCGCGGTGGCGGTCCTCCGCGAGGCGCCCCCGGCTGCTTGGGAGGGCAAGGCCGGTTCGCTGGAATGGGACTGCTGGGAGACCGTCGAGCACCTCAGCGACGACCTCTTCGCCTACGCGGCACAACTGGGCCCCAGGACACCGCCCTTGGACGGCGAGGTGCCCTTCGTATGGGAGAGCCGGCGGCCCGGCGGCCCGGCGAACGCGATTCACGCGAACCGCGCGGCGGGGCCCGCCGGTCTGCTGCAGGTCCTGGAAGCGAGCGGGGCGCTGCTGGTCGCCATGGTGCGCACGACGCCACCGCAGACCCGCGCTCACCACGTCTTCGGCGTCTCGGACCCCGAGGGGTTCGCCGCGATGGGGATCGTGGAGACGCTTGTGCACACGCACGACCTGGCACAAGGGCTCGATCTCGTATGGAGCCCGCCTGCCGATCTGTGCTCCCGGGTGCTCGCCCGGCTGTTTCCGCACGCGCCGTCGTCCACGGATTCCTGGTCCACCCTCTTGTGGGCCACCGGACGCGCCGACCTGCCCGGACACCCTCGTCCCACGTCGTGGCGCTGGGACGGCACGCCCCGGGCATAGGCCGTGCCCGAGGGCACGACCGCGCTCGGCCCCCACCGGACCCACACCGCGGCACCCCGGAACCGGGGCGCGCCCGCACGAACGGCAGCGGTCAGTGCGGGGCCGGGGTGACCAGGACTTCCTTCAGACGGGTGAGTTCCGCCGCCGTCAGGCCGCGGTCGCGCAGCCAGGGGCCCGCACCGCCGTGCCCGGTGCGCAGGACGTCCAGGAAGCGGTGCATGACGCGCGGTTCCGAGGCCATGAAGGCGTGCTCCACGGCGGGCAGGTCACGGTAGGACGGGAAGCGGGCCAGGCGGGCGCGGATGCGGACGACGCGCTGTGCGGTGAGCGCGTAGTCGGCGGCGATGGCGGGGGCGGGCACGCCCACCGCGTCGAGCAGGAGGGCCGCGAGGACACCGGTGCGGTCCTTGCCGACGGCGCAGTGGAAGACGACGGCGTGCTGGTCGGTGTCGGCGACGACGCGCGCCGCGGCGACCAGCGACTCCCCGCTGCCGTCGAGCAGTCCGAGGTAGAAGCCGGTCGCGTCGCCGTCGTCCGCGGTCGTCGCCGGGACGGCGTCGGTGACCAGCGCGCGTACCCGGCTGACCGGCAGGTTCATCCGGCGCACCGCGGCGTCCGCGAGCAGGCCGTGCCCCTCGCGGGCCGCCTCGTCCGGGCCGCGCAGGTCGAGCACGGTACGCAGCCCGTAGCGGCCGAGCAGCAGTTCGACGTCGCCGGCCGTGGCCTCCTGGAGGGTGCTGGCCCGGAACACCACACCGCGCCGGGTCGTGCCCCCGCCCCGCACCGGCAGACCGCCGAGGTCGCGGATGTTGTCCACCTCCGCCAGCTCGAGCCAGCGCGGCGTCTCACCGGTCGCTCCGTCCCGCGTCGTCTCCAAGGCGCCCTCCTCGTAAAGCCCCTGGCCATCGTGCCGTGCGCGGCCGCCCCGGTCCACCGGCGACCGCCGCCCCGGGGATATCGTCACCTGATCCCGGGGACTCCCCGCCGACCACCGACCGGAGGTGCCCGCCATGGCCCAGCTCGAGCCGCCCGTGGAGCCGTCGGTGCGGACGGAGCGGCACGGCCGCGTCCTGGTGGTCCGGATGTGCCGTGCGCACAAGCGCAACGCCGTGGACCGGCACCTGGCCGAGGCGCTCGACGCGGCGTTCAACACCCTGGAGGACGACCCGGAGCTGTGGGCCGGGGTGCTCACCGGCTCCGGCGGGGTCTTCAGTGCGGGCAGCGATCTGAACGCCATCGGCGACTACGTCACCGAGCGCGGCGGCGAGTACGGGCTGATCCGCCGTCACCGGCGCAAGCCGCTGGTCGCCGCCGTCGAGGGCGCCGCCCTGGGCGGCGGGATGGAACTGGTCCTCGCCTGCGACCTGGTGGTGGCCGCGGCGACCGCCCGTTTCGGGCTGCCGGAGGTCCGGCTCGGCCTGGTGCCCACGTGTGCGGGCCTGTTCCGCGGCCCACGCGCGCTGCCCGTCAACCTGGCCAGGGAGATGGTGCTGACCGGCGACCCCGTCGACGCCGCGCGGGCGCACGCCGCCGGGCTGGTCAACCGGGTCACCGCTGAGGGCGGGGCGCTCGCGGGCGCGCTCGAACTCGCCGCGCGCGTCTGCGAGAACGCACCGGTCGCGGTCCAGGCGAGCCTGGTGGCGATGGACGCATGGCTGTCCGGCTCCGACGGACCCGGCTGGCGGGCCACGGAGGAGGCGACCCGCACCGTGATGGCCTCCGAGGACCGGCACGAGGGCGTCGCGGCGTTCCTGGACCGGCGCCCGCCCCGCTGGACCGGCCGCTGAGCCCCGGTAACCGGCGGATACACGCACGCGGGTGACTCCGGCGTGCGCCACGCCGGGGACCGGGCTTACCTGGAAGCCGTGACCGGTGTCGTCCGGACGCGGTCCGCCGCGCAGGAGGCGCCCCCGAGCGAGGAGCTTCCTTTTGGCACGCAGGATTCCGCCGACCACCGCGGTCGCCGTGGTGTTCGTCGCCGCGCTGTTCATGGCGATCATGGACACCACCATCGTCAACGTCGCCGTACCGGCCATCGGTGAGGACTTCGGCGTGCCGGCCTCCGGGCTGGGCGGCGTCAACATCGGCTACCTGGTCAGCCTGGCGGTCTTCATCCCCGTCGCCGGCTGGCTGTCCGACCGGTACGGCACCCGCAGGGTGTTCCTCGCCGCGCTGGTCGCCTTCACCGCGGCATCGGCGCTGTGCGCGATGTCGACCAGCCTCGAACAGCTCACCCTCTACCGGATCCTGCAGGGCGCCGGCGGCGGTCTGCTGGTCCCGGTCGGCCAGACCATGCTGTTCCGGGCGTACCCGCCCGCGGAACGGATCAAGGCGCAGCGCGCGCTGATGGTGCCCACCGCGATCGCCCCGGCCGTGGGCCCGGTGCTGGGCGGCTGGCTGTGCGACGCCGTGTCCTGGCACTGGGTCTTCCTGGTCAACCTGCCGGTCGGCGCCGCGGCCGTGGTCTTCGGTCTGCTCTTCCTGCCGGACTACCGGCTGGAGCGACCCGGCCGCTTCGACCTCGTCGGCTTCCTCCTGGCCGGCGGCGGGCTGTCGCTGACGCTGTACGCGCTGACCAACGGCGCCAAGGACGGCTGGGGCACCGCGGGCATCCTCGTGCCGCTGCTCGTGGGGCTCGCGGCGCTGGGCGCGATGGTGCTGGTGGAACGGCGGATCACGATGCCGATGCTGGACCTGGAGCTCTTCCGGGACCGGCTGTTCCGCGCGAACACCGTCGTGATGTTCCCGCTCAGCGCGGTCTTCCTCGGCACGGTGTGGCTCTACCCGATGTTCCTCCAGGAGGCGCTGGGCTTCAACGCCTTCGAGAGCGGCCTGGCCACCTGGCCGGAGGCCGTGGGCGTGATGGCCGCCGCGCAGATCGCCCCGCGGCTGTACCGGCGGATCGGGCCGCGGTGGCTCATGGTGGGCGGTTCGGCCGGCATGGGCGTGTGCGTGGCGGTGATGACCGGGTTCACGACGGCCACCTCGCCGTGGGTGCTGCGCGGGGTGCTGTTCGTCCTGGGCTACTGCATCGGGCACGTGATGATGTCGGCGCAGAACGCCGCCTTCGCCACGATCCCCCCTCCCTCGACGGGGCGGGCGGCGACCGTGTTCAACATGCAGCGGCAGCTGGGCGGTGCCTTCGGGACCGCGCTCATCGCCACGCTCCTCACCGCGGTCGGCACCACCACCGTGGCGGCGGGCGGCACCACGACGGCCAACCTGGGCGCGTACCACGCCGGCTTCGTGCTCTGCACGGGCCTGGCCCTGATCTCGGCGGTCGCCGCGCTCTTCGTCTCCGACAAGGACGCCCTGCGCGTCGAGAGCCCCCGCCCGGGCCGCCACGCCCGCCCCGACGCCGCCGCCTCGCCGGCCACCTGACCGCGTGCCACGGGTGCCCCGCAGGCTGCCGCCGTGTCGTCGCGGTGCGGGACCGTCCCGCGGCGCACCGGCGGCGCCTGACCGCCGATCAGGCTTCCGGGCAACGGCGGGAAGGCGTCCGGGCGCCGGCTCCAGCGCCCGCCCTGCGGGCCGCCGCCGGGTGCCGGTCCGTCACAGCTCGCGCCGGGCGCGCGGGCGGGCCACGGTCCCCGGGACCGACGGCACGGCCCTCCGGCTCCGGGGCACCGGGCCGGGACCACGTGCAGCCTTCCGGGGTGCGCGAGCACGGCAACCAGCAGCCGACGCAGCACCTCCGCCGAAGGCCGAGGGGCAAGGAAGGCCGAGCACCGGCCGGCGTCCTCCCGCTGCCGGGCACCGGCCGGTGCCCGGGGGCACCCCCGGCCGAAGGCCCGGGGGACTGTGCGACAGGGCTCAGCGGCACCCGCAGACCGGCGGCCGACGCCGAGTGCCCCGACATGCCGCCGCCGCGTCAGGCCCTAACATCGACCCATGCCTCGCCTGGAACGTCTCCGTGCCGACCACGCCACCGCGCTCCTGGAGTTCGAGCGGGCGAACCGCGCGTACTTCGCCGCGTCGATACCGGACCGGGGCGACGACTACTTCGCGTACTTCGACGCGCGGCACCAGGCGCTGCTCGCCGAGCAGGACGCCGGGTCCTGCCACTTCCACGTGCTGGTCGGCGCGGACGACGAGGTGCTGGGCCGGGTCAACGTGGTGGACGTGACGGACGGGTCGGCGGAGCTGGGGTACCGGATCGCCGAGAGCGCGGCCGGGCGGGGGCTCGCCACGGCCGCGGTTCACGAGGTGTGCGCCCTGGCGGCCGGGGAGTACGGGCTGACGACGTTGTGGGCGGTCACCACGCTGGACAACGCGGGCTCCCGCACGGTGCTGACCCGTACGGGGTTCGTGTCAGCCGGCACGGTCGAGCTGGCAGGCCGCCCCGGGCTCCGGTTCGTCCGCGCCCTGGGGGACGGCACGGCGCCGTCCTCCGCAGGCTGAACGCGGGCGGCGAGCGCGCGCAGGCCGGGGAGGGCGAGCACGGCGATCCCGGGGAGGCTGGAGACGAGGGTGAGCACCCCGTAGACGACGGCGGTCGCAAGGCCCTGCGTCGCGCCCAGCCCGGCCGCGCCGAAGGCGAGCGTCGCGGCGGCCTCACGCGGGCCCCAGCCGCCGATGTTGACGGGCAGTCCCATCACGAGCAGGGCCAGGACGAGCGGCGGCACGAGCGTGGTGACCGGTGCCGACGAGCCCGCGACGCGGGCCGCGACCACGAACAGGGCGATGTGGCCGGCGAATCCCGCCGCGGACAGCGCGACCACGCCCGGCCAGGTGCCGCGGGCGAGCAGTCCGCTGCGGACGTCGGCCAGCCCGGTGGCCAGGGCCCGCCGGCCCCTGGCGCCGCGCCGCCACAGCAGCCATCCGCCGAGCACCACGACGGCCAGGAGCACGCCGGCCGTGACCTCCGCGGCGGCCCGGCCCGGCACGAGGTCCCCGGCGATGGCCGTGACCAGGGCGGGTCGGGTGAGCAGGACGGCCGCGCCGAGCGCGAGGACGACGACCTGCCCGCCCACCCGTTCCAGGACGACGGCGCGCACGCCGCGGCCGACGTCGCCGGAGTGCCTGCCGTGGCGGACCGCCCGGTCGACGTCGCCGAGGACGCCGGCCGGGAGCACCGCGTTGAGCAGCAGCGCCCGGTAGTAGTCGGACACGGCCCGGGCCATCGGGAGCCGCAGGCCGAGCCGGCGGGCGACCAGGCACCAGCGCCAGGCGCTCGTGACGGTGGTGAACAGGCCGATCGCGAGGGCCGCGAGGACGGCGGGGCCGTCGACGACCCGCAGGCCGTCGACGAACGCGCCGGTGCCGAGCCGCCACACGAGGGCGGCGAGGATGCCCGCGCCGATCAGCAGCCGCAGCCAGGCCCACAGTCGTTGCCTCACCGGGCGTCACCTCCGGGCAGGGCGAGCAGGTCGCCGTGGCCGACGACGGCGGTCAGCCGCCCGGCCGCGCAGTCTACGAGCCGTCGGCGCAGGTAGGGCTCCGCAAGGGCGGCCAGGCCGGGTTCCTGCTCGACGGCGGCGCCCACCCAGCCGCGCAGCCACTCGGCGGTGAGCGCGGACCGGTCCGCGCCGAGCCGCCACGGGCTGGGACGGGTCGTGACGGTGGCGCCGTACCGGGTGAACGCCCGGCCGGCTGCGTCGAGGGCGTCGGGGCCCAGTAGTGCGCGGCCGCCGGCCGTGCGCCGCTGGTGCGCGTTGAAGGCGGCGCTGATCTCCGCGTCGAGCGGGTCGGCGGGCCCGAGTTCGACCTCGCCGACCACCGAGAGACCGAGGAGCACGGGCACTCCTGCGGCGGTGCAGGTGGCGGCGAGGGCGTCGATCTCGGCAGCGGTGAGCAGGTCCAGCAGCGCGGAGGCGGTGACCAGCGAGGTCCCGGCGAGGTCGGCGGGGGTGAGCCGGGTGAGGTCGCCCTCGCGCGTCTCGGCGGTGACGGGACCGCCGCCCGCGGTGAGGCCGGAAAGGCTCGCCGCGGCCAGGTCGAGCAGGGCGGGGTCGTGGTCGTGCAGGATCCAGTGCTGCGGTCCGGGCAGTCGTCCGCTGAGCCAGCGGCCCATGGAGCCGGTGCCGCAGCCGAGGTCGCGGACGACGAGCGGGCCGGCGCCGGTGCCGCTGCCGGTGCCGCGGGACGCTCCCGCGAGGTGCTCGCGGAGCGGGCCGAGCAGGTCCGCGGCGCGGGCCGCGGCGTCGGCGTCCTCGCGCAGCGCGAGCCAGTGCGGTGTGAAGGGGGCGGTGTCGGACGTGGTCATCGGGTTCCCTCCCGCAGCAGTTCCAGTACCGCGTCCATGTGCCGCGCGGCGTGCTCCCAGCCGTGCAGCGTCTCGCGCCGCCGGCGGGCCGCCGTGCGCAGCCGGCCGCGCAGGTCGGCGTCGTCGAGCCAGCGGCGGAGCGCCGCGGCGAGTTCGGTGGTGTCGTCCGGGGGGACGAGGAGGCCGGGCGGTGTGCCGTCCGGTGCCAGGCCGAGGGCGTCGGGCACTCCCCCGGCGGCGGTGGCCAGTACGGGTGTGCCGCGCATCAGGGCCTCGGTGACGACCATGCCGAAGGTCTCGGCGCGGGACGGCAGGACGAGCAGGTCGGCGGCGGCGTACTCGGCCGCGAGGGGTTCGCCGGTGAGCGGGCCGGTGAGGTGCACGCGGTCGTCGAGGCCGTGCCGGCCGATCAGCGCGGTTACGCGTGCGAGGTGTTCGGGGTCGCGGCCGAACGGGCCCACGCAGCGACAGGTCCAGGTCAGGTCGGCGACGGCGGCGAGCGCCCCGGCCAGCAGGTCGTGGCCCTTGCGCGGGGTCAGCGAGGCGACGCACAGCAGCCGGGTGCCCTCCTGCGTGCCGGGCGCGAGCGGCGCGGGATCGGTGCCGGGGATGACGACGTGGACCCGGCCGGCGGGCAGCGCGTGCCGCTCGGCGATGCGCCGGGCGGCCCAGGGGCTGGTGGCGACGACCGCGGCGGCGGCCCGCAGGGTCTCGCGCTCCAGGGCGTCGAGTGCGCGGGCCGCGGCGGGGTCGAGGCCGGTCTCGTCGGCCAGGGGCAGGTGCACCAGGACGGCGGTGCGCAGCCGGCGCGTCTGCGGGACGACGATCTCCGGGACGCCGCAGGCCACGAGTCCGTCGAGCAGGACGACGGCGCCGTCCGGCACCGATGCGAGCGCCCCGGCCAGTGCCTGGCGGGCGGCGGTGTCCGGACGGGGCCACGTGCCCCGCACGGGGAGTTCCCGCAGCGGACGGCCCGCCGCCGCGAGGGTCTGGCTCAGGCGGCGGTCGTAGACGTTGCCGCCGCTGGGCGCGGTGGCGTCGTCGACGTCGCCCGGGAGGACGACGTACGCGGGGGCCGCCCCCGCCGGAGCGGGGGCGGCCGTGCGCGCGGGCGTGCTCACAGGGAACGCTCGTAGCTCGCCCAGGCGACGTGCGACTCGTGCAGCGTGACGGAGATGCCGGTCAGGCCGTGGGCGCCCTCGCCGAGCTTGCCCGCGGCCACGCGGTCGGCGAGCCGGTCGGCGATGACCTTCGCCAGGAACTCGGTGGAGGTGTTGATCCCGGCGAAGTCCGGATCGTCGTCGAGGTTGCGGTAGTTGAGCGCGGCGAGCACCGCGCCCAGTTCCTGGGTCGCCAGGCCGATGTCGACGACGATGTTGTCGGCGTCGAGCTCCTGGCGGCGGAACGTCGCGTCCACCAGGAACGTGGCGCCGTGCAACCGCTGCGCGGGTCCGAAGACCTCGCCGCGGAAGCTGTGGGCGACCATGACGTGGTCGCGGACGGTGATACTGAACACGCGAGGACAACCTTCCCCAAAGGCCTAACCGGGACGGTAGGCAATACGGTGACAGAGCACGGAACGTTCACCGCCTGCGATCTCCTTCATCAGCAGGGGCAGTTCCTCGAAGTCGCTCTCGCCGGTGACGAGGGCGTCGTAGACCGGGTCGGCGAGCAGGCGCAGGGCCAGTGCCATCCGGTCCGCGTAGGTGCGCCGGGTGCGGCGCGAGGGTGAGACGGTGCCGACCTGGCTGCTGCGCACGACCAGGCGGCGGGAGTGGAAGGCCTCGCCCAGCGGCAGGCTGACCCGCCGGTCGCCGTACCAGCTCAGCTCGACGACGGTGCCCTCCGGCTCCAGCAGTTCCAGGGCGCGGCCGAGCCCCGCCTCGGTGGCGCTGGCGTGGACGACCAGGTCGCAGCCGCCCTCCGCCGCGTCGGGGTGGGCGAAGCCGACGCCGAGCGCCTCGGCGACGGCGGCGCGGGAGGGGTCGACGTCGACCAGCTGCACCCGCACGCCCGGCACGCCGGCGAGGACGGCGGCGACGCTGGAGCCGACCATGCCGGCGCCGACCACGGCGATCCGGTCCCCGATCTGCGGGCCCGCGTCCCAGACCGCGTTGACCGCGGTCTCGACGGTGCCCGCCAGCACCGCCCGTCCCGCGGGGACGTCGTCGGGCACGGGCGTCACGGCGGTGGCCGGCACGACGTACCGGGTCTGGTGCGGGTAGAGGCAGAAGACGGTGCGGCCGAGCAGTTCGGGCGGCCCCTGTTCGACCACGCCCACGTTGAGGTAGCCGTACTTCACCGGCCCCGGGAACTCGCCGTCCTGGAACGGCGCCCGCATCGCCTGGTGCTGGCTCACGGGCACCCCGCCCCGGAAGACCAGGGTCTCGGTGCCGCGGCTCACCCCGGAGTACAGGGTGCGCACCAGGACCTCCCCCGGACCGGGTTCCGCCAGGGGGACCTCTCTGACCTCGCCCTCGCCGGGTTCTCGAAGCCAGAACGCACGCGCCGAACGCTCCACCGATTTCCTCCGTACTCCATGGCGGGCAACAGGCACCCGCCATCCGGGTGGTGCCGGGCCCGTACCGTACGCGGCTGTGCCGCACAGGCGACAAGCGGGGACGTCTCATGACCGTGATGACCGTTGGATCCGAGTTCCGTGGGGGCACCGCGGGGCGTGAGCAGGCCGGGGCGGCAGCAGCCCAGCTGGCGCTGCTCGCCGCGCTGTGGGCCACCGTGGGCCTGGACACCGTGGGCTGGCTGACCGGGACCGTCTACGCGGCGGGCACCTGGGCACTGCTGGCGGCGGGCCTGCGGCGGGCGGGTCGCCGCTCGCTGGGCCCGGCCGACCACGTCACCCTGGCCCGCACGGTGCTCGTCGGCGGCGTGACGGCCATGGTGGCGGGAGGCGTCGCTCACGGCGCGCCGCTGCTGACCGGGCTGACCGCGGTGGCCCTGGCCCTCGACGCGGTGGACGGCAAGGTCGCACGGCGTACGGGCACGTCGTCCGCCCTGGGCGCGCGCTTCGACATGGAGGTCGACGCCTTCCTGATCCTGGTGCTGAGCGCGCGGCTCGCCCTGACGCTGGGCCCGTGGGTGCTGGTGATCGGCGCCATGCGCTACGCCTTCGTGGCGGCGGCGTGGGTGCTGCCGTGGCTCAACGCCGCGCTCCCGCCGAGCTTCGCCCGCAAGACCGTTGCGGCACTGCAGGGCGTCGTCCTGCTCGCCGCCTGCTCGGGGCTCCTGCCCGCGGGGGTCTCGGCCGCCCTGACGGTGCTCGCGCTGGCCTCGCTGGTGTGGTCGTTCGGCCGCGACGTGCTCTGGCTGTGGCGCCACCGCCCGGCACCGCGCTCCGGGCCCGCCGGGGGCCTCGCGGGGGCGGGCGCGGCGGCGGAGGAGACCCGCGTGCTGGTCTCCTCCGCCGCGGGCGGCCGCACCTCCTGACCCGGCACATCCGTGGCCCCGGCGAGGTCCTCCCCGCCGGGGCCACGGGCCCGCGCCTGCGGCCGTGGACCGGCACGGCGCCGCGCCGCGGGGCGTCGGTCCCCTCGTGGCCTGTCCGGGACTCCTGCCCACCGGCGGCCGGACGTCCCGACTCGGCCCGTTCACGCTTCCCGCCGACGTCAGCCGCCGCCCGGGACCTGCGGGCCACGGGTATCAGCCCGGCCGACGGGCCCTCGAGTGCAGTGGCTTTCGAAGGCACCGCAGGCCGCGGTCCCCGCCGCCACCGGTCGGGGACACCGACGGTCCCGGGGCCATCGCGTCGGCGCCGCCGGTGTGATCGTTCGGCGGCGGCCATCGTGAGCGCCGGGCGAGCGCCACAGAGCACCCGCCCCTCCGGACCCTCGGCCGCGAGCGGCCGCACCTCCTGACCCGGCGCGTTCGGGCTCCCGCCGGCGTCACGCGCTGCCGGGGACCTCGGCCTGACGCGCGAGGAGCGGCGCGTCGCATCGCGCCTGGGCTCCGGACCCTGGAGAGCAGCCCGGTTCAGCAGAGCTGAAGGACACCAGGTCCCGCTCACGGCCCCTCCGCGGCCCGTGCCCGCCGGCGATCGGGCGTCGTCCTACCGCGTCGCCGGTCCGGGGGCCTCGGAGGGTCTGCGACCCCGAACGCGCCCCGCCCGTCCCGGGCGGTCAGGCGTCCTGACGCGGCAGGTAGCGCAGCAGCACCACGTCGCCGATCTGCCGGGTCTCCGCGAGCGTCATCCGGTGCTGGGGGCCCTGCGGGAAGACCGCGGGGTGCACCATGCGCGGGGCGTCGGCCTGGCCGACGAAGAACGGCGCGTACACCAGGTGGAGTTCGTCGACGAGTCCGGCGCTGAGGAACATGGTGTGGACGACTCCCCCGCCCTCCACCATGAGCCGTTCGACGCCGCGCCCGGCGAGGTCGGCGAGCAGGAGCCGGACGTCCAGCGGGTCGCCGGCGTCGACGACGGAGCAGACGTCCCCCAGGCGTTCGCGGAGGCAGTCGCTCGCGCAGGACGTGGTGTAGACGACCTTCTCGCACTCCCCGGTGGTGAAGAACCGGGCGCCGGGATCGAGTTTCCCGCTCTCCGTGACGGTGACCTTCACCGGGGTCGGCGGGAGCCCGGCGCGGACGCGCCGTTCGCGGCGCTCTGCGGAGCACACCAGCAGCCGCGGGTCGTCGGAACGTATGGTGTTGGCCCCGACGAGGATGGCGTCCACCCCGGAGCGGACCTCGTCGATCCGGTCGAAGTCCTCCTCGTTGGAGAGCAGCAGCCGGGTCGTGCTCGTGTCGTCCAGGCATCCGTCCAGCGAGGAGGCCACGGACATCAGTACGTACGGGCGCGATCTCATGGGGACACATTGCCGCACGGCGGCGTTCGCGGACGTGAAGCTTCCGTAAGTTAGGTGCCGGGGGCCGGATGGATGTAGGGTCCGCCGATCATCGTGCGGGCCTGGTCAGGGCCCGGTGGCCCGTCAGTCCCGCACCCCGGCCAGCACGTCGAGGGCGAGGGTGTCGTCGGCGTCGTGGGAGAGGGAGACGGTGACGCGTGTGCACAGGCCCGCGAAGCGGTCGCGCACGGCCCGGCCGACCTCCCGCGGTTCACCGTGGAGGGCGAAGGCGTCCAGGACGTCGTCGTCGACCAGCCGGCCCATCTCGGACCAGCGGCCGCGCACGGACAGCCGGTGCAGCTCGTCGTGGAGTTCGCCCCAGCCGTGGAGGTCGAGCACGGCGCGGTAGGCGGGCGTCGAGGCGTAGAACGCGATCCTCTCGCGGGTGGCGGTGAGGGCCGCGGCGTACTCCTCCTGCGTACGGCCGGTCGCGACCAGGGCGTTGCCCACCACGTCGAAGGGCTGCCCCGCGTGCTCGGAGGACTCCCTGGCCTTGTGCACGGCCGGGAGGGTCACCTGCCGCAGGTAGTCCGCGGAGGTGAGGGCGTGGCAGATCAGCCCGTCGGCGACCTCGCCCGCGACAGCGGTCATCAGGGGGCCGACGCCGGCGAGCCAGATGCGGGGCGGCCCGGACGGGAGGGGGCCCGGGTCGAACATCGGCGTCATCAGCGTGTGGGTGTAGAACTCGCCGCGGAAGCGGAGCCGTTCGCCGGTCTGCCAGCTGTGCCAGATGGCGCGCAGCGCGCCCGCGAACTCCTTCATGCGGGCGGCGGGCCGCGACCAGGGCATGCCGTAGCGGTGGGTGATGTGCGGCTTGACCTGGGAGCCGAGGCCGACGGTCATCCGCCCGCCGGAGAGCCGCTGGACGTCGTACGCGGCCGTGGCCACCGTCATCGGGTTGCGGGCGAAGGCGATCGCCACGCCGCTGACCAGGTCGGCCCGCCGGGTGGCGCCCGCGGCGAGGGCCAGCTGGAGGAAGGCGTCGTGCCGCATCTCGTTGACCAGCACGCCGTCCGCGCCGTGCGCCTCGGCGCGGGCGGCCTCGGTGGCGGCCCGCTCGATCCGGCCGGTGAAGGTGAAGTCGGCCTTGAGCGGCGGGGTCGGGGACGGGGTCGTCACGCGCCGGCTCCCCCGGCCGGGCCCGCCGTCTCGGTGAGCCGCGGCGGCGCGGCCTGCCGCCAGGAGTCGGCGACGATGTCCCGGAGCTCGTCCACGTCGTCCAGGGCGGCGAGCCGCACCCGCACCCAGTTCGATCCGGCCTCGTGCGGCGGCACCCAGAACTTCCCCGGCTCGGCCGCGATCAGCTCGCCCCGCTCGTGCATGGGGCAGCGCACGGCGAAGGACGTCTCGTCGTCGGGCAGCGTGAGGTACATCTTCCCGGCGACCCGGAACGTGGGCATGCTCCAGGCCTCCTTCTCCACCGTCTCGGGGAGCGAGAGGGCGATGCGGCGGACGTCTTCGGAATCGGGCATGCGACCACCGTAGCCATCGCCTCCGACAACGGCCGTGACGCGTCCCCCGGCCGCTCCGGGCCCCTCCCGCCCGGGGCTGAGTAGCAGGAGGAAACCTAGGTGTAGACTGTCCTTTCGCCGCATCGGGCAGGAGGTGAGCCGCGGTGACGAACGGACGGCACGTGTCGGGCCCCCAGGAGGACCAGCCGGCCTGCTCCATCGAGCGGAGCCTGCAGATCCTCGGTGAGCGCTGGTCCCTGCTGGTGCTGCGCGAGGTCTTCGCCGGGAGGCACCGCTTCGCCGAGATCCAGACGTCGCTCGGGATCGCGCCCAACCTCCTCAGCGCCCGCCTCAAGCTGCTCGTCGAGGCCGGGGTGCTGTGCACCCGCACGTACCAGGAGCCGGGCAGCCGGCAGCGGCAGAGCTACCACCTGACCGAGGCCGGGCGGGAGCTCGACCTCGTCATGGCCTCGCTGCAGCAGTGGGGCGACCGCCACCGGCCGCGCCCGTCCGGCCCCTCCGCGCGCCGGCGGACGCGCTCGACCGGCCACGCCGTCCACGTCGGCTTCCTCACCGAGGACGGCCGCGAGGTGCCCGGCACCGACGTGTCGATCGCGGTGACGCAGCCCACCGGGACGCCCTGACCGACCGGGCGGCCTGGTTCAGTGCAGGTCGGCCCGTTCGGCGGTGTCGTCCAGGAAGCCTCCGGACTGGTGCTGCCACAGCTTGGCGTAGGCGCCCTCCTCCGTGAGCAGTTCCTGGTGGGTGCCCTGCTCGATGATGCGCCCGCGGTCCAGGACGACCAGCCGGTCCATCCCGGCGACCGTGCTCAGCCGGTGCGCCACCACCAGCGCCGTCCGCCCGTCCATCAGCCGCCACAGCGCCTCCTGGACGAGGACCTCGCTCTCCGAGTCCAGGGCGCTGGTCGCCTCGTCCAGCAGCAGGATCGGCGCGTCGCGCAGGATCGCCCGGGCGAGCGCGACCCGCTGCCGCTGTCCGCCGGAGAGCTTGATCCCGCGCTCGCCGACCATGGTGTCGAAGCCGCCGGGCAGCGCGTCGGCGAACTCGGTGACGTGGGCCGCCAGGGCCGCGCGGCGGATCTCGCCCTCGGTGGCGTCCGGCCGGGCGAAGGCGATGTTGTCCCGCAGCGAGCGGTGGAACATCGCCGGGTCCTGCGGCACGTAGGAGATCAGGCTGCGCAGGTCGGCCTGGCGCAGCCGGCTGATGTCCTGCCCGCCGATGAGGATCCGGCCGCCGTCGATGTCGTTCATCCGCAGCAGCAACCGGGTGAGCGTGGTCTTGCCGCCGCCGGACCGGCCGACCAGCCCGATCCTGGCACCGCTGGGCACGGCCAGGTCGAGCCCCTCGAAGAGCGGCTCCGCGCCCCCGTGGGAGAAGGTCACGTGCTCGAAGCGGACGTCGGCGCCCCGGGACCGCAGCGGTTCCGGCGCGGGCGGGTCGAGCACGGTGGGCGGCTTCAGCAGCAGTTCGGTGAACTGCGCCGCCTCCGTCATCGAGCTCTCCAGGCGGCGGTAGATCTGGTTGAACTCGAACATGATCCGCGTCGCGTTGGAGTAGTACGTGAAGGCCACCACGACCGCCTCCACGCCGTGCGTGCCCGCACCCAGCGTGACCGCCAGCAGCAGGCCGAGCGCGTTGGTCAGCACCGACAGCGGTGCGACCAGGGTGTCGATGCGCAGGTTGCCGTAGTCCCACGACTTGAGCGTGAGCCTTCGCGACTCGGCGACACGGGAGCGGTGCTCGGCGGCCTCGCGTTCCTCCGCGGCGAACGCCCGGACCGTGTCCATGTTCATCAGGCTGTCGGCAACGTGCCCGGACACCCGGGCGATCGCCTCCTCGCGCCGGCGGACGAGCACCTGGCGCCGGCGGATGAGGGGCGCCACGCACAGCGCCGTCACCGCGATCATCGCCAAGAGGCCGACGACCAGCAGCGGTTCGTAGGCCCACAGCACCACCGACCCGAACAGCAGCGGGACGAAGCTGCCCAGGACGCTGAAGGTCAGCGTGTCGACGAACTCCTCGAAGCGCGAGGCGAAGCTCAGCACCCGCTTGGTGAGGGACCCCGCGAAGTTGTCGTGGAAGAACGACGCGTCCTTGGCGAACAGCTCGTCCATCCCGACCACGTACAGGTGCTCGATGCCGCGGGCGTCGAGGCGGTTCAGGCAGTGCAGGCCGATGCGCCACAGCGTCTCCGCGAGCAGCAGCACGCCGGCGAAGGCCAGGACGTAGGGGAGGGTCGAGCCGATGCCGGGAGCGGTGCCGTCGACGAAGCCGCCGACGAGCTTCGCGACGATCAGCGGTGCGACGTAGTTGATGCCGATGTTGCCGAGGGCCGGCGACAGCATCGCCGGAAGCGTCAGCCACCGGAACCGGGCCAACTCCCCTCCGTAGTAGCGCAGTGCCAGGAGCACCGGGCCCCTGGCCGGCCGGAACCTGCGTGATTCAGGCGATCCCATCTCCACCCTGTGGTGTCGTGCGGCGTGCTGCCGCGAGCTTCTCCGGGAGGTGCCGCTGCCGCCGTGGCGGTACGGCGGCGCCGAGGTGCGCATGAGTGGGCGGTCCGGAAGTGGCAGTGTCCCGCGGCGGCCCACGTGGAGTCCAAGCGTTTTCCGGCCCGGTGGCACGGCGCACGGAGGCGTCCCGGCGCACGCGCGCGGCCCCCGGCGGCCGGGGGCGGCGCGGGCCCGCCCGGGGGACGGCCGGCCGGGGTCGTACCGCTCCGGCCGCGCCTCATGTGCCGCAAACGCAACCAGCGGGTTTGTCATGAATGACAAACCCGCTGGTCGACACCGTCGGGACGACAGGATTTGAACCTGCGACCCCTTGACCCCCAGTCAAGTGCGCTACCAAGCTGCGCCACGTCCCGGTGTCGCTTTCGTCCCGGGCTTCCCGCCCGGCCGACCGCGCACGAGAACAATACCGCACGTCGTCGGGTGCTCGCTCGCACCATTCCCGCAGCACGCCGGGCGCCGCCGCGACGGGGTACCCGGCCCGGGATGAGTAGCCGTACTCATGTGGCGCGGGCCACGACGGCCGATGCTTCGGTCATGGCGAATCCGATCCAGCAGCAGACGACCGCGGCCTTCTCGGCCCAGGCCGCGATCTCGTTCGCCGTCGCCCTCGGGGCGATGGTCGTGGGCATCGCCTACCTGCCGGTCGGCCCGTGGGTGCGGGCCTTCCTGGCGGTGGGGCTGCTCTACGTGGTGACCTCGGCGTTCACGCTCGCCAAGGTCGTCCGCGACCGGCAGGAGGCCGGCCAGGTGACGAGCCGGGTGGACCAGGCCCGGCTGGACAAGCTGCTGGCCGAGCACGACCCGTTCAAGGTCGACGGGGTGTAGCCGACTCGTCGCCCAGCAGGTAGCGCGCGCCGGGGCCCTTGGCGGCGGCGGTGTCGTCCGGGTTGTACAGGGCGCACTTGCGCAAGGAGAGGCAGCCGCAGCCGATGCAGCCGGTGAGGTTGCCCTTGAGCCGTTCGAGCTCCGCGATCTGCTCGTCGATGCGGCGGGTCCAGGTGCGGGCGACGGTGTTCCATTCGGCGGCGCTGGGGGCACGGTCCTCGGGGAGCCTGGCGAGGGCCGCGCCGGCCTCCTCCAGCGACAGGCCGACGCGCTGGGCGGCCCGGATGAAGGCGACACGGCGGAGCGTGGCGCGGGCGTAGCGGCGCTGCCCGCCGGCGGTGCGCTCGGAGCGGATGAGGCCGAGCTCCTCGTAGTAGCGCAGGGCCGAGGTGGCCAGGCCGCTGCGGGCGGCGAGCTCACCGATGGCCAGGCGGTCGCGGCGCGGTGCGGGGTCGCTCATGGGCCCGAGGGTACCGCTTGACCTCAAGCCGACTTGAAGTTGCACCATCCCCATATGACTCCGACCAGCACGGACACCGCGTACGGCTACGACGACCTGCGGCGGCTGATGTCGCTCATGACCGGCGACGAGAAGCACGGGCCCGCCGCCACCTCAACCCTCGACGTGTTGTGGGTGCTCTACGACCGCGTGCTGCGGGTGACCCCGGGGACCTCTGAGGACGCCGGGCGGGACCGTTTCCTGCTCTCCAAGGGCCACGGCCCGATGGCGTACTACGCGGTCCTCACCGCCAAGGGCTTCGTCCCGGAGGAGTGGCTGCCGGGCTTCGGCTCCTTCGGGTCGCCGCTCGGTCACCACCCGGACCGTGTGCTCGTGCCGGGCGCCGAGATCGGCTCCGGCTCACTCGGCCACGGCCTGCCGATCGCCGTGGGCAGCGCCCTGGGCCTGCGGGCGCAGGGCCTGACCGACGCCGCGGTGTGGGTGCTGGTCGGCGACGCCGAACTGGACGAGGGCAGCAACCACGAGGCCGTCGCCTTCGCCGGCGCCGTCGGCCTGGAGGGCCTGCACGTCGTCGCGGTCGACAACACCTCCGCCACCTATCGGCGCCCCGGCGGTCCCGCCTCGCTCTTCGCCGCCGAGGGCTGGTCCGTGGCCACCGTCGACGGCCGTGACCACGAAGCCCTGTACGAGGCGTTCACCATGCCCCACCCCGGACGGCCGCACGCCGTCGTCGCCCGTGTCGAGTCTAAGCGCTGACCGCCGCCCCGAGCCGAGGAGACCTTCCCGTGGACACCATGCGTGAACGCTTCACCACCATCGCCGGACGCCTGCTGGAGGACGACCCCCGTCTGGCCGTCGTGCTGGCGGTCATCTCCGGGGACCGCTTCACCGACGCCGCCCGCGCCCACCCCGACCGGGTGATCGACGTCGGCATCCGCGAGCAGCTGCTGGTCAGCGTCGCGGGCGGGCTGGCGCTGACCGGGCTGCGGCCGATCGTCCACACCTTCGGCAGCTTCCTGGTGGAACGCCCCTTCGAGCAGGTCAAGCTGGACCTGGGGCACCAGGGCGCGGGCGCGGTGCTGGTCAGCGCGGGCGCCTCGTACGACATCGCCGCGGGCGGCCGGACCCACCAGGCCCCCGGTGACGTCGCCCTGCTGGACACCCTCGACGGCTGGACCGTGCACGTGCCCGGCCACCCCGACGAGGCCGAGGCCCTGGTCCGGCACGCGGCGGCCGACGACGACAACCGGGTCTACGTGCGGCTCAGCGAGCAGTCCAACCGCACCGCACGGCCGGTCTCGCCGGGCCGGTTCCGGGTGCTGCGCGAGGGCCGGGCGGGCGTGGTCGTCGCCGTGGGCCCGCTCCTGGACGCCACGCTGGCGGCGGTCGCGGACATGGACGTGACCGTGCTGTACGCCTCCACGGTGCGCCCCTTCGACGCGTCCGGGCTGCGGGCGGCCGTCGCGGGCACGGACGCGGCGGACGTGGTGCTCGTCGAGCCGTACCTGGCGGGCACCTCGGCGCCCTTCGCCGCCGAGGCCCTGCTCGACCTGCCCCACCGCGTCCTGGCCCTGGGCACCGCCCGCGCGGAGCTGCGCCGCTACGGCACCTGGCAGGAACACGTTGCGGCGCACGGCCTGGACGCCGCCGGGCTGCGGGCACGCATCGGGGGCTTCCTGGCGGGCTCCCGCCGCACAGCGGGCCTCGCGGGCTCGGGCGTCCGCTAGCTCCGGGCGTCCGCTAGGGCGTGTCTGATGAACAGCGCCGTCCGCCCGGAGGGCGGGGCTCGTGGCGGCTGGTGCGTGCTATCGCAAGGCGGAGGATCGGCCTCGTACTGGACGTACGTGGACGACTCCGACAACGCAGCGTGGGGGCACCCCGGCCGCTGGGGGAGTGCCGTGCCGGGGGGCACCTCCCAGCGCCAACTGGGGGAGCGTCGCGAGCCAGGCGGGATTCATCAGACACGCCCTAACTCCAGGGGAGCTCCGCGCGGTGCCGCCAGTACGCCGGGGCCGGTTCGGCCAGGGCGGCGAGCCGGGCCAGGTGCTCCGCGTCGAGGCCGACGGAGGCGGCCCGGGCGTTGGCGGTGACCTGGCCGGTCGTCGCGGCGCCGGAGAGCACGACACGGGCCCAGGGGCGGCGCAGGACCGCGGCGAGGGCGACGGCGTCGGGCGTGGCGCCGGTCCGGGCGGCCACCTCGGCGAGGGGGGAGTCGGGATCGGCCGTGGCCAGGCGGCCGTTGGCCATCGCCTCCTTGACGATCACGGTCAGTCCCGCGTCGTGCGCCTCGGCCAGGGCGGGCCCGGCGGAGGGCTCCAGCAGGTTGTAGGTGGCCTGCACGACGGAGAACAGGCGCCGCCCGTCCACCGTCACCTTCAGCGCCGCGCGGATCGCCTCGGCCTGCAGCGGACCGCTGGTGGACAGGCCGACGGCCACCCCGTCGGCCGCCAGCCGGGCGAGGCGTTCGTGGAGGTCGCGGTCGGCGAGGGCCGGGCTGTCCGGGGTGACGGAGTGGATCTGGTAGAGGTCGAGGCGGTCGCCGAGCAGGGCGCGGGTCTCGGCGATCTGCCGGTCGTAGGTGGCGGTGCCGTGGTCCTTGACCTCGTGCACCTCGGCGTCGGGCCGCCACCCGGCGGTGTAGGTGTAGCCCCACTTGCTGCCGATCACGACGTCGGTCGCCTCGGGGTGGGCGTCCAGCCAGCCGGCCAGGAACTCCTCCGCCCGGCCGTAGGAGCGGGCGGCGTCGAAGTAGCGGATGCCGAGCGCGTAGGCGGTGTCGAGGACCGCGTGGGCACGGTCCCGCATCGCCTCGACGGTGCGGTCGGCGGGCAGATCGGCGGCGCGGCCGAGGTCGATGTAGGCGGGACGGCCGACGGCGGCGAGGCCGAGACCCAGCCGGGGCAGGGGGGCGGTGACGAGTCGTTCGAGGGGCACGGTCGCCACCGTACTCCCGGTGCAGTACGCCGATCCGGTGCCTGAGGCGGACGTCGCGGGTGATCACCGGAATGCATAGTGGGACCGTCACACTCGTCGTCCCCGTCCGAGGATCACGCATGCGATTCGCCCTGCCCAGGACCTGGCGCACCCGGCGGCGGCTGGCGGCCGGCGCCGCCGCCCTCGCCGTGCTCGCCGCAGGCGGCGCCGTCACCCTCGCGACGGCCGACGCCCCCGCGCCCGTGCGCCGCCAGGACCGGGTCTTCTCGCTGCCCGAGGCCCCGGGCAGTACCGCGAAGGTGCGGATCGACACCTCCTACTTCACCTCCGGCGGGTCGGCGCCGCGCCCGGCGGTCCTGCTCGCGCACGGTTTCGGCGGCACCAAGGACGACGTGCGGGCCGAAGCCGAGTCCCTCGCCCGCAGCGGCTACGCCGTACTGACCTGGTCCGCGCGGGGATTCGGCGCCTCGGGCGGGCGGATCGGGCTCAACTCCCCCGACGCCGAGGTCGCCGACGTCTCACGGCTCATCGACTGGCTGGGCCGGCGGCCCGAGGTGCTGCGCGACGGCCGTGACGACCCGCGGGTCGGCGTCGCGGGGGCCTCGTACGGCGGAGCCATCTCGCTGCTCGCCGCGGGGTACGACCGGCGGGTGGACGCCATCGCGCCCGCGATCACCTGGTGGGACCTGGGCGAAGCGCTGTTCCCGCAGGGCGTGTTCAAGAAGCTGTGGGCGGGGATCTTCTTCTCCACCGGCTCGCGCGGCGCCGCCTGCGGCTTCACCGCCGAACTGTGCGCGATGTACGACCGGTCGGCCGTGGCCGGCCGCCCGGACGCCGCGACGCTGCGGCTGCTGACGCGCTCCAGCCCCTCCTCCGTGGCCGGGCGCATCAAGGTGCCGACCCTGGTGGTGCAGGGCCAGAACGACTCCCTCTTCCCGCTCGACCAGGGCGACGCCATCGCGCGTGCCGTCGCCGCGAACGGCGCGCCCGTGGCCGTCGACTGGTTCTCCGGCGGGCACGACGGGGGCGACCAGGAGACCTCGCGGATCGAGGCGCGCACCACGGCCTGGTTCGACCGCTGGCTGAAGAAGGACGAGGGCACCGACACCGGGCCCGCGTTCCGGGTCACCCGGACCGGAGGCGTCGACACCACCGACGGCAGGGCCGTGCGGCGCGGTGCGGACGCCGACGCGTACCCGGGGCTGGAGGGCACCCGGACCCGGACGGTCCCGCTCGGCGGCCGCGCGCGGACGGTGGCCAACCCCGCCGGCGGCAGCCCGCCCGCCATCTCGGCGGTGCCCGGCGTGGGCGCCCTCTCCCAGCTCTCCGACCTCGGCCAGGGGCTGTCGCTGTCGCTGGACTTCCCCGGTCAGCGCGCCGCCTTCGACTCGGCGCCGCTGACCTCGTCGCTGCGCCTGACGGGCGCGGCGACGACACGGGTCACCGTCGACACGGACGCACCCGCCGGTGCGGTGCTCTTCGCGAAGCTGTACGACGTGGGCCCGGGCGGCAACGAGACCCTGCCGCACCAACTGGTCGCGCCGCTGCGGGTCGCCGGCGCCGGCACGGTGCAGGTGCGGCTGCCCGCCGTGGACCACGAGTTCGCCGCCGGACACCGGCTGCGGCTGGTGCTGTCCACCACCGACCTCGGCTACGCCTCCCCCGTCGCGGCCGCCACGTACCGGGTGTCCCTGCCCGCCGGCGCCGCGCTGACGGTGCCCACGGACCCGGAACTGACCACCGCCCAGGGCACGCTGCCCGTCTGGGTGTGGCTGCTGCCGGTCGCCGCGCTCGCGCTGGCGGCGGCGCTGCTGCTGACCGGCCGCCGCCGGGCGGGCGCGGTGCGGCAGCCGCCGGACCCGGCCCTCACGGACGTACCCCTGGAGATCTCCGGGCTGTCCAAGCGCTACCACGGCGCGGCGGACCGCTACGCCGTGCGGGAGTTGTCCTTCCGGGTGGAACGGGGCCAGGTGCTGGGGCTGCTCGGCCCCAACGGCGCGGGCAAGACGACGACGATGCGCATGATGATGGGCCTCATCCGGCCCGACGCCGGAACCATCCGCGTGTTCGGCCACGCGATCCGGCCGGGCGCGCCCGTGCTGTCCCGGGTCGGGGCCTTCGTGGAGGGCGCGGGCTTCCTGCCGCACCTGACGGGGCGGGCCAACCTGGAGCTGTACTGGCGGGCCACGGGCCGGCCGGCGGCCGACGCCCACGTCGAGGAGGCCCTGGAGATCGCCGGCCTCGGCGAGGCCCTGGAGCGCGCGGTGCGCACCTACTCGCAGGGCATGCGGCAGCGGCTCGCCATCGCGCAGGCCATGCTGGGCCTGCCCGACCTGCTCATCCTCGACGAGCCGACCAACGGGCTGGACCCGCCGCAGATCCGCGAGATGCGCGACGTGGTGCGGCGCTACGCGGCGGCGGGCCGTACCGTCCTCGTCTCGAGCCACCTGCTGTCGGAGGTCGAGCAGAGCTGCACGCACCTGGTCGTCATGGACAAGGGGCGGCTCGTGGCGGCCGGTCCGGTGGGCGAGATCGCCGGGAGCGGGCGGACGCTCTTCGTCGGCGCGCCGGGCATGGGCGACGAGGAGCGCGAGGCGGTCGCCGCGAAGCTGTCGGCGCTGCCCGGCGTCGAGACGGCCGAGTCCGCGGACGACGGGCTGCTGGTCCGGCCGGGCACCATGACCGTGCCGGAGCTGCTGTCCGAACTCCTGCGGCTCGACGTGCCGGTGGAGCGCGTCGGCCCGCACCGCCGCCTGGAGGACGCGTTCCTGACCCTGATCGGAGGTCCCGCGTGACCGAGACCCTGGAACTGGCCGCGGGGTACCGTCCGGGCCGCACCCTGCCGCTGCGGGTGGAGGCGGTGCGGCAGTTCCTGCGGCGCCGCACGCTCGTCGCGTTCGCCGTCGTCCTCGGGCTGCCCGTGATCGTGTGGGCGGCCTTCGCGATCGGCGGCACCCCGCGGGGGCGGGACTCCGGCCCGACGATGATGGACGTGGCCACCGCCTCGGGCGTCAACTTCTCGCTGGCGGTGCTCTTCGTCTCCTCCGGCTTCCTGCTGACGATCCCCGTCGCCCTCTTCTTCGGCGACACGATCGCCTCGGAGGCCAACTGGTCCTCCCTGCGCTACCTGCTGGCCGCCCCGGTGCCCCGGGCCCGGCTGCTGGGCTCCAAGGCGCTGGTGTCCCTGGTCTTCAGCGCCGCCGCCGTGCTGGCGCTGCCCACGGTGGCGCTGGGGGTCGGCACGCTCGCCTACGGATGGGGCGACCTGGAACTCACCACGGCCGGCTCGCTGCCCCCGGGCACCGCGACGGGCCGGCTCGCGATCGCCGCCCTCTACGTCTTCGTGGGCCAACTGGCCGTCGCGGGCTTCGCCTTCTGGCTCTCCACGCTCACCGACGCGCCCCTGGGGGCGGTCGGCGGGGCCGTGGGCGTCGCGATCCTCTCCAACATCCTGGACGCGATCACCGCCCTGGGCTCGCTGCGGGACGTCCTGCCGACGCACTGGCAGTACGCCTGGATCGACGCGCTCCAGCCCCGCCTGGAATGGTCGGGCATGCTCAAGGGCACCTCGGTGTCGCTGTCCTTCGCGGTGGTGTTCTTCGCGCTGGCCTTCCGCGGCTTCCGGGGGAAGGACATCGTGTCCTGAGGGGCGCGGGCGCGGGAGCGCGAAGGGGGGACGGTGGAGGAGCCGGGGTACAGCGTGCTGCTGACCGGGGCCGGGGACGCGGACCGGAAGCTGGACGTCGTCCGGGCGCTGCGGTCCGTGACGGGGCGGAGCGCCTGGCGGAGCAGGCAACTGCTGGATGCCGTGCCGCTCGTGGTCGTGGAGCAGACCCGGTGGAGGCGGCCGAGGACGCCGCGGCTGCTCGATGCGGCGCGCGCCGGTGCCCGGGTGCGCTGCACATGGAGCGGGTGCGTCTTCGCCCCCGGCACCGGGCCCGGCGACGAGCAGCCGTGCACACCTCCCGCATGGTCGGCGTCAGGCTGACCGCCGGCACACCGCTTCCTCCGCGGCTGAACCGCTACACCGGGCCGCCCGCCGCCCCGGCGGGCGACACCGCCGCGGCGGACGGATCAGCTGACGGATCCGCGCTCCAGGTGGCGGCGCACAGGGCGCGGGAGAGTTCGTCTGCGTAGACGGCGGCGGCGAGCCAGGCGAGGGCGAAGCGGTCGGTGTCGGCGGGCAGGAGGCGGCCGAAGGGGTCGCGGCCGCGGTCGGCCGCTGCGCGGTCGAGGTCTTGCAGGAGGTCCGCGGCGGTCGGAAGGGCGGCGCGGCGCAGGCGCCGGGCGTCGGAGGCGGAGTTCGTGGGGAGGGCGAGCACACGGCGGCCGCCGGAGGCGGCCTGGTGGACGCGGCGGAGCAGCAGGTGGACGGGGGCCTCGTCGGGAGCCGCGGACGGCGGGAGCGGGAGTGGGACCGGGGGTTGGACCGCGGGGAGGTCGGCGCGCTGCAGGCGGTCGAGGCCGGTGTCCACGCGGGCCTCGGGGTCGGCGGGATGACTGGTGGCCAGCAGCAGCGCGCGCGGGTGCGGGGCCGGGTCGAGCCGGGCGATGACGCGCAGAGGGGTGCCCGGCACGCCCGCGAGCAGCCGCAGGTTGTCGCGGTGGGGCAGCGCGGGATGGTCGAGCGCGGCGGCGAGCCGGAGCGTCAGGCCGTCGCATTCGGCGAGCAGGCAGGCGCCGCCGGCCTCGCGGACGGTGCCGATGAGGGTGACGTCGAGGAAGAGCAGGCCGTCTCCGGTGGTGAGGGCGCGCACGGCCTGTTCGGCGACGGGCACCCGCCACAGGCGGTCCAGAGGTTCGGCCGTCCAGGCGGCGCCGGGGGCCCGTACGGCGCGGACGGCGGCTCCCGCGCCGAGCCTGCCGGTAGGCGAGACCGTCGCTCCGGACACGGCGAGGCCCGCGCGGGACAGTTCGCGGTGGCTGAGGGCGGTGTCGCCGATGCGCACGGCCCGGTCGGCGGCGCCCGTGGCGCGGCCGGGGCCGCCGGGCGCGACGTCGGAGACGGTGTAGAGGCGGCCGTCGGCGTCCGCCGTCCAGGTGACGGCGCCCGCGTAGCCGCTCGCGGTGAGGACGGGCTCGGAGAACAGGCCGTACAGCCGCAGCGAGCCGTCCGGGGTGTACGGCTGTCGCGCGGTGCCGCGCACGGCGGCCAGTTCGGGACCGGTGGCGTACGGGACCCGGTGGGCGGTGCCGAGGAGTTCGCGCAGCGCGGCGACCAGGTCGGCGAGGCGGTGCCCGGGGTCGGCGGCGCGGGCGGCGCGCAGCCGGGTGACGACGGACACGGCCGCCGCGGCTGCGCGCGGCAGCCCGCTCAGCCGGGCCGAGTGCGCGGCCCGCAGCAGTTCAGCCTGGACGACGGCGCCGGAGCCGTCGATGCCCGCGTCGAGGACGGCGGCGCCCGCGGCGCGCAGGGCGTCGGCGGCGGCGTGTTGCTGCGGGGTGGCGTTCTCGGGCTCGGGCCCCGCCTCCCCGAGGGCCTGGGATGGGGCTCCTTCGGCGGTCGGCGCCGTTGCCTCGGCGACGGGTGCGGCCGAGGCGGCCGCGGCGCGGTGCAGGCAGTCGGGAGCGAGCAGGCAGCCGCAGCGCACGTCCTCCGCCCGGGTCACCGTGCCCCCGGGGGCGTGCAGTTCCAGGTCGGTGTCGTCGTCCACGGCGATCCGCACGGCGTCGCCGTCGACGACGACCGGGCGGGCCGCGAGCTTGGCCACGCCGGCGTCGAGGCGCTTGCGCAGCCGGGGCGGAAGCGCCCCGACGAGTTCCGCGGTCACGGCCGGTGCGACCGGGGGGAGTTGCTGGCTCATGTGATCTTCTCCCCTACCCAGCGGGCGAGTTCGAGGGGGCTGAGGGCGGCGACGGGCATGCCCGCGGCGACGAGTTGTCCGGCGACGCCCGTGGAGTAACGGGGGCGCCCGGCGTCGTCCAGGCTGGCGCAGCCCAGGACGTGACAGCCGGCGCCGACCAGGGCGCGGACCTCGGCCAGGAGGCCGCCGAGCGGATACCCCTCCTCGAAGTCGCTGACGACCACGACGAGGGTGCGCGAGGGCACGGTCACCAGTTCGCGGGCGTGCCGGAGCCCGGCGGCGATGTGGGTGCCCCCGCCGACGCTCACCTCCAGGAGGAGGGAGAGCGGGTCCGCCACGTGGTCGGTGAGGTCGATGACCTCGGTGGAGAACGCGAGGAAGTGCGTGGACAGGGTGGGCACCCCGGCCAGGACGGAGGCGGTGAGCGCGGCCCAGATCGTGGAGGCCTCCATGGACCCCGACACGTCCGTCACCAGGATCAGCCGCCAGTCCGCGGCCCGCTGGGCCCGGGCGCGGAACACCGGCCGCTCCGGGATCACCTGGACGGTGCCGTCGGGACCGCGGCGTGCGGTGGCCAGGTTGGCGCGCAGCGTACGGGCCAGGTCGAGGCCGCCCCCGGGGCGCCGGCTGGGGCGCGGGAGCGCGGTCCCGTGCAGCGCCGGGCGCAGCCGTGTGGCGAGTTGCCGGGTGAGGGCCTCGACCAGGCGCCGTACGAGGGGGCGCAGCGCGGCCAGCCGGGCCTCCGGCAGTCCGCCCGCGTGCCGCAGGACGGTGCGCAGCAGGTCCACGGAGGGGCGCACGCTGTCGGGGTCGAGTTCGGCCACCACGTCCTTGCGGCCGGACGCGGCGGCGGCCGCCAGCACCTCCTCGCGGATACCGGGCCCGAACAGCGCCGCCAGCTCCTCTGACCACTCGCGCACCCCGGGGTAGGGCGCCTCGCGGCCACCACGGCCACCGCCGGCTCTGCCGGCCCCGCCGTGCCCGCCGAGGTCGCCGCGGCTGCCCTCGCCCCGGCCGTTGCCGTACAGCTCGTCCAGCGCGGTGGCCAGGGCCCCGGCGGAAGGCGGCAGCCGGTCGCCTCGCCGGCCCAGCACGAGGCGCCACCGGTCGGCGGGCGCGAGGGTGCGGGCCGCGGCGGCGGGGGCTTCGCCCGGTGCGCCGGGGGCGGTGGCGGGCTGCTGCGTGCCCGGCGACGCCGCGTCGGCGGACCGTACGGGCGTGGTGCCTGCAGCACGGCCGGCGGACGAATCCGGGCCCGCGACCAAACCATCGTCGCGAACGGCCGCGTCGGGGGTGGTGGCACCGTGCGGTGCATCCGGCGACGCCGTGGCGGCGGGGCCTGCCGGGAACACCGTTGCCGCCGGGCCGGTGGGGCTCGAAGCGCTGTCGGCCGTTGGGGCCGCCTCGGGCGTCTCGTGCGAGAGCAGGCCGAGCCGGGACAGGGTCGCGCGGGCGGCGAGGTCGGCGCGGGTCCAGGTCGCGAGGGCGACGGGGTCGACGCCCGCGGTGTCGGCGATGTCGTCGGCGTCCAGGCGTTCCTCGACGGCCGCGAGGAGACGGTCGCGGGCGGCCGGGCTGAGGGTGTCGAAGCCGCCGCGCAGGGCCGGGAGCCGTGGCAGGAAGGCCTGGTCGGGCAGGTCGCGGACGCGGTCGAGCAGGGGTTCCAGGGCGGGGGCGGCCGCCTCGAGCAACGGGCCGGCCGCCGTCAGCAGCCCGGTCAGCCGGGCGGTGAGGGCGGCGCGGGAGTCGGGGTCGCCCGCGGCGTCGACCCAGGAGGCGACGCGGGCGCCGAGGGTCTCGGGCGCCTCGTGGCCGAGGAGGACCCGGACGGCACCTGCCGCCCCGCGCATCAGCGGGGAGCCGTCCGCGGCGAGCCGCGCGAGGGCGTCGGTGAGCCGGACGCCGCCCAGGAGGTCCGCGCGGTGGGCGAGTTCGAGCAGCGCGTGTGCGTCGGCGGGGTCCTCGGACCCGGTCAGGCCGTCGACCTGACGGACCGCCGCCGCGGTGAGCAGCTCGGCGACGGCGGTCGCGCGGGCGGTGCGGGCCTCGTCGGCGCCGAGGCCGGCGATGTGGCCGGCCCGGACGCGGTCCAGCAGGGCGAGTCCCGCGAGGAGTTCGGGGAGGGTGCCGGAGGCGGGGAGCACGTCGGCGGTCTCGGCGAGACGTTCCCCGGCGAGCCCGGGTAGCCCGCACTCCGCGGCCCGGGCCAGTCCGGCGAGGGTCTGCGCCGCGGTGGGGCCACCCTCGTCCGTCTCCTGGCGGCGGCGTTCGCGCAGCACGCCCTCGGCGGCCTGGGCGGCGGTGACGCCACGGACCCCGGCCGCGGTGAGCATGGCCGCGGTGGCGGGTGTCCAGCGGACCTCCCAGCGGGTGGTGAGGCCCTCGGTGCCGGCCGCGCCCGTGACGTCCTTCGGCTCGGCGTAGGGCACGCCGCACACCGACAGCCTGCGCAGCAGGAGTTCGCGGCGGCGGTCGAGCTCGGAGCGCAGCGGATCCAGGCGCAGGTCCCGCGCCTCGGCCGGGGCACCGGAGTCCGGACCGGGGGCGGGCAGGCCCAGTGCGGCCAGTTCCGCCTCGACGGCGGGGGCCAGGCCGCTGCGGGGCGCGTCCGGTGCGGGGCGTCCGCCGCGGGTGCCGACCAGCACCCGTTCCATGGCGCGCGCCACGGCCCGTCCGCGGCCGTACGGCTCGCCCTGGGCGAGCACGGTCTGCACCGCCTCCACGAGCTCCCCGCGGCCGGCCGCGGGCAGCCCGCGCAGCCGGGAGAGGTCACCGGCGAGCCGGCTGATCTCGCGCGCGTCGGCCGGGCCCGACGGGTGGCCCTGGGCGCGCAGTTCGGCGCAGATGCGGACGGCGGCGCGGGTGAGCGCCTCGTCGAGCGCGGCGGGGTCGCCGGCCGCCTCCAGCACCATGTGCTGCCACTCGGGGTCGCGGATGCCCGCCGGATAGCCGGAGCGTTCGTCCAGCAGCGGGTACGCGTAGGGGATCAGGGAGGTCGTCCAGGTCGTGCCGCCCCCGGGTGCCGGCGGTACGTCCGGGCCTTCCACGGGGGCGGTGCCCTCCGGCCACGCGTCGGCCGGGACCAGGGCGGACGCGTGGAAGGCACCGACGACGACGGCCGCGCGGCGGCCGTCCGCGGTGGCCTCGGCGATGCGGGCCCGCATCCACTGCTCGCGGCGCAGGTCGAGTACGGGGACCCCCGCGCCCTCGGCGGCGTCCCGGCGCAGCGCCCATCCCGTCAGGAGGGCGGCACGGCGCAGCGCTTCGGGCGGTGAGCCCGGGGCGGCGGCCTCGACGAGGCGGTCCCACAGGTCGTCGCCGGGGCGGCCGGTGAGGCGGGCGTGCAGGGCCCCCTGCAGCCCGGGACCGGAGTCGCCCGGCGCGGCCGTCGTGCGTCCGGCGTCCCAGGCGCGGTCGGCGAGCGGCAGGTCGCAGGCGACGACGGGAACGCCGCGCCGCGCCGCCCAGCGGACGGCGGCGAGTTCGGGCGAGAAGTCGGCGAAGGGGTAGAAGGCGGGACCGCCGCCCCCGTCGCCGGGGGCGGCGGCGAGGGCGACGGGGGCCCGGGTGTCCTCGTGCGCGAGCCAGGGCAGCCACTCCTGCATCTCGCCGGGGAGTTCGACGAGTAGCACGTCGGGCTTCGCCCCGTCGAGCAGGGCGGGCAGCGCGGCCGCCAGCGACGGGGCGTGGTGCCGTACGCCGACGAGGTAGGGCGCCGCCGGGTCGGTGAGGACCGTGACGGCCTCGTCCGGGGTGAGGGACACGGGCTCAGCCTTCCAGGACGGCGCGCAGCTCCCACAGGGTGCGCCAGGTCGGGGAGCCCTGCTCGGCGCGGCGCCGCACGGGGCCGTCCCAGTAGCCGAGCAGCCGGGCGGCGTCGGCCGGGTCGTCCTTGCGCACGACGCCGAGGAGGTGGCCGGGCAGCAGGCCGAGCACGTCCCGGTCACCGGGGAAGTACGCCGCGGCCAGGCCGAGCGCGCCGGCGACCGCGACGGCCTCCGCGGTGCTCATGACCGTGGAGGGCCGTTCGACCTCCCAGCCTTCGGCGGAACGGCCCTCGCGCAGGTCGCGGAAGGCGGTGACGAGGGCTTCCAGGACGGCGTCGTCGACCTCGTAGGGGGCACCGGCCCGTTCGACGGCGGCGCGGGACTGGCTGCGCACGAGCGCCGTCTCGGCGTCGAGGTCGCCGATGGGTCCGACGGTCTCGAAGTTGAAGCGCCGTTTGAGGGCGGCGGACATCTCGGAGACGCCCTTGTCGCGGAGGTTGGCGGTGGCGATCAGGTTGAAGCCGGGCGCCGCGTGCGCCAGGGCGTCGTCGCCGCCCGCGAGTTCGGGGACGGCGATGCGGCGTTCGGAGAGCAGGGAGACCAGGGAGTCCTGCACCTCGGGCAGGCAGCGGGTGACCTCCTCGACGCGGGCGATGGCGCCGCGCGACATGGCGGTGAGCACGGGTGAGGGGACGAGCGCCTGCCGGCTGGGGCCCTGGGCGAGCAGCAGGGCGTAGTTCCAGCCGTACTTGAGCTGGTCCTCGGTGGTGCCGGCGGTGCCCTGGACGACGAGCCCGCTGGTGCCGCAGATCGCGGCCGACAGCAGCTCGGAGAGCATCGACTTGGCGGTGCCGGGCTCGCCGACGAGGAGCAGGCCGCGTTCCCCGGCGAGGGTGACGACGCACCGCTCCACCAGGGCGCGGTCGCCGACGAACTTCCCCTCGACGACGAGGCGGCGCGGTACGCCCTCGGGGACCTCGGCGTCGTCGGGCAGGCGCAGGGCCTGGCCGTCGCTGCCCATCACGAAGGTGACGACGGCACGCGGGGTGAGCCGCCAGGCGGGCGGACGTGGTCCGCCGTCGTGGGCGGCGAGGAAGGCGAGTTCGGTGGCGTACCGGTCCTCGGGCGGGGTGATCTGCCGCGCGACGGGGACGGGGGCGGTGGTGGTCATCGGCGGCGGCCCTTCCGGGTGGCACGGGTGGTGAGTTCTTCGAAGCCGGGGGCGTCGCCGGCGCGGACGCGTTCCCAGGCGCGGGCGAACAGCTCGGGCACGGGCAGCAGCGGCACGACGCGGGCGTGGTCGCGGACCGGGTAGAGGCCTTCCTTCCAGGTCTCCACGGGAAGGGCGGGCGCCTTGAGGTCGCGCCAGCCGCAGGGCAGGAAGAGGGTGCGGCCGGCTCGGGGACGTTTGGCCTCGACGACGAGGCCGGTCGCGGCCAGCTCGGCGCGGGCCTTCTTCATCCGGGCGGGCTTCCAGTCCGTCCAGCGGGCGCAGTTGCGGTCCGTGGGGTCGGGCAGGGCGAGCAACTGGAGGTAGAGCGCGGCGGCGTCCTCGTCCAGGCCGTGGGCCGCGGCGACCTCGGCGACCAGGGCGGGCACGGAGACCGTGGGGTCCTGGGCGTGACCGGCGGGTGCGCCGGGCCCACCGCCCGCCGCGACGGCGCGGGCGAGGTCGTCGCCGAGCACGGCGCGCAGCGCCTGGATGCCGCCGCCCCGGAGGCCGACGAGGCCCTCGACGAGGCCGAGGACGGGGTCCTCGGAACCGGTCAGCCCGGCCGGGCGGACGAGCACCGTCTCGGTGTCGCCGTACCAGGGCCGGAGCACGAGCGCGTCGCCCGCGTGGGTCAGGCCGTGGGCGTCGGCGCCGCCGGCTGCGGGCAGCCCGTACGCCGTGCGGATCCGGACGGCGGTGGGGCCGCCCTTCTCCGTCCAGGCGATGTCGAGGTCGACCAGCAGCCCCGGGTCGGCGATCCGCCGCCGCAGCGCCGCCAGGCCCTCGGGGAGGGCGGCGCGCAGCGGATGCCCGCACGGCAGTCCGTAGGCGAGCCCGGCGAGCACGGCGACGGCACCGGTGATGTCGTGCCGGCCGGGCAGGGCCGAGGGGTCGGCGGGGACGAGGTTGCCGTCCTTGTCGGGGCGTTGCACGGTGGTGCGGCTCAGCCAGGGCGTCAGTGCGGGGTTGAGCACGGCCTCGGCGGACGCGGTGGTGACTCCGGCGAGTTCGGCGGCGACGTCCTCCGGCAGGCGGACGACGGAGCCGAGGCGCTGCCCCCACACGCGGCCGGCGGCGGCGGTGTCGGGGCCGCTGCCCCACAGGTCGGCGGGGTCGTCGGGCAGCAGGGCCCCGAGGACGGCCGCGTGGTCGTCCTCGGAGAGGGAGCTCAGCAGGCCCTCGCCGAGGCCCTTCTGGCGTGCTTTCAGGTCGATGCGGGCGAGGGCTTCGGCGTCCGGCTCCTGCGGCCGCCCGGCGATCAGCAGGGTCGCCTGGACGGGACCGAGGCCGCCGCGGGTCGCCGCCGCGAGCGCGGCAGGGGCGTCGGGGCGCCAGGGCGCGGGGCCCTTGTCGCGGATGAGGCGGCTGACGGCGGTGAGCCGCTCGGCGGGGAAGACCGGCGTACGGTCCGTCTCGTCCTCCAGGGTGAAGTGGGCGACGGTGCCGAACGCGCCGGTGGGATCGTGGTCGAGAGCGAGCCAGTGGACGCGGTCGCGGTCGCCGTCGACGCTCTGGCAGCCCAGGATCACGACGGTGCGCCCGTCCTTGCGCAGGACCTGGCCGGCGCGCCGCTGCTTCCCGTGCTTCTCCACGAGGACGATCTCGCGGAGTCCGCTCCCGGGCACCGCCAGCGGGCCCTCGGTGATCGCGTCGAAGAGCAGCAGGAGGGCCTCGCGTGCGGCCTGCGTGATGGCGGGCGACGCCGCCCGGTAGGCCAGCGGCCGCAGCGCGGACAGGGCGGGCAGCCACCCCAGGCCCATGCCGGGGACGGTGTGTTCGTCGCTGTGCCAGCCGTCGACCGGGTCACCCAGTTCCGCCCGGTCGGGCAGCGGCTTGCCCTCTGCCGCCTTGCCGGACAGGACGTGGTTGACCGCCCGGATCTGCTGCAGGGCACTCCACTGAGGGCTGCTGCTCCACCAGTGACCGCTCCGGCCCGCGATGCCGTCCAGGGCGGTGCGCAGCGTGCCGTCGTCACCGTGCGGCGGCTTGTGGTCGGCGAACATGCCCTGGGTGCGCGGGAGCGACTGCCGCGGCTTGTCGGTGGGCGGGGCGACGAAGGAGGCGACGGACTCGGCGTGGCGCAGCGTGCCCCGGACGAGGGCGGTGACGCCGATGATCAGCCGCTCGTCCGCGAGGGCCGGCAGGGCGGCGGCGACGGCGGCCCGCGCGACGGTCTCCGCGGACGGACCGGTGTACTTCTTCGTCCTCTTCACCTCGGCCTGATGCTCCGCCAGGGCGTGGGCGGCGGCGCGCAGCGTTTCGGCCGCCTGCTCGTCGGTGAGGGCGCGCAGCACCGCCGAGGCCCCCTCGTCGCGGGGGCGCAGGGCGTGCCAGTACGCGAGCGGCGGTACGTAGCGGGTGCCGGCGGCGAACTCGCCGCCCTGCTCGGTGAGCGTCACGCTGCCCAGCTCGTCGTCGCAGGTGACGTCGCCCGCCGCGTACAGCGACACCTTCTGGTGGGTGAGCGCGACGACGGGCTCGGCCCCGCCGGGCAGCCGCAGTGCGCCGAGCGGTACGCGGCGTGCCCACCCCTGCTTACGGGTGGGGAGGGCGACGGTACGGCCGTCCGGGGTGCCCGCGACGGTGCGGGACCCGCCGCCCTCGCCCTCGACGCGGACCCAGCGGCCGAGGACGGTGCCGTCGGTGCCGAAGGGGCTCCGCTCGAGCCCGGGTTGCAGCGGCAGGACCTCGCAGTCCTCCTGGCTGAGCCGTGCGCCGTCGAGGATGCCGGAGCGGAGGAAGGCGGGCAGCGAGGCACGCCCGTGGGTGCCGGAGGCCGGGTCGTACTCCATCCACACCTCGTGGCGGCCCTGCTTGCCCTGGCGCCAGAGCGCGGTGCCGTCGCCGAGGACGGGGCGGCCGGCCGGCAGCACGGTGTCTCCGGCGTGCAGGGTGCGGCCGCCGGTGGCGCGGCCGCCGCCGGGCAGCGGGATGGACGGGGCGGCGATGTGGCCGTGCCACCAGTGCGGGAGCTGTTCGCCGCCGAGGGTGAACACCTCGGCGGGCCGGGCGGACCAGTAGCCGAGCTGCTTGTCGTCCTGCCGCCACATGACGAGGAGTTCACCGTCGGCCCAGCGGAAGTGGGGGCGGTTCCAGCGGTCGAGTTCGACGGGGATGCGCAGGTCGTGGTCGAGCAGCACCTTGTCGGGCCCGACGACGACGGCCTTGTCCCCGCGGGCGAGGATCAGCGCGGGCCAGGCCTCGGCGACGGCCAGGGCGTGGTCCCTGTTCTTGGCGACCGCGGCGTCGAGCAGGCGCAGGCCCTCGTCGAGTGCGGGCCAGCCCAGTTCGTCGAGGATGCCCTCGCGCAGCGTCCGGCCGAGCAGCGGCGCGATCTCCTGCGCGGCGACCCGGGCCACTGCCTGCGGGTTGACCCGGGCCGCGACGGAACGGAACGGGCGCATCCGGCTGATGGCGCTGCGGGCGGCGGGCAGGCCCGTGGCACGGGTGAACTGCGCGGCGGCCTCCTCCAGCCATGCGCGCAGGACGTCGCCGAGCACCGGGTGGCCTGCCAGGACCTCCAGCACGCCGGCCAGTCCGCGGTCCTCGCCGAGGCTGCCGACGGCCTTGTGCAGCAGGCGGCGCAAGCGCGGGTCGGCACCGGTGGCGACGAGGTCGCGGCGGGCCGGGTCGGCGGTCTCCAGCCAGCGGTGGAGCGGCAGGTGCACGGTCACGTCCTCGGCGGGGACGGTCAGCGGCACACGCTCGGCGGCGCACAGGTCGAGCAGGTCGAGTTCGGCGCCGTGGTGCCAGCGGCCCGTGAAGAGGTCGACGGGCCTGCCGTCGGCCCGCAGCCGGGGCGCCATGCGGCTGACGAGGTCGAGGGTGGCCGCGGAGCGTTCGGGGGCGCTGGAGCCGTGCTTGCGGTGGCTCGCCCAGCGGCTGAGCCAGTCGGCCGCGTCGACGGCCCGCGAGGCCTCCCCCGCCTCGCCGGTGAGCAGGGTGTCGGCACCGGTCTCGACGAGCAGGGCGAGCCAGAACTCGTCGCCCTCGGCGTCGCGGCCGAGTCCGGCCGGCATGATCTCCAGCAGCCGTGCCCGGACGGCCGGTTCGCGCTCGGCGAGGACGGCCAGGGTGGCGCGGTAGGCGGTCCAGAAGGAACCGGGGGCACGGACGACGGCGGGCGAGGCGACGAGGTCGGCGACGAGGGCGCACTCCTCGGTGACCCGGTCGAGGCCCGCTGCCTTGATCAGGCTGCGGGCGTCCTGCGGCAGGGACGCGTACGGGGGCATCCCGGCGGCGCAGCGCTCCACCGTCAGCTGCCGGAACTGCCGCCAGGCCTCGGCGGGGTCCAGCCGCCGTGCGAGGTCCTTGACGTGCTCCTTGAGGGCCTTGACGGTGAGGGCGCCGGCGAAGGCGAACTCCAGGAAGACGGCGCGCTGGCGGTCCTCGTCGACGGTGAGGCCGTGGACGCCCTCGGCGGCACGGGCCTTGCCGAAGAAGGCGGCGGCGTACGTGGTGTTCTCGTGCTGGAGGAAGACGCGCGCCGCCTGCTCGTGGAAGGTGGGCAGGAAGTGCGGTACCGCGCGGCCCAGACGCTCGGCGAGCGCGTCGAAGCCGTCCTTGGCGGCGCCGGCGCGGGACTTGGCCATCCGGGCGAGCCGCTCGACGTCCTTGACCAGGGCGAGCGCGTGGTGGCCGTTGGCCGGGTCGTTGACCAGGGCCCAGGCGGGGAACCCGAGGGTCTCCCGACGGACCTGGCCGACCTCGGGGGCCTCGTCCTCGCGGGTCAGGCCGAGGAAGTCAAGGGCCAGGTCCTCGGCCTCACCGAGGGTGCCGGGCACGAGGCGGACGACGCGGCGGTCGTCCAGCACGGGGTGGGTGTAGGTGCGGACGGTGAGCGTGTCGGCGTCCTCGCGGGTGCTGGTGCCGGGCGGCAGCACGGCGCCCGCGTCGAGCAGCGCGGCCGTGGTGGTGGGGTCGTACGTGGTCATGCCGCCTGCTCCTCGTCCTCGATGTCGCGTCCCGCGTAGAGCGCGGCCGCCATGCGCATGCCTTCCGACCAGGCGACGGCGCCGACCTGGGCGAAGGTCAGGGTCTTCCCGGCGGTGTCGGTCCAGGACAGGGATCCGGTCTCGGTCTCGCTCCAGCCGTCGTAGTCGCCGATCCAGATGCGGGCCTCGACGGCGCGGCCGTCCTCCAGAACGGGGCAGACGCTGTGCCCGCCGCGCACGCGGTAGCCCAGCGAGGTGGCGCGGCCGTGCAGGAAGCGCAGCTCCTTGAAGGTGCCGCCCGCGTACTCCTCGACGAGCGTGCCCTCGGGGTCGAGCCCGGCGGGCCGCCGCCACACCTCGCGGAAGAGCTGCTGCGCCGTCTGCTCCACGCCCAGCTCGACGGCGAACTCCCGCAGCTCCTCCAGGTCGTCGAGGAGCACGGGGTGCGGGATGCGGACCATGTCCGGGGCGATGCGCACGGTGTCGCCGTCGAGGTCGACCAGGCCGAGTCCACGCTCGGTGTCGGCGTCCCGCAGGAAGCCGGCGACCTGACCGTCCTCCCCGGTGACGACGAGGTCGCGCAGGGCCGCCCGCCACGCCGGGTCGGGCCACACGCGGCCGATCACGGCGAGGGGCACGGGCAGCGAACGCACCATCCAGCGCTCGACGTCGGCCAGGCACCGGCGTTCGTGCCGTTCCAGCCATTCGGCGAGCTGCCGCAGTCCCGTCACCGCCGGGTCGTCCGCCAGCTTGGCCGGCACCGACTTCAGCCGGCGGCCGGCCGCGTTGCGGCACACGACCTTCCCTTCGTGGAGGGCGACTTCGTAGTCGCCCGCCGTGACCCACCCCATGCGTGCCTCCCTGCAACGCCGTGATCAAGTGACCGGAACACTAGGCGAGGCCACCGACAACGCCCCCGTCACCTTGTTGACAAGGCGCCGGGCCGCAACCGGAACGAGGCGGAGGCGGACGTCGGCGGGGGCCGTGCCGGACCGCCGGCGAGGGCGGGCCTACACTCCGCACCATGAGCACCGTGACTGCCGCCGTCGTGAGGGACCTGGCGCCGACGGGCGTCCTGCGGGCGTCGATCAACCTGGGCAACCCGGTGCTGGCGCACGGCACCGCGCAGTCCCCCGGCGGAGTCACCGTCGACATCGCGCGCGAGGTGGGCGCCCGGCTGGACGTGCCGGTGGAACCGGTCTGCTTCGACGCGGCACGCAAGTCGTTCGAGGCCATGGCGTCGGGCCGGGCCGACATCTGCTTCCTCGCGGTCGAGCCCGCCCGGGAGGCGGAGGTCGCCTTCACCGCGCCGTACGTGGTGATCGAGGGGGTGTTCGCCGTGCCCCGCGACTCGCAGGTCGGCGCGGTGGACGAGGTGGACCGCGCGGGTGTCCGGATCGGCGTGAAGCGCGGTTCCGCCTACGACCTCTTCCTGTCGCGCACGCTGCGCCACGCCACCGTCGTCCGCGGCGACGAAGGCGTGGACGTCTTCCGCGCCGAGGGCCTGGAGGTCGCGGCCGGGATCGGGCAGCCGATGGCCGGATACGTCGCGCAGCACCCCGACCTCCGCCTCGTCGAGGGCGCGTTCATGCAGATCCGGCAGGCCGTCGGCACGACGGTGGACCGGCTGCCGGAGTCGGTCGCCTTCCTCCGCGAGGTCGTCGAGGAGCTGAAGGCGGACGGGTTCGTCGCCCGGGCCCTGCGCCGGGCCGGGCAGTCCGGCACGCTGGTCGCCCCGCCCGCCTGACCGATCCCCCCTCGGTGCGATCCGCCCCCATGCGTCGCACGACACCCCCCGCACGCACGGGAGTTGACGGTGTGACGATTCGCCATCCCCGCACGGGCTTGGTGATCTCCGGTTGCGGGGATCACCACAAGAGCACACAAGGGGGATGTGACGGGGGGATGTGCCATGGGGCCGGTCTTCGCCGCGCCCGCGGCCGCCGGGGACGGCGGCCCGTGGCCCCAGGGGTTCTGGGAGCAGTCCGGGGGCACCGCCGTGTGGGTGCTCGGCATCTTCGCGGTCGCCGTGTTCATCGGCCTGGTACGGCTGGGGTCGGGGCTGCTGCGCCGCCACCGCGGCAACCGACTGCTGCCCGTGGTGGTGTGCGAGGACCGCGGACTGCTCGGCGGCCACGGCAACGGCCACCGCGGCAACGGCGCCGGCCCGGGCGGCCCCGACCACGGCCACGAGTCCGCGGCCACGGCCGAACTGGCCGCGTACATCACGGAGCACATGGCCGCCGACGCGCTCGGCCCGAACGTCCTGACCCCCGGCAGCGGCACGACCATCGGGCCCGATCCGGCGCCGGAGACCGCCTCCTCCCCGCACGGCTGGGTGGACGTGATCAAGCGGCTCGCGTTCTTCCGTCCGCGGGCGTACCCCGTGATGCTGCACTGCCTGACGACGGGCGATCAGCCGACCCGCTTCTCGGTGCGGATCCTGTACGTGCCGAAGAACACGGTGGTGGCCGCGGCCATCATGCAGGGCCGCGCGCCGGAGCCCGGCGCGGCGGACGGCGGCAGGCGCGAGGCCGACCGGGAGCTGTACGAACGCGTCGCCTGCTACTGCACCGTCAAGATCCTCGCCGACCCGCGCTCGCAGGACCGCATCCCCCGCTGGGAGAGCTGGGGCGACGACCCCGACGCGTACCGCTGCTACCGCATGGGCACCAAGGCGCAGGAGGACGCGCTGGCCGCGAACAAGCGCCGGGACGTGGCCGGGGAACGGGCCGGGCACGAGCGGGCCCTGGAGCGCTTCGAGGAGGCCGCGGCGCTGGTGCCGGGGAACCTCACCGTCCGGCTGCACCAGGCGGGCGTCCTGGAGCTGATGAGCCAGTTCCCCGGTGTCGCCGAGCCCGGTGACTACATCCGGCAGGCCGTGGAGATCTACAAGTACTGCGTCCAGCTGTGGCCCGAGCACATGGAGACGGCCTACCGGCTCTCCATCGCCCGCGCCGAGGAGAGCCGCCACCCGGCGCACAGGGACGAGCGGGCGAGGCGCCGCGAACCCCGTTCACGGGAGCACCTGCGGCTGCTGCTCGGGCGGCTGTCGCGGCGCGCCATCCTGCGCCGGTACGCCCGCACCTGGCTCCCCGGCCGCCGCAACCTCGGCGAACGCCGCTACTGGCGGCAGTGGTGGGCCATGGAGCGGCCCCGTCCCGCCCTGCGCACCCGCCGCCGCTCCTTCCGCGCGGCGGTGCGGATCGCCAGCGCCGCCGAGGTGCTGCGCGAGAACGTCTCCCCCGGTCCGCGGGAGCTGCGGACGGCGTTCCGCGACGTGGCGAGGGAGGTCACCGGGGGCTGGGCGCGGTGGGGCCGGCTGTGGGGCGGGCCCGACTGGGGGCTGCGCCGTCTGCTCTACGCCGACCACCACACGGGCGCGGACCACACGGGTGGGGACGCCCACCGCCGGGCGGGCATCGCCGGTTCCGCGCCCAGGCACCGCGGTTCGAACCGGGCCGCCGCCGGATACCTCGTCAACTACAACGCCGCCTGCTTCCTCAGCCTGGCACTGGCGGCGCGGCCCCCCGTCGGCTCCGCAGCCTGGACGGACGACGAATGGCGCGAGGACTGTGTGCGGGCGGCCGTCGTCCAGCTCAACACCAGTCTCCGGGTCACCCGCAGCCAGTTCTCGGCGGCCTGGGCAGAACGCGACACGGACCTGCGCCCGCTGTTCACGGGCCGTCTGGGCGGCGGACCGGTGGCGGGCTGGAGCGAGATCGGACGCAACTGGGCCCGGTTCACGGGCATCGACGTCACGGAGGATCCGGCCGGCGCCCACTCGTGAGGCACCGCCCGCCCACGAGGCACCCCGTGGCGCGCGGGCGGCGGGGCGGCGTACTCCACCGCCGCCCGCGGCGTCGTTAAGGTCGCGGCATGTTAGCTGTGTTGGTCAACGGACTGCCCGGAGCGGGGAAGACGACCCTCGCCCGGATGCTCGCCCGCGAACTGGAGCTCCCGCTGTTCAGCAAGGACTCCGTGAAGGAGACCCTGGCCGACGCGCTGGCCGCACTGCGCCCGGCGCAGGGCGGCGGGCGGGAGTGGAGCCGCTGCCTCGGGGCCGCGGCGGGCGAGACGTTGTGGACGCTGCTGGCCGACGCACCGGTCGGGGCGGTGCTGGAGAGCCCGTGGCTGGCGCACATGCGTCCCGTGGTGGCCGCGGGCCTGACGCGGGCGGGCGCGTCCGAGGTGCACGAGGTGTGGTGCGCCGTGCCGCCCGACACCGCGCGCCGCAGGTTCCGGGAGCGGGCGCCCGCGCGGCACCCGGTGCACACCGAGGGCGCGCGCTTCCCGGAGGAGGAGTGGCGGTTCTGGACCGAGATGGCCGAGCCGCTGGGCCTGGGCAGCGTGCACCGGGTGGACACCTCGCGCCCGGTGGACGTCGCGGCGCTGGCCCGCCGGATCGCGGGCGGCCCGTCCCCGGCGCCGTGACGTCCGGCGGGGGTGTGCGTGAAGCGCTTGTCCGGCTCCCGCCCGGCGCCTAGCGTGTGTTCCCGTCGGCGGCGGCACGGGAGGGGGACCCGGGGGTGGAGCGGACGTCGCGTGCCCTCCGCGCGGCCGCCCGCGCCGGGCCGCGCGGGCCCGGCAACGCCCGCGCGACAACCGCGGGCGGCGGGTCGCCGTCCCCACCGCGCGCCCTTCCGCCACCTACCTCCGGGGAGCGCCGCGCCGACCGCACCCGCGCGCACCGGCGGCACACCGCAGCGAACGGCAGACCGGCATCGAGGGCCGACCGAGGAGTCGTATGACCATGCCCGCGCACCCGTCCGGCTCCCCGGCCGCGCGGCCGGAACTCCCCTACTACGAGGACTTCTCCCCCGGCCACGGCGCCCTGCCGCCCCGGGCCTGGGTGCCCGCCTCCGACGCGGCCCGGCTGAACCTGGGCGGCATGTGGTGGTTCCGGCTCTCGCCGACCGCCGGGGCCGAGGACACCTCCTTCGCACGGCCGGACTTCGACGCCTCGCGCTGGGACATCCTCGCCATCCCCGGCCACTGGGTGCTGGGCGGCCACGGCGCGCCCGCCTACACCAACGTCCGCTACCCCTTCCCCGTCGATCCGCCCCGGGTCCCCACCGAGAACCCGACCGGCGACCACCGGCACACCTTCGCGCTGCCGGACGACTGGCCCGCCGGCGGCGAGACCGTGCTGCGCTTCGAGGGCATCGAGTCCTGTGCCCGGATCTGGCTCAACGGCCGTGAGGTGGGGGTCTTCAAGGGGAGCAGGCTGCCCGCCGAGTACCCCGTCGGGCACCTGCTGCGGCCGAAGGGGAACGTGCTCGCGGTCCGCGTCCACCAGTGGTCCTCGGCCAGTTACCTGGAGGACCAGGACATGTGGTGGCTGCCCGGCGTCTTCCGGGACGTCACGCTGCTGCACCGGCCCGCCGGCTGTGTCGCCGACTTCTTCGTGCACGCCGCCTGGGACCACGCCACCGGCGAGGGCACCCTGCGCGTGGACGCGCCGTCCGGCGGCCGGGTCACCGTGCCGGAGCTGGGCGTCGACGTCGCGGCGGGCGAGCCGGTCACCGTGCCCGCCGAGCCGTGGAGCGCCGAGGTCCCGCGGCTGTACGAGGCCGTCCTCACCGGCCCGGGCGAGCGCGTCCCGTTCCGCGTCGGCTTCCGTACGGTCGCGGTCGAGGACGGGGTGCTGAAGGTCAACGGCCGCCGGATCCTGTTCCGCGGGGTCAACCGCCACGAGTTCCACCCCGAGCACGGCCGCGCGCTGGAGATCGCCACCATGCGCGAGGACCTGCTGCTGATGAAGCGTCACAACATCAACGCCGTGCGCACCAGCCACTACCCGCCGCACCCCGCCTTCCTCGACCTGTGCGACGAACTGGGCCTGTGGGTCGTCGACGAGTGCGACCTGGAGACCCACGGCTTCGCCGTGACCGGCTGGGAGGGCAACCCCGTCGACGACGACCGCTGGACCCCGGCGCTGCTGGACCGTGCCGCCCGCATGGTCGAGCGCGACAAGAACCACCCCAGCGTGCTCGTCTGGTCGCTGGGCAACGAGTGCGGCACCGGCCGCGGCCTGACCTCCATGGCGCGGTGGATCCGCGACCGGGACCCGGACCGGCCCCTCCACTACGAGGGCGATCCGACCTGTGCCGACACGGACCTGTACTCCCGCATGTACGCCGGGCACGCCGAGGTCGAGCGGATCGGCAGGCGTGAGGAGGCGCCGCTGGACGATCCCGCGCTCGACGCCAGACGGCGCGCGATGCCCTTCCTGCTGTGCGAGTACGCGCACGCCATGGGCAACGGACCGGGCGGACTGGGCGAGTACCAGCGGCTGTTCGAGACCCACGAGCGGCTGCAGGGCGGTTTCGTCTGGGAGTGGATCGACCACGGCATCGCACGCCGCACCCCCGACGGGAGGCGCTGGTTCGCCTACGGCGGCGACTTCGGCGAGGAGCTGCACGACGGCAACTTCGTCTGCGACGGGCTGCTCTTCCCGGACCGGACGCCCTCGCCCGGCCTGGTCGAGTACAAGAAGGTGATCGAGCCGGTGCGGATCGAGGGCGACCCGCTCGGGGGCACGGTCCGCATCACCAACCGCCATGACGTCGCGGATCTTTCGCACCTGCGCTTCACCTGGTCGTACGAGGCCGACGGGGTGGCCGTCGCCGAGGGTGACCTGGAGGTGCCGCCGCTGGCCGCGGGCGGCACGACGGAGCTGAAGCTGCCGGAGCCTGCGGCGGCGGAAACGTCCGGGGAGGCGTTCTGGCTGGTGCGGGCGGTCCTGGCGCGGGACACCCCGTGGGCGGCGGCCGGTCACGAGGTGGCGTGGGGCCAGTGGCCCGCCGCGGAACGCCCGGGCGGCCGGCGGACGGCCCCCGAACCCGGGCGCCCGCACCGCCCCCGGCACGCCGAGGGCGGTGTGGTGCTGCTGGGCCCGGGCACCTTCGACGCGGCCGGCGGCGAACTGCGGCTGCTCGACGGCTTCGCCCTCGCCGGCCCCCGGCTGGACGTGTGGCGGGCCCCGACGGACAACGACCTCGGCGCCCCCTGGCAGTCCGACCCGCGCTTCGGCCTGCTGTGGCGGGAGGCCGGACTGCACCGGATGCGGCACCGGGTGGACGGCGTCGAGGCCGAGGACGACGCGCTCACCGTCACCACGCGGGTCGCCCCCGCCGCCGCCTACTTCGGGCTGCGCACGGTCTACCGGTGGACCGCCGACGGCGACCGGTTGCACCTGACGGTGGACGTGGCCCCCGAGGGGCGGTGGACACTGCCGCTGCCCCGGCTCGGCGTCCGCCTCGGGCTGTGCGGCACGCTGACCCGGGCCGAGTGGTACGGAGGCGGCCCCGGCGAGGCCTACCCCGACACGCGGGCCGCGTCCCGGATCGGGCTCCACACGGCGACGGTCGACGCGCTGCAGACCCCGTACGTCCGTCCGCAGGAGAACGGGGCGCGCGCCGACGTGCGCCGGGTGCGGCTGCGCCGGGAGGACGGGACGGGAGTGGCGATCGAGGGCGGCCCGCCCTTCTGGTTCACCGCCCGTCGCTGGACGGGCGAGGAACTGGACGCCGCCGCGCACACCTGCGACCTGGTGCCGGGGAACATCCTGTGGGTCAACCTCGACCACGCCCTGCACGGCATCGGCAGCCAGTCCTGCGGGCCCGGAGTGCTGCCCCGCTACCGGCTGGCGGCCGCCGAGGCCTCGTTCGGCTTCACCTTCACCACCCTCGCGGACGGCCGGTGACCGCCGTCCTGCGGGAGACCACGCCCGCGGCGCGGCCCTTCAGCCGGCCCGCGGTGGTGGCGTCCTGCGCCGGGTTCGTGCTCATCGGCGCCCTCCAGGCGCTGTACGGTCCCGCGCTGCCCGCCCTGCGGCAGGAGCACGGGCTGTCCCCGTCCATGGCCGGACTGGGGCTGAGCGCGCACTTCGTCGGCGGCGTCGCGGGGGTGCTCGTCTTCGACGCGGTGCGCGGCCGGATCGGCGACCGCAGGCTGCTGACGGTGGCGTACACGCTGATGGCGGCGGGCAGCGGGGCCTTCGCGCTCGCGCCGGACTGGCCGTTCGCGCTGGGCGCGGCGCTGCTGACGGGGCTCGGCTTCGGCGGCATCGACTACGGCCTCAACCAGCTGTTCGCGGTGGGTTTCGGGGACCGCGGCGCGGCGATGCTCAACGTCCTCAACGCCCACTTCGGGATCGGCGCGGTCGCCGGGCCCGCCCTGCTCGGCGCGCTGGGTCCGGACCGCTATGCGTCCGTGTTCGCCGAATGCGCCGTCCTCGCGGGCGCCCTCGCGCTGTGCACGCGCGGGGTGCGGACACAGCCTCCCGGGCCCGCGCCCGCCGCCCGGCCTGGGGCGCGGGGGCGGCTGGTCACGCCGGTGCTGCTGGGCTTCGTGGTGCTGTACGTCCTCCATGTGGGGGTGGAGGCGGGGGTCGGCGGCTGGGAGCCGACCCATCTGCAGTCGCTCGGCCACCCGGTGGCGTACGCCGCGTCCGCGACGGCGGTGTACTGGCTGATGATGACCGCGGGCCGGTTCCTCGTCGTCCCGCTGGCCCTGCGCTACCCGGCGCCGCGGATCCTGCTGGTGTGCTGCGCCGGGATGACGGGCTGTCTGGCCCTGGCGGCCGTGCCCACGCTCGCGCCGTACGCCTACGCGGGCGTCGGCCTGTTCATCGCCCCGGTCTTCCCGACGGGGCTGCCGTGGCTGGCCCGGGCCGTGCCCGGGGCGCGGCGCGCGGGGGCGTGGGTCATCGCCGCGTCGATGATCGGCGGTGTGGCCGCTCCGCCGGCGCTTGGCAAGGGCATCGAGGCCTCCGGCATCGGCGCTGTCCCCCTGCTGCTGCTCCTGCTGTCGGCGGCGAGCCTGGCGGCAACGGCCTGGCTCACGCGGGCGGCGGGCGACGGCTGACGGCTGACCGCCCGTGCGGGAGGGGACGGGTACGGCAGGCGCCCCGCCCCCTCCTCGCTCAAGACCGGCTCACGACCCGCTCACGCCGGGGCGCTGTCCGGCTGCGGGGCGGCCGGCCGCGGGTCGTCGGTGAGCGCGGGCCAGGTGCGGGCGGCGGCCCCGTGCGCGATCGCCCGCCACCAGGGGTCGAGCGGTACCCCGGCCGCGGGCTCGAAGGGCTCCCCGGGGCGCGGCACGGCGACCCGGGCCCCCACGGCGCGCGCCGCGGCAACAGTGCCCTCGGCGGGCTCCTCCCACGGGTGCGGGGCCAGGTTGAACGTGCCCCAGTGGATGGGGAGCATGAGCCGGCCGCGCAGGTCCTGGTGGGCGCGGACGCCCTCCTCGGGGGTCATGTGGATGTCAGGCCAGAAGTCGCTGTACGCGCCGATCTGCACCATGGTGGCGTCGAACGGCCCGTAGGCCTCGCCGATCTCCGTGAAACCGGGGAAGTATCCCGTGTCGCCGCTGTGGAAGACGCGGTGCTCGGGCCCGGCGACGACCCAGGACGCCCACAGGGTGTGCTGGGTGTTGCGGATCGCCCGGCCGCAGAAGTGCCGCGCCGGGGTCGCCGTGAGGGTGAGCCCGGCGACCTGCGTCGACTCGTGCCAGTCCAGCTCGGTCATGCGGTCCGCGGGGACGCCCCAGCGTTCCAGGTGGGCGCCGACGCCCAGCGGCACGACGAAGCGGGTGCCGGTCCCGGCGAGCGCCTTGATCGTGGGCATGTCGAGGTGGTCGTAGTGGTCGTGCGAGATGACGATCGCGTCGGCCTCGCCCAGCTCCTCCAGCGGTACCGGCGGCCGGTGGAGGCGCTTGGGGCCGACGAAGGAGAAGGGGGAGCACCGCTCGCCCCAGACGGGGTCGAACAGGACGCGGCGCCCGTCGATCTCGGCGAGCACGGTGGAGTGGCCCATCCAGGTGAGGCGCAGGCCCGAGGCGGGCGGTGCGGCCAGGTCGGCGAGGGTCGTGGCGTGCAGCGGGATGTCCCCGGCGGGGGCCCTGCGGACCCGCTCCTCCTTGCGGAAGTACGTCCGGGCGAACCGCAGCATCGATCCGGAGGGCGCCGTACGTGCGCCCAGGGGGTTGGTGAACACCCCGTCGGCGAAGTTCGGCGACCGCCGGATGCGCTCCATCCTCTCCCCGTAGGGGTTGTCTCCGAAGGCGGGGATGAGGCTGGAGAGCAGGGAACGCTTCGGACTGGAGCCGGACACGGCACCTCCCGTTGGTCGGCGGTCACGAACGTGCCGTGAGCCGTCCGGGCCCCGGCAGAACCAGTATGTACAGCGACAACTCCTACACCGGTCATTCCGGTTCCGCGCCCCTTTGTGGGATCGGCCGCCGGCGGCCCACCGGCTCCCGCCCACGACCGGCGGGACGACTGTGACCAGGCGGTTCCCCGGTGCGGGAGACCGTCCCCGCAATGTCGCGCAGTCTCGCGCAGTGTCGATGCTGCCACCGTCGCGGGCCGCATGCCGCCCGCCCCCACGGGGAGCGGGCGGCGGGGGCGCACCGGAGGGGCGGCTACGCGCCGCGCGGCTGGCCGTACGCGCGCTCGACGTGGAGCTTCAGCACGAGGCGCTTGTCGGCGACCATGGCGCGGCGGTAGTCGTCCCAGTCCGGGTGCTCGCCCTGCAGGGCTCGGTAGAGGTCGACGAGCTCCTCGACCGTCGCGTCGTCCCGGTCCGCCGCGACGGGGGTGAGTTCTGCGGTGCCCTCCGCGACCGTCCAGGCCCAGCGGTCGTCCGTGGTGACGTGGTAGCTCGCGCGGGGGTCACGGCGCAGGTTGCGGGTCTTGGCGCGGTCGTCGGTGAGGGAGACCCGCAGCACCCCCGTGTCCGGGTCGTAGTGGTGGATGACGTTGGACATCTGGGGGCGGCCGTCACGCTTGATGGTGACGAGCACGCCCCCCTTGGTGTCGGCGAGCAGGCGGAGGAGGTCTTTGTCGCTCATGGCAGCCTCAACGAGCGTCCGGGGGCGAGGATTCCACGACCGCGTCCGCCGTGGTCAGCCGCGCCCGGTGCGTGGCTCCGTCGGCCCAGGTGACGGTCACCTCGTGGACCCCTGACGGCGACACGGCGACCTCCGACCGGACGAGGGCGGACAGCGGCTCCGCGTCGGCGGCGCTGGTGAGCCGGGCCGCGCAGAGGAAGAGGTCGCCGCGGCTGCCGCCGCCTTCGGTGGTCTCGCCGGTGAGGACGGGGGTGACCGCGCGTCCGGTGCACGCGGTCGGGGCGGGCGGCAGGCCGGGGGCGGCCCGCAGGCCGTGCTGGGGCAGCAGTTCCGAGGTCAGGCCCTCGCCCGCGGGCCAGCCGGTCTGTCGTACCTTCGAGCCGGGCGGCGCCCCGCTGACCAGGTGGGCGCGGATCTCGGCGGCACCCCTGGCCATCACGAGGCTCACGACGCGGACCCGGTCACCGGCGCGGGAGCGTGAGGCGGCCCATCCCTCGCCCGCGCCGAGCGGGGTGAGCCCGGTGCGCGCGGTGACACCGCCGTCGCCGTCCAGGAGGCCGAAGTGGTTGTCGGGGGGCGTGTCCCCGGTCAGCGGAGCGGTGGCCGTGGAGTAGGCGAACCGCGTGTAGTGGGCGGCGTAACGGGTGTCCTCGCTGCCGTGGTTGTGCAGACGTACGAGGCCGTCGGCGGTCGTCGACTGGATCAGCCAGTTGGGCGCGGGCAGCGTGGTCAGGGCGTCGCCGCGTTCGACGGGGGCGGGCTCCTCGGGCGCCGTCCACACCGCGTGTCCGGGCGGCAGCAGCAGGCCGAGGAAGCCCTTGCTCGCCCAGTACGGGGAGCCGGGCCCGGAGTAGTCCTGCAGGACACCCGCGTAGGGACCGTGCCAGCCCAGGGACAGCAGTCCGTCGGGGCCCGCCGCGCCGCGGTCCAGGAAGTGGCGTAGGGCGCCGGAGGCCAGCCGCCGTGTGGTGCCGGGGGCGAGCGGGGTGTGTCCGGTGAGGGCGCCGAGCCACAGCGGCGCGGCCGCGGCGACGCGGTAGGTCAGCGAGCGGCCCTGGTGGAGGGGCGAGCCGTCGGCGCCGAACAGGCGGGACTGATCGGCGAGATGGATCCGCAGCCGCTCGCCGTAGCGGTCCAGCAGGTCGGCGTCGCCTGAGAACCAGGCCTCCAGCACGGGGTAGAGGTGCAGCGCCCACCCGTTGTAGTGGTCAAAGGCGGGCAGGTCGCCGTCGGTGTACCAGCCGTCGCCGACGTACCAGCGCTCGATCCGCCGCAGTCCGCGCGCCACGGCGTCCCGGTCGCCGAGGAAACCGCCGACGGTGGCCGGGAACATCTCCCAGTTGTTGGGCCACGCCTGCGCGGCGGCCGCCCGGGCGAGCCAGGCGGTGGCGCGTTCGCGCACGGGCCCGTCGAGCCGGTCCCACAGCCAGCGGCGGGTCAGCCGGAGCCCGATGGCGATGGACGCGGCCTCGACCAGCGGCTGTGTGCGGTCGGCCACGACGGGCCAGTCCTCCGGCCCGTCCCCGCCGGGCCGCGCGGTGCCGGCGGCCAGGCCGTCGGCGTACCGCTGCAACAGTCCTGATGGATCGTCACCGTTCGCGCCCGCCACGCGGATCGCGGCGAGCAGGAACGTCCGCGCGTACCCCTCCAGGCCGTCCGAGCGGGCGCCAGAGGCGCTGTTGCGGTCACCGGGGAGGTGGTAGAGCGCCCCGCCGGGGGTGGCGTGCGGGGCGACGGCGGCGAGCAGCCCGTCGGCGACCGCCTCCCAGTGGGCGCGGGTCCACCCCGTGTACGGGCTCAGCTCCCGGTCCTCGGGGGGCAGTTGGAAGGGGTGCGCCGGCGCTTTCCGGGTCACGGTTCGCATACGGCCTTTCCGGGGTCGGGGAACGGCTTCTGCGCCGGACGCCGGGCCTCCCGGCGGCGCCCGGCCGGCGGGCGACTCTACCGCCGCGCCGCAAACGCTTTCCAGAGCGCGTCGGCCTCAGCCGGGGCCGTCAGGGCCCCTCCGGGTCCGTGGAGAGCGTGCCCGGACGGATCACGGCACGCCCCACGCCGAGGGCACGCAACAGGACGTCCAGTGCCTCCTCGTGGTCGTCCACGGAATGGTGGACCCAGGCGTATGTGCCGTACGAGCCCCCGTCGAACTCGTGCAGCGCGTACTCCGTCCTGCCGATGCGGAAGACGGCGACCCCCACGTCGCCGAGGTCCTGCCAACTGCGTTCGACGGACAGCCTCAGCCGCGCGGCGAACGCCTCCAGGGGCGGATCCAGCCTCGCGAGACATCGGAAGTCACAGGCGACCCAGTCCCACAGCCCGATCTGGAGGGCGGGGTTGCGCTTGCCGCCCTGGTACTGCGGCGCGGGCTCCCAGTCGGCCTCGGGGCCGGGCACCTCCATGCGACGCTCCTCTCCCACCGGCGGCACACCGCGATCCTCTCAGCCCCCGGCCGTCGCCGGCGCAGACGTCCCGCGTCCCAGGTACGTCAGGGGGCCGGGGTCCGGGACCGGGAGCTCACGGAAGCCCATCCGGTCGTAGAAGGCGCGGGCCGCGGTGTTGGCGGTCACCATGCCGAGGTGGACGGCGCCGACGCCCCGGGCGGCCAGCGCGGCCAGGAGACGCCCCATCAGTTCCCGCCCGTAACCGCGCCGCTGGTACTCGGGCAGCAGGTCGATGTGCAGGTGCGCGGGGTACCCGGCGAGTTCCGGCACGATCATGCGCTCCGGGCGGTGGAGCAGGTCCGCCATCTCCTCGTCCGGGGTGAAGGGCGGCCCGGACGGCTTGGGGTGGCGGTGTTCGAGCCGGGGCAGCCACTCGGCGCGGAAGCGCCGCACGAAAGCGGCGGTGTCCGCGGTGCCGACGATGTAGCCGACGGCGCGCGCGCCGTCGTCGACGACGAAGGCGAGTTCGGGCTCGAGGTGGGCGTAGGGCCCGGCGAAGTTGTCCGGCAGCAGGTCGTGGTCGGTGTAGAGGTGCCGCGCGTCGCCGCCCTCGTGGCCGGTGCGCACGCAGATGTCGTAGACGGCGGCCCGGTCCTCCGGGCGGTACGGGCGGATCACGGCGCGTGGGGTCATGCGGGCATGATGACGGCCATGGGAGCGCTCCCACAACCCCTGTGACGTACCGCGTTAGGCTGAACCACATGGGGGCCCACAGGCCGAGGGAGGTCGCCATGGCCCCGGCCGCCGAGGCGCTGGCCGTGTCGCACGGCCCCTACCGGTTGCACGCCGAGATCACGCCGGGCCCCGGCGCGCCCGCGGTCCTGATGCACGGCTTCCCCGACAGCAGCCGGCTGTACGACCGCCTCCTGCCCCACCTGGAGGGCAGGCTGCCGGTGGTGCGGTTCGACTTCCTCGGGTGGGGACGCTCCGACAAGCCGTCCGGCCACGCCTACACCGTCGCCCAGCAGGTGGACGACCTCGCCGCGGTGGCCGACGCCCTCGCGGCGGGCCGCACCGCCCGGCGCCTGGTGCTGGTGGCGCACGACGCCTCGGGACCGCCGGCGATCGACTGGGCGCTGGAGCACCCCGACCGCGTGGCCCGGCTGGTGCTGCTCAACACCTACTACCACTGGACCCCCGCGCTGCGCCGCCCTCCGGCGATCGCCCTGTACTCCACCCCGTTGCTGCGCTCGGCGGCCCGCGCCGTCGCCAGGCGCCGGCCCGGCCTGGACCGCAGGCTCTACGCCTGGCAGGTGGGTGCCTTCATCCGCGACCCGGAGCTGCGCGGGACGTACGTCGAGCGGCTCTACGCGCAGTACCCCGCCGCACGCCCGGCGTTCTGGGGGCTCAACGACGAGCTGCTGCACGCGGTGCTGAGCCGCCGGCGGCGCATCCCGGAGATGCGGGAGTTCCAGCCACCGGTCCGGGTGGTCTTCGGCACCCGGGACCGGTGGCTCAACACCCGCGTCGCCCGGCAGTTCTCCGTGATCTTCCCCCACAGCGAACTGCGCCTGCTGATGCGCGCCGGGCACTACGTGCAGGTCGACGAGCCCGAACGGGTCGCCGACGCGATCACCGCCCCGTGAGCGGGGCTGCCGGGTGACGCGGGCCGGGCCCCTTTCCCGCCCGGGGCCCGACCCGCGGGGCGCCGCGGGCTACGCGCCGGGGCACTCCTTCCACGCCAGGTGGTACGTGGTCCTGATGCTTCCGTCCGTGGAGTCCATCGTCATGAAGCTCGTGGTCCGCGACGGGTCCGAACTGCCGGCACTGACCCGCAGTTCGGTGTTGATGTTGAAGTTGCGCAGTTCGCCGCAGGGCGCCCAGACCAGCGCGGCGACGTCGACGCTGTCCGTGGTCTGCCAGTTGTCGTCCAGCGCGCCGCGGAAGGTGTGGCTGATGGCGTTGGTCTCGGGCGAGCCCTGGAAGTAGTAGCTGGCCTTCTCCACGCCGGAGGCGCCGCGCTCCAGGTGCGCGAAGCCGCGGTAGTCGGCCGCGGCGATCGCGTAGGTGAAGCCCTGCGGCACGTGCACGTTCAGGTTGAGCTGGCAGTTCTTGCGGAAGTCGGTCGGCTTGGAGCCGACGCCCACCTGGGCGACGTAGGCACTGTACGTGACGGTGAAGGCCTCGTTGTCCGGCGAGACGGCCACGGCGGCGGTGCCGGCCGGACAGCCGGAACCGTTGACGGTGGCGACGTCGATGACGATCCGGTCCGGCGGCGGCAGGGTGGCGCCGCCCGGCTCCCAGGCCTGCGGGCCGAGCAGCGAGGCGGCCGCCACGCCGCTCATGGCCAACGCACGTAACGTCATGGGGGGATTCCCTTCAGGTCGTTGAGGGGTCGCGACACCGGGTCGTGCACCCCGTTCCGGTGTCGCGTACACGACACCATGCGTCACCGTTCACGTACAGGATCCCCACAGGTTCCCCACAGGAATGGCCGACCGCCGTCACCCCTGGCGCGGAAGTGACGCATGAGATCCGGACAGTCACCCGGCGTAACGAGGGTCGGCTTCCCGCCATTCCCCCGCCGCGGCCGCCTCGCGCGCGAAGCCGCCGAAGTCGCGCGGCCCGCGCCCGCCCCGGCACCCGCCGTACGTCGTCGGTGACATGGGCGTTGCGGCCGTCGAGCAGGTCGCCGAAGAGCCCGGTGAGGAAGCCGGCGACCTCGCCCGGCAGGCCGGACCGCTCGAGCAGCGCCCCGTGCTCCCGGGGCGGGACCGCGGTGTAGCGGACGTCCCGGCCCGTCGCCGCGCCGATTTCGGCCGCCGCCTCGCCGAACGTCAGCAGGCGCGGTCCGGTCAGCTCGTACGTGCGGCCCGCGTGGCCGTCCCCGGTCAGGGCGGCCACGGCGACGTCCGCGATGTCCCGGGTGTCGACGAAGGGTTCGCCGACGTGCCGGCCGGGAAGACGATCCCGCCGTCGAGGACGCCGTCGCGGAGCACGCCCTCGGTGAAGTTCTGGCAGAACCGACTGGCCCGGAGCACCGTGCAGTCGGCGCCGCCGTCCCGTACCGCGCGCTCGGCCGGCAGCGCCAGGTCCTCGCCGCGGGCGGAGAGCAGGACGGCCTTGCGCACCCCGCGCGCGGCCGCGAGGGCGGCGAAGTCGCCCAGGGTGGCCGCGGCCGCGGGGTCGCCATGTCGGGGTGGTAGGCGAGGTAGGCCGCGTCCGCGCCGTCGAGCGCGGGCTCCCAGGTCTCGCGGTCCGCCCGGTCGAAGCGCGGCACGCCGCCGCGGGAGGCGGTGCGCACCGCGAAGCCGTGCGCCGCGAGGGCCGTCGCGACGCGGCGGCCGGTCTTGCCGGTACCGCCGAGGACGAGTGCGGTCCCGGTCCGGTGCCGTGCGGATGTCGGTGTCATGGCCTCAGTCAAGCCGCGCCGGCTGAGACGGACCATGGGTGAACGGCCCGTTCCCATACGCGGATGTCTACGCTGGGGGACATGGACGCACTCTCGGGCCTGCTCGACGGACCCCGTGCGCGGGGTGCCTTCCTGCTGCGCATGGTCATGGAACCGCCGTGGTCGGTGCGGATCGAGGACCGGGCGCCGCTGTGCGTGATGACGGTTGCGCGCGGCGGCGCCTGGGTCGTGCCCGAGGAGGGCGCGCCGGTGCGGCTGCGGCCCGGGGACGTGGCCGTGGCGCGCGGCCCCGTGCCGTACGCGGTCGCCGACCTCCCCTCGACCCCGCCGCACGCCTGGATCCTCCCCGGTGCGGTGTGCCGCACAGCGGACGGCCACGACCTGGCCGACGCGATGGCGCTGGGGGTGCGGACCTGGGGCAACCGGGCCGACGGCTCCGACGTCATGCTGGTCGGCACCTACGAGGTGGACGGCGCGGTCGGCCGCCGGTTGCTGGACGCGCTGCCCCCGCTCCTGGTGCTGCCGGCGCGCGAGTGGGAGAGCCCGCTGCCGCCGCTGCTGGCCGAGGAGATCGTCAAGGACGATCCGGGGCAGGAGGCGGTGCTGGACCGGTTGCTCGACCTGCTGCTGATCTCCGTGCTGCGGGCGTGGTTCGCCCGGCGCGGCGAGGCGGCCCCCGCGTGGTACCGGGCCTTCGCCGACCCCGTGGTGGGCCGGGCGCTGCGGCTGCTGCAGAACAACCCGGCCCACCCGTGGACGGTGGCGGGGCTGGCCGCCGAGGCGGGCGTGTCGCGGGCCGCACTGGCCCGGCGCTTCGGCGAACTGGTGGGCGAGCCGCCCATGGCGTACCTGACCGGCTGGCGGCTGGCGCTCGCCGCCGATCTGCTGCTCGAACCGGACGCCACGCTCGGGGCGGTCGCCCGCCGGGTCGGCTACGGCAGCCCCTTCGCGCTGAGCGCCGCCTTCAAGCGGGTGCGGGGGGTGAGCCCCCAGGAGCACCGCGTCGGCGCGGCCCGGGCGGAGTGACACTGGAGAGAGGAGTCATGAACGGTTCGGTCGTTGTGGGACGCGTCTTCGGGGTTCCGCTCCGGATGCACTGGAGCGTCCCCGTCCTCGTCGTGCTGCTCGCCTACGGGCTCGGCCGCGAAACGCTGCCCGCCTGGGTCCCGGGCCTGTCGGCGACCGCCTACACCGTCGCGGCGGCCGTGGGCGCGGTCCTGCTGATGGCGAGCCTGCTCGCGCACGAGGTCGCCCACGCGGCGACGGCCCGGCGCGAGCACCTGTCGGTCGAGGACGTCACTTTGTGGGCCATGGGCGGCATGACGCGCATGGGGCGGCCCGGCTCCGCGGGCGCGGCCTTCCTGGTGGCGGTCAGCGGCCCGCTGGCGAGCCTGGTCATCGGCGGCGCCGCGCTCGGCGCGGGCATCGGCGTCGACGCGGCGGCCCACCGCTCGGTGCCGGGGGCGCTGCTGATCTGGCTGGGCTGGGCGAACCTGCTGCTCGGCGTCTTCAACCTGCTGCCCGCCGCGCCCCTGGACGGCGGCCGGGTGCTGCAGGCGCTGCTGTGGTGGCGGACGGGGGACCGTGACCGCGCCGACCGGGTGGCCGGGCGCGGTGGGCAGGTACTCGGCTTCCTCTTCGTGGTGGCCGGGTGGCTCGCCTTCGCCCGCGGCATGGCCGGCGGCCTGTGGCTCGCCCTGGTCGGGCTCTTCATGGCCCTCACCGCAGGCGCCGAGCGCCAGCGCGCGGTCATCAGCGCCGCGTTGCGCGGCGTACGGCTCGCGGACGCCATGTCGGCCCCCGTCGTGACCGGCCCCGACTGGCTGCCGGTGGACCGCTTCATCGACGAGGTCGCGGTGGCCGCCCGCCATTCCACCCTGCCCCTGGTCGACTTCGACGGCCGCCTCAGCGGGGTGGTGCAGCTGCGCCGGCTCACGTCGGTCCCCGCGGACCGCCGCGCCGACGTGCGGGTCCGCGACGTCGCCGTCCCGCTGTCCAGGACCACCACCGGCACGCCGGAGGAACTCGTCAACGACGCGCTCGACCGCCTCCAGCCCGGCGCCGGCGGCGTCCGGGTCGTCGTCGTCGACGGCGGCCGCCCCATCGGCATCGTCACCGGCACCGACGTCACCCGGCTCGTCGAGCACCGCCGCATGACGGGCGGACGGCCCCCCGTCTGACCCGCCCGACGGCTGCGCGCCCGGCGCGGGCGGTCCAGGATGGAGCCATGCTGCTCGCGGAGCTCGCCCGGACGTCCCGGGAGGTGGCGGCCACGTCCGCCCGGTCGGAGAAGGTGGCGGCGCTGGCCCGGCTGCTGCGTACCGCGGAGCCCGACGAGGCGCCCGTGGTGATCACGTACCTGGCGGGGCGACTGCCCCAGCGGCGCACCGGGGTGGGCTGGAGCACCCTGCGGGAGCGGCAGGAGCCCGCACCGGTGCCCCGGCTGACGGTGCACGAGGTCCACGGGACGCTCGATCGGATCGCCGCGGTCACCGGCAAGGGGGCGGCGGCCGAACGCAAACGACTGGTGGCGGAGCTCATGGGTGCGGCCACGGAGGAGGAGCAGGCGTTCCTGCTGGGGCTGATCGGCGGGGAGCTGCGGCAGGGGGCGCTCGACGCGCTCGCGGTCGAGGCACTCGCCGTGGCGGCGGAGGCGCCCCCGCAGGACGTGAGGCGCGCGGTGATGCTGGGCGGTTCCCTGGGCGCCGTCGCGCGGGCGCTGCTGGCCGGGGGGCCGGAGGCGCTCGCGGCGTTCCGGCTGGAGGTGGGGCGGCCGGTGCAGCCGATGCTCGCGCAGACCGCGAAGGACGTGGACGAGGCCCTGGACCGGCTGGGCCCGTGCGCGCTGGAGGAGAAGCTGGACGGCATCCGCGTCCAGGTGCACCGCATGGGCGAGGACGTGCGCGTGTACACCCGCACGCTGGACGAGATCACCGGCCGGCTGCCGGAAGTCGTCGCCGCCGCGCGGGAGTTGGCCGTGGAGGAGGCCGTGCTCGACGGCGAGGTGATCTCCTTCGGCGAGGACGGCCGCCCCCGCGCCTTCCAGGAGACCTCCTCTCGGGTGGGCTCGCGGCTGGACGTCGCGGCCGCCCAGGAGTCGCTGCCGGTGGCCCCGGTCTTCTTCGACCTGCTGTCGGTCGACGGCCGCGACCTGCTGGAGCTGTCCACCGCCGAGCGCCACGAGGAACTGGCCCGGGTCGCCCCCGCACCGCGCAGGGTGCGCCGGCTGGTGGCCGCCGACCCGGCCGACCCGGCCACCCGGCAGGCGGCCCGCGACTTCGCGGAGCAGGTGCTGGAACGGGGCCACGAGGGGATCGTCGCCAAGGCGCTCGACGCCCCGTACAGCGCCGGGCGGCGCGGGGCGGCCTGGCTCAAGGTCAAGCCGGTGCACACCCTCGACCTGGTGGTCCTCGCGGCCGAGTGGGGCCACGGCCGCCGCACCGGCAAGCTGTCCAACCTCCACCTGGGCGCCCGCCGCCCCGACGGCACCTTCGCGATGCTGGGCAAGACCTTCAAGGGCCTGACCGACGCCATGCTCGCCTGGCAGACCGGGCGCCTGCGGGAACTGGCCGTGAGCGACGACGGGTGGGTGGTCCGGGTCCGCCCGGAACTCGTCGTGGAGATCGCCTTCGACGGCCTGCAGCGCTCCACCCGCTACCCCGCGGGCGTCACGCTGCGCTTCGCCCGCGTCCTGCGCTACCGCGAGGACAAGACGGCCGCCGAGGCGGACACCGTCGAGACGGTGCTGGCCCTGCGGCCCTGAGCGTGGCCCGGCGCGGTCGGGGTGACCGCGGCGGGCCGGGATCACCGGTGGGCCACCAGGGCGAGCCTCTCCACCAGTTCGTCGAGAACGGCGTCCACCGTCTCCCGCTGGGCGCGGCTCAGCCGGGGCAGCGCGGTCCGCTCGCCGTCCGGGGCGGACGCTGCGAGGGCCCCCTCGGCGTGGCCCGGCTCACGGTCGGGCTCCGGCAGGTCCCCCCGGGTGCCGTCGGGGGTCGCCCGGGCGGTGGTGCCGAGGTCGCCGCCGCTGCCGAAGCCGGTCCGTCCGGTCAGCTCGAACTGCACGTGTTCTCCAGGATCTCGTGTGCCCGCGGCCCCGGTCGGGCCGGACCCATGCGGGCCTGTGACCAGTCCGCGCCCAGGATCCGGGCGAGTACGCCCGGACGCGAGAGCCGCGGCCCGGGGCCGGACGACGGTATTGCGGGCCGCCCCCGGGGTCGTACGGTGCGTGATCACCTCATGCTAGGCAGGGCTTGCGGTCCCGGAGCTTTCCCAAAGGAATCGATGACCAAGAGTTCCGCCCCGGTTAACCCGCACCACGGGCCGGGCACCGCTCCGCGCTCCGCTCCCGGATGCCGAGGTCACCGTTCACCGAGCCCTTCTCCGGGAAGTCGCGCCGCGAACGCGGCGTAGGCCGCGTCGTCGAAGAGGACGAAGCGGACCTCCTCGACCTCGGTGTCCGTGTCCTGGACGGTGGCGACGGCGATGCGCGCGGCGTCCTCGACGGGCCAGCGGTAGACACCGGTGGAGATCGCGGGGAAGGCGACCGTCTTCGCGCCCACCTCGTCGGCGATCCGCAGCGCCTCGCGGTGGCAGGAGGCCAGCAGCTCGGAGCGGTCCTCGCCGGCGCTGTGCACGGGGCCGACGGTGTGGATCACCCAGCGGGCCGGTAGCCGGCCGGCCGTGGTGGCGACGGCCTGTCCGGTCGGCAGACCGCGCCCGTACCGCGAGGCGCGCAGCGCACGGCACTCCTCGAGGATCTCCGGGCCGCCGCGGCGGTGGATGGCGCCGTCGACGCCGCCGCCCCCGAGCAGCGAGGAGTTGGCGGCGTTGACGACGGCGTCGACGGACTGCTGCGTGATGTCGCCCCGGACGAGGGTGATGCGTGCCATACCCGTGATCCTGCCACCGCGAGGTGCCCGGGCGCCCGGCCGTTCCCAGCGGGTCACCAGTCGCAGGGCACCCGCAGGTCGAGCAGTGAGTCGCAGAACTCCGCGGCGGGCTTCGGCCAGCCCTCGCGGTGCCAGTGCGCGATGCGCCAGCCCAGCCGTTTGGGCCACAGCGGCAGGTGCCGCAGGTCGTCGACGGGGACCCAGACGGGGGCGGCGGCCTCGCCCAGGTCGAGGGAGGAGCGGGGGCCGATCTTGCCGTGCGCCTCGACGAGGAAGTAGTGCCCGGGGTGCGAGCCGCGGTGCACCCGGTTCACCCGGGCGATCTCCTGCCCGACGGTGCCGCTCAGTCCGGTCTCCTCCGCGAGTTCGCGCAGGACGGCCGTCTCGGGGGTCTCCCCCGGCTCGACCCCGCCGCCGGGGATCTCGTAGTAGTCGCCGCGCCGGTGGCGGTAGCGGATCAGCAGCATGCGCCCGTCGCGGATGATCACCGCGCCGGCCCGGGTCCGTTTGGGCGGCCGGCCGAGCGGCTCCTCCAGTACGAGGCGGCCCCGCCACCAGGGCGGGCCGTCCCAGGACCGCAGGATGGCCTCCCACGCCGTCCAGGGCGCGAGCGGCAGGTGCAGGGCCTCGGACCTGCTGAGCAGCCGGGTGGGCGCGGGGCCGGACGGCAGCGGCACGGCGGCCCGGTAGTACAGATGGGTGCCGCCGGTCGCGCGGACCTCCAGGCAGGGCCGGACATCGGTCCTGACGTCGATGCCGAGGCCGTCGCGCGCCGCCGCGCGGGCGGTTTCCGCGGGGTCGCCGCGAGGCGGGACGGGGGCCTGCGGCAGGCTCAAGTCGCTGTGTACGGCGAGGCGTTGGTCGTGGAAGAGGATCACTCCCGCATGCAGTGAGGACATCCCGCCGACGCTAGCAGCGCCCACTGTCCGGGCCCCGCGATTATTCCGGGACATTGCCCTGCGCTGCCCGGCGCGGGTTGCGGCGGCCGTCTGGTGGTCGGCCCGCGCGCGTCGCACCCTGGAGGGGAGGAGGCGAGCTGACATGACACGTCCGGTCGGTATTGACCTCGGCACCACCAATTCGGTGGTCTGCGCCCTGGAGGGCGGCGAGCCCACCGTCATCACCAACACGGAAGGGGCACGGACCACACCCTCGGTGGTGGCCTTCAGCAAGGGCGGCGAGGTCCTCGTCGGCGAGATCGCCAAGCGCCAGGCCGTGACCAACGTGGAGCGGACCGCCCGCTCGGCCAAGCGGCACATGGGCGACCCCGGCTGGCGGTTCCCCGACTCCGGCACCATCGACGGCAAGCGCTTCACGGCCCAGGAGATCTCGGCCCGGGTGCTGCAGAAGCTGAAGCGGGACGCGGAGGCGTACCTGGGCGAGGACGTCACGGACGCGGTGATCACCGTGCCCGCGTACTTCGACGACGTCCAGCGCACCGCGACCAAGGAGGCCGGGGAGATCGCCGGCCTGAACGTGCTGCGGATCATCAACGAGCCCACGGCCGCGGCCCTGGCGTACGGCCTGGACAAGGAGAACGACCAGACGATCCTCGTCTTCGACCTGGGCGGCGGCACCTTCGACGTCTCCCTGCTGGACATCGGCGAGGGCGTGGTGGAGGTCAAGGCCACCAACGGCGACACGGAGCTGGGCGGCGACGACTGGGACCAGCGGGTCGTCGACCACCTCGTGGAGCGCTTCAAGAACGCGTACGGGCTGGACCTGGCCAAGGACAAGATGGCGCTGCAGCGGCTGCGCGAGGCGGCCGAGCGGGCGAAGATCGAGCTGTCCTCGTCCACCGAGACGACGATCAACCTGCCCTACATCACGGCCTCCGCCGAGGGCCCGCTGCACCTGGACGAGAAGCTCACCCGCGCCCAGTTCCAGCAGCTGACCGCGGACCTGCTGGAGCGCTGCAAGGGTCCCTTCCACCAGGCGGTGAAGGACGCACGGATCAACGTCGCCGACGTCGACCACGTGATCCTGGTGGGCGGTTCGACCCGGATGCCGGCGGTGACGGAGCTGGTGAAGTCGCTGACCGGCAAGGAGCCGCACAAGGGCGTCAACCCGGACGAGGTCGTGGCGATCGGCGCCAGCCTCCAGGCCGGGGTGCTCAAGGGCGAGGTCAAGGACGTCCTGCTGCTGGACGTCACCCCGCTGTCCCTCGGCATCGAGACCAAGGGCGGCATCATGACCAAGCTGATCGAGCGCAACACGACCATCCCCACGAGGCGCTCGGAGATCTTCACGACGGCCGAGGACAACCAGCCGTCGGTGCAGATCCAGGTCTACCAGGGCGAACGCGAGATCGCGGCGTACAACAAGAAGCTCGGGGTGTTCGAGCTGACCGGTCTGCCGCCGGCGCCGCGCGGTATCCCGCAGATCGAGGTCTCCTTCGACATCGACGCCAACGGCATCATGCACGTGACGGCGAAGGACCTCGGCACCGGCAAGGAACAGAAGATGACCGTGACCGGCGGCTCCGGGCTGCCGAAGAGCGACATCGACCGCATGATGCGCGAGGCCGAGCAGTACGCGGAGGAGGACCACAAGCGCCGCGAGGAGGCCGAGACGCGCAACAACGCGGAGAGCCTGGTCTACTCCACCGAGAAACTGCTGCGTGACAACCCCGACAAGGTCCCGGGCGACCTGAAGTCGGAGGTCGAGTCGGCGGTGGCGGACCTGAAGGAGCAGCTGAAGGGCGAGGACTCCGCCGGCATCCGCCGGGCGACCGAGCGGCTGACCGCCTCGGCGCAGAAGATCGGCACGGCGATGTACGCCCAGGCCCAGGCGGAACGGTCCGCGGCGGGCGAGGGCGGGGCCCCGCACGCGGCGCCGCCGGAGGGCGACGAGGACGTGGTGGACGCCGAGATCGTCGACGACGACAAGCGGGAGGGAGGCACGGCGTGAACCGGGCCGGTCCGCCTCCGGGCGGCGGGCTGCGGGCGCGGCTCGTCGAACGCACGGCGGACCTGCAACGGCTCAAGGCCGAGTACGACAACTACCGCAAGCGCGTGCACCGGGACCGGCTGGCGGTGCGGGAGATCGCCGTCGCGAACGTGCTGCACGGACTGCTGCCGGTGCTGGACGCCGTCGACCGGGCGCGGGAGCTGGGCGAGGTGACCGGCGGCTTCCGCGCCGTGGTGGACGTGCTGGAGGCGCGGCTGGCGGAACTCGGCCTGCGGTCGTTCGGCGAGCCCGGGGATCCCTTCGACCCGGCGCGTCACGAGGCGGTCGGCTCATCGGGCGCCTACGGCGCGGACCGACTCGTCTGCGGCACCGTCGTACGGTCCGGCTACCGGGTCGGCGGGCACCTGCTGCGCCCCGCGGAGGTGGTGGTCACCGGACCTGCGGGGGCACCGGCCCGGGTGCACCCTGGAGGCATGGAGACAACCCACAAGGTCGACGTGGCCCCGCTCGGGGCCGACCACCGTTACCGCAGGGTGCACATCCGGGGTGTGGGCTGGGAGCAGTTGGAGCGGGAGGAGTTCGAGCTGCGGGTGCGCGGGACCTTCCCGGACATCGACGTGTCGGACCCCGACCAGGTGCACTGGGCCGACCACCCCGGCGAGTGGCCGGACTGGCAGCCGGGCGAGGCCTGAGCACGGCGGTCCGGGGGCGGTCGGGCCGCGGCCCGGCGGCGGTTCAGCGGGCGCCGGCGTCCAGGAGCGCGGCGATCCGCTCGACGGCGAAGGCGTAGCCCTGGACGCCGCAGCCCGCGATCACGGCGTCGGCCCGCGCCGAGACGTAGCTGTGGTGCCGGAAGGCCTCGCGCCGGTGGATGTTGGAGATGTGGACCTCGATCACGGGGAGGCCGTCGCAGGCGCCCAGGGCGTCCAGGATCGCCACCGAGGTGTGCGAGTAGGCGCCGGGGTTGATCACGATGCCCGCGTGGTGCTCGCGGGCCTCGTGGATCCAGTCGATCAGCTGTCCCTCGTGGTTGCTCTGCCGGCAGTCGGCGGTCCCGCCGAGCCGCGCCGCCGTCGCGGCGCACAGGGCCTCGACGTCGGCGAGGCTCTCGAAGCCGTAGATCTCGGGCTGCCGCCGGCCGAGGAGGTTGAGGTTGGGACCGTTGAGGACCATGATCGGCGCGCTCGCGAGGGTGCGGGTCATGGCCCCAAGGTCTACCACGTGATCACCCGAAGCTGACGGCGGCGTCCATCTCCCAGACCAGCACCTCGGCACCCTCGGCGCCGGCGGTGAGCCGCTGGCCCTCGGCCCCGGTGACGCGCACGGCGTCGCCCTTGGCGAGCAGGCCCGCGCCTTCGACGGCGACCTCGCCCCTGGCGACGTACAGGTGCACCAGGGGGGCGGTGGGCAGGGCCAGGGTCTGCTGCGGCGTCATGCGCGCGGCCTGCAGCGCGGCGTGCTTCTGGGCGATGGAGATGGCCCGCTCGTCGCGGTCGCGGTCCATTCCGGAGGCGACGGTGACCCAGCCGCCGCGGGCGAGTTCGTCGTTGATGTCGAGCTGCTCGTACCCCGGCTTGATGCCCTGCTCGTCGGGGAAGACCCACATCTGCACGAAGTGCACGGGGTCCTTGTGCTCCGGCGCACCAGTCAGCTTCCAGCTGTCGTTCTTCTCGCTGTGCAGGATGCCGGTGCCCGCGCTCATCCGTTGGGCGAGGCCCGGGTAGATGACGCCGTTGTGGCCCTCGGAGTCCTGGTGGACCAGGCCGCCGTCGAGCACCCAGGTGACGATCTCCATGTCCCGGTGAGGGTGGGTGTCGAAGCCGGTGCCGGGGGCGACGACGTCGTCGTTGGAGACCAGCAGCAGACCGAAGTGGGTGTTCTTCGGGTCGTAGTGGTGGCTGAAGGAGAAGCAGTGGTGCGAGTCGAGCCAGCCGGCGCGGGTGTGGAACCGCTGGCCGGCGCGGCGGACATCCAGCTGGGTGGCCATCGGGGATCTCCTTCTGCGGGGTGCGTCTCTGTCGCCCAACCTAACATGTTGAATCTCGAACTATATTCCTTGGATGCCGTAGCTCCGCAGCTTGCGGTAGACCGTGGCCCGCGCGATGCCCAGCGCCTTCGCCGCCCGCGCCTTGTTGCCGCCGTGGGTGCGCAGCGCCTCCAGGATCGCGTCCCGTTCGGCCCGCTCCAGGCTGCCCAGACGGCGGCCGCCGGCCCCGCCGCGCACGGCGTCCGGCAACTCCTCCGGGCGCACCGGACCGCTCAGCCGGCGCTCGTCCGCGAGGGTCCTGACGACCGTCGCCAGCTCGGCGACGTTGCCCGGCCAGGTGTGCCGCTCCAGGGTGCGCCGGGCCTCGACGGTCCAGGTCAGCGGCGGGTGGCCGGGAGCCGGTCGCGGGCTGAGGGCGGCGAGCAGCACCGGGAGGTCCTCGGGGCGCTCGCGCAGCGGCGGTACGGACAGCGAGCGCGCCGCCAGCCGGCCCAGCAGGCGGTCCAGGCACGGGTCCGTACGGTCCCCGGGGGTGTGGGTGGCGGTCAGCCGCAGGACGGGGCGCTGTTCGAGGAGCGCCACCAGCGCGGCCGCGGCACCGCCGTCCAGCGCCTCGACGTGGCGCACGAGCACCCGGCCCGGCACGGGGCGCACGGCCAGCCGCCGCACCCAGTCACGGGCCGCCGCACCGCTCACCAGCGCCGCGTCCAGCTCCACGTCGCCGGCCCGGACGGCCCGGGCCAGCGTCGTCTTGCCGGTGCCGGGCTCTCCCGTCACCAGCAGCGGCCCCTGCTCGCCCCCGAGCCGCACCGCGCGGGCCACCGCCGCGCGCCAGGACAGCGACGCGCCCACGAGCCCGGGCAGCCTCGGCTCGGGGACCGCCGGCGGCCCGCCGGAGCCCTCCGCCGCCGCGGACAGGACGGCGACGGCACCGATGACCTCGCCGGAGTCCAGGACGGGGCTGAGCCGGGCCCGCCAGCCGCCGTCCGGCAGGGGCAGCTCGTACCCCTCGGTCCGGCCGTCGCGGACCATGCCGCCGGCCCGGCGCTCCAGCAGCGCCAGCGACTCGTCGGACAGCCGCCGCGCGGCCTCGGCGCTCACGATCCGCGTCCTGCCGTCGGCCGCGACGACCGCCCGGCCGTTCGGCCGCTCGCGCAGGTAGGCGCCGAGCAGCAGCTCTTCGGGGGATGTATCGGATTGAGACACGCCGGCGGTCTCCCTCTGATCCACGATCGGTTCGTTGCCATTTCAATTATCCGTCAAGGAGCCGCGTTGATGGAGACCGTCGAGACCGACGTGCTGATCGTGGGCAGTGGGCCAGCCGGCGCGAGCGCCGCGCTCGCGCTGAGCACGTACGGGGTGCCGAACATCGTCGTCACACGCTACGACAGGCTGGCCGACACCCCTCGGGCCCACATCACCAACCAGCGCACCATGGAGGTGCTGCGCGACCTCGGCGTCGAGCAGGAGGTCGTCGCCAAGGCCACTCCCCAGCACCTGATGGGGAACACCGTCTTCTGCACCAGCCTCGCGGGCGAGGAGCTGGGGCGGCTGCGCTCCTGGGGCAACGACCCGCTGGTGCAGGCCGCGCACGACCTTGCCAGCCCGAGCCGCATGTGCGACATGCCGCAGAACTGGATGGAGCCGGTGCTGGTCGAGGCGGCCGTGGCGCGCGGCACCCGGCTGCGCTACGGCACCGTCTACACGTCCTTCGAGCAGGACGCCGACGGCGTGACGGCCGTGGTGGAGGACCGGCTGCGCGGCGACGAGTACGCCATCCGCGCCAAGTACCTCATCGGCGCCGACGGCGGACGCAGCAAGGTCGCCGAGGACGCGGGGCTGCCCATGGGCGGCAAGATGGGCGTGGCGGGTAGCGTCAACATCGTCTTCGAGGCCGACCTGTCCCGGTACGTCGCCCACCGCCCCAGCACCCTGTACTGGGTGCTCACCCCCGGCGCGACCGTGGGCGGCATCGGCGCGGGCCTGGTGCGCTGCGTGCGGCCGTGGAACGAGTGGCTGATCGTGTGGGGCTACGACGTCGAGGGCGCGCCCCCGGACCTCACCGAGGAGTACGCCCTGTCGGTGGTCCGGCAGCTGATCGGCGACGACGACGTCCCGGTGACCATCCGCTCCTCCTCGGCGTGGACGGTCAACGAGATGTACGCCGAGACGTACTCCCACGGCCGGGTCTTCTGCGCCGGCGACGCCACCCACCGGCACCCGCCGTCCAACGGCCTCGGCTCCAACACCTCCATCCAGGACGCGTACAACCTGGCCTGGAAGCTGAAGCTGGTCCTGGACGGCACCGCCGCGCCCTCGCTGCTGGACACCTACACCGCCGAGCGGGCGCCCGTCGGCAAGCAGATCGTCACCCGCGCCAACAAGTCGATCGGCGAGACCGCCCCGGTCTTCGACGCGCTGGACCTGCTCACCCCGCAGAGCCCCGGGCAACTGATCGCCAACATGGAGTCCCGCAAGGACGCGACCCCGGCCGGCGAGAAGCGGCGCGCACGGCTGCGCGAGGCGATCGACTTCAAGCGGTACGAGTTCAACGCGCACGGCGTGGAGCTCAACCAGCGCTACGCCTCGGCCGCGGTCGTCCCGGACGGCACCGCCGACCCGGGCTTCGACCGCGATCCCGAGCTGTACCACCAGCCGAGCAGCCGCCCCGGCGCCAAGCTGCCGCACGCATGGCTGACGGCGGGCACCCGCACGCTGTCCACCCTCGACCTCGGCGGCGGGGGCCGGTTCGCGCTGCTGACCGGCATCGGCGGCGAGGCCTGGGTGTCGGCGGCCCGCGCTGCGGGCGCCGAGCTGGGGCTGGACATCGCGACCGCGGTGATCGGCCCCGGCCGGGAGTACGAGGACCCGTACGGCGACTGGGCGCGCGTGCGCGGCATCGGCGACACGGGCGCGCTGCTCGTCCGGCCGGACCTGTACGTGGCCTTCCGGCGCGCCGACGGGGCCGCCGACGACGCCGAGGCGCGGGCCGTGCTCGGCTCCGCGCTGCGGCGCATCCTGGGACGGGACTGACGAGGAGAGAGCATGGACTTCACCGAACAGAGCGCGACGCCGGCCGTCGTGGAGAGCTTCGCGCGGACGCCCGACCCTCGGCTGCGGGAGATCCTGGGCAGTCTGACCCGGCACCTCCACGACTTCGTCCGGGACGTCGAGCCGACGATGGAGGAGTGGGAAGGGGCGATCGGCTTCCTCACCCGCACCGGCCAGGCGTGCACCGACACACGGCAGGAGTTCATCCTCCTGTCCGACGTGCTCGGGGTGTCGATGCTGGTCGAGACGATCAACCAGCGGAAGTCGGCCGGGGAGGGGGCCACCGACTCCACCGTGCTGGGCCCGTTCCACATGGTCGGCTCCCCCGCGCGGGAGTTCGGCGACGCGATCGACATGATCGGCTCGGGTGAGCCCTGCGTGGTCACCGGGCGCGTGGTCTCCGTGGACGGCACACCGCTGCCGGGCGCCACGGTGGACGTCTGGCAGGCCGACGAGCACGGCTTCTACGACGTCCAGCAGCCGGGCGAGCAGCCCCAGGGCAACGGGCGCGGGCTGTTCGAGGCCGACGGGGAGGGCCGCTTCCGGTTCCGCACCGTCGTGCCCGCGCACTACCCGATCCCGACCGACGGCCCGGTGGGCGACCTGCTGGACGCCACGGAGCGCCATGCGTACCGGCCCGCGCACATCCACTTCATCGCGGCCGCCGCCGGCCACCAGCCGGTCACCACGCACGTGTTCGTCCAGGACAGCCCGTACCTGGACTCGGACGCGGTCTTCGCGGTGAAGAAGAGCCTGGTCCAGGAGTTCGCCGAGGTGGACGACCCGGAGCGGGCGGCCGGGTACGGGGTTCCCAACCCCTTCCGGCTGGCGACCTTCGACATCGTGCTGCAGCGGTCATGAGCCTGGAGTTCGTCCACGAGGCGCTGCCGATGCGGGTCGTCTTCCGCGCCGGGGCCGCCACCACGGCCGTGGCGGAGGAGACCGGCCGGCTCGGCCTGCGCCGCGTGCTGGTGCTGTCCGGCCGGCACGGTGAGGACACCGCGCGCTCCGTCGCCGCGTCGCTCGGGGCGGTCTGCGTGGGCGTCCACCCGGGCGCGGTGATGCACGTGCCGGTGAAGGTGGCCGACGAGGCCGTCGCGGTGGCGCAGGAACTGGACGCCGACGGGCTGGTCGCGGTCGGCGGCGGTTCCGCGGTCGGCCTGGGCAAGGCGGTGGCGCTGCGCACCGGGCTGCCGCTGCTGGCCGTTCCGACGACGTACTCGGGCTCCGAGATGACCCCGGTCTGGGGCCTGACGGAGGACGGCGTCAAGCGCACCGGCCGCGACCGCCGTGTCCTGCCGCGCAGCGTCGTCTACGACCCGGAGCTCACCCTGTCGATGCCGCCGGCGCTGTCCGGCACCAGCGGCGTCAACGCCCTCGCCCACGCCGTCGAGGCGCTGTACGCCCCCGACGCCACCCCGATCGTGTCGCTGATGGCCGAGGAGGGGGTGCGCGCCCTGGCGGACGCGCTGCCCCGTGTCGTCGCCGACCCGGGCGGCCTCGACGCGCGCGGACACGCCCTGTACGGGGCATGGCTGTGCGGGGCGTGCCTCGGGGCCACCACGATGGGCCTCCACCACAAGCTGGCCCATGTGCTCGGCGGCGCCTTCGACCTGCCGCACTCCGCGACGCACACGGTGCTGCTGCCGTACGTCCTCGCCTTCAACGCCCCGGCCGCCCCGGCCGCGACGGCCGCGCTGCGCCGGGCGCTGGGCACCGGGGACGCGGCGCGCGCACTGTGGGAGCTGGGCGGGCGGCTCGGCGCGCCGCGCTCGCTGGCCGAGGTCGGTCTGCCGGCCGACGGCATCGGCCGCGTCGTGGAGCTGGTGGGCGCGGCCTCGTACGCCAACCCGCGCCCGGCGGACGCGGAAGAGCTGCGCGCGCTGCTGACGGCGGCGTACGAGGGGGCGCCGCCGACGGGCTGACCGGATTCCGGCCCGGGCATTCCCCGTACACACGCGAACACCTTTGCGCTTTTCGACCGTGCGGCCGAGCGCATTCCCCGGCAACGGTCCCGGAATTCCCGGCGGAACCCGTGTTCCGCCGGCGCGCGGGATTCCCTCAGCCCCGGCGCCGGGCCTCCCGGTCCGGCGCCGCGGGCGGCCCGCCGCCGTAGTCCAGCCGCTCCGCCGTCCTCACCAGCCGTTCCAGTGCGGCACCGTCCCGCGGCCCGCCGTGCAGGGCACGGCGGGCCCGCTCCACAACGCCGCACAGGCGTACGGAAAACAGGCGTTTCGCGCTCCAAAACGCCATCCCCCGCCACCCCTTCCGCCGGTTAGAAATATCTACCAAGGTTGAGCGTATGAGAAATGCGGCACCGAAACAGGCAATGGAGTGGCTGGCCGCCGCCGCGGCGGATCCGCGGGCGTGCAAGCGGGAATGGGAGCACGGCGAGAGCGGGACCGTCCTGCTGCCCGCCGGGCGTTTCTGGGACGTGCTCAGCGTGCCCGAGGACCTCGGCCTGCTGGCCCTCGACGCCCTGCTGCGCCTCCCCCGCACGGAACCCGGGCCCACCCTCGCCGACACGGCCTCCCGCCGGGTCGGCTTCTTCCTCCCGCCGGACCCCGTCAGCAGATGGGTGGGCACCGGAATCCGCTACGCCGGCAGGGGCGCCTGGATCGCCGTCCCGCCCCCGTACCGGGCCGCGGGGGCCCTGCGGTGGCTGGTACCCCCCGACGGAACGGGCACCCTCCACACCCCTACCGTGGTGGAACTGGCCCTGTTCCAGGCAGCAGTTGCGGCAGACTGCCGCCGCTGAAGGAGGCCGCGCGCGGTACGTCCGGCCCCGCATAGCCGGGGACGGCGCGCCCGTGGGCCCGCCAGTCGGCGAGGAGTTCTGTGTAGATGGGCGGGTCCATCCAATAGGCGCCGGTGAGTTCGGCGAAGGTCCGGTGGTGGTCCGGGTGGCCCTGGAGAAGGCATCCACGGGTCGAGGATGTGCTGCTGTCCATGTCCCCTTGCAACGCCGCTCGTGCGCCGGTGGTACGTCCGGAGCGGGCAGTGCCACTGGAACGAGTGAGCGCGCCCCCCTCGTTAGGGGCCTTCCACTCACCCTCTGACCCGCTCATCGTCTCATCGTCACGCGACGGCAGGTCCCGGCAGCCCGAGCGCGTGGGCGAGCAGCGGCCACGCCATCGCGAACTCCTGTCGCCAGTATGCCCATTCGTGTCGGCCGCCCTCGTAGTAGTGCGTCGTCACCGGGATGTCACGGAGTTCCAGCGCGGTGGCGAAGACGTGCGTGGCGGGCCACAGGGTGCTCTCCAGCACCTCCGGCAGCAGCTCGGTGCCACCGCCCGCGGCCGGGGCGGCGGCACCGCTTCCGCAGGACACGTACAGCGCGGTGCCGCGCAGCCCTCCCGCGCGCGCCGTCGGGTTGAAGGACCGCCAGGTGTCCCACCGGTCCACGGGGTCGCCCCACAGGGAGCCGGGGCAGAGGCTCTCGCGGAGCAGGAGGGCGTCGAGGGCGGTGGGCACCCCGGCGAAGGTGGTGTCCAGGACACCGCTGAAGGAGGCGGCGGCGCGGAACGCCCCCGGGTGGCGGGCGGCGTGGGCCATGGCGCCGTGGCCGCCGGTCGAGACGCCCGCCACGGCCCGTACGCCGGAGGCCCGGTAGTCGCGGCGCAGCAGCGCGTCGACTTCGCCCAGCTGGAAGGTCTCGTAGTCGGAGCCGTCGAGCCAGTGGCTGGACAGGCCCGCGGGGCCGCAGTCCGGCATGGCGAGGATGAGGCCGCCGCCCTCGGTGAGCCGCTCGACGCCCGCCTGCCGGCTCCAGGCGGTGTGGTCCTCGTGCGGCCCGTGCAGCAGGTACAGCACCGGCCAGGTGCGCCCGGGCGCACGCGCGAAGTCCGTGGGCAGGACGATCCGCACCGCCGCCGGGCGGCCGAGCGCTGCCGAGGCGACCGTCAGGTCCCAGGTGCGTGCGTCGACGCGGGTCGCGGAGGGCACCTCGGCGGCGGTCCCTCCGGGCGCGCGTGCGGTGCTGGGGGTCATGGGGTGGCTCCTCACAGGACAGGTGCGCGACGGGGCGCGCACGGACCGGGCGCACTCCCTTTACCCGGGGTAACGGACGGCGGCCGGGAGTGGTTCAACGGCCGCCGCGGTTCCCCTCGGCGCGCCGCAAGCCCGCGACGCACCGGGGGCGAAGTGCGATGACCGACCGGTAGGTTCGGTGCCGGGGGCCCCGCCGCGGGGGCCGGAACCGACGAGGGAGCACTCACGCATGACCTGGTTGCTGTACGGAGCCACCGGCTACACCGGCCGCCTCGTCGCACGGGAGGCCGTGGCCCGCGGGGAACGCCCCGTGCTCGCGGGCCGGTCGGCCGCCGCGCTGGCCCCGCTCGCGGCCGAACTGGGCCTGGACCACCGGGTGGTCGGCCTCGGCGACGCGGCGGCGTTGCGCGCGGCGCTCGCGGACGTGGACGCCGTGGCCCACTGCGCGGGGCCCTTCTCCGCGACGGCGCTGCCGATGGCCGAGGCGTGCCTGGACACCGGCACGCACTACCTCGACATCACCGGCGAGATCGACGTGCTCGAGGCGCTGCACGCGATGAGCGCCCGGGCCCGCGCGGCGGGCGTGGTCCTGCTGCCCGGGGCGGGGTTCGACGTCGTCCCCACCGACTGCCTCGCCGCCACCGTCGCCGCCGCGCTGCCCACCGCCACCCATCTGGACATCGCCTTCGTGGCCGGCGGGGCCGCGAGCCCCGGCACGGCACGCTCCGCGCTCGAGGCGCTCGACAAGGGCGCCGGCGGCCGTGCCCGCGTCGACGGGGTCATCCGCGACGTCCCGCTCGGGCACCCCCGGCTGACGGCGTCCTTCCGCAGCGGCCGGCGCCAGGTCGCCGGCATCGCCTGGGGCGACGTCAGCACGGCCTACCACTCGACCGGCATCCCCAACATCTCGACGTACACCTGGCTGCCGGGCGCCCCGCTGGTGGTACGCGTGCTCGGGGTCGGCCCGGTACGGCGACTGGCCCGCGCGGGGGTCGACCGTCTCCTGACGGGCCCCGGCGAGCGCGCGCGGGCGCGCACCCGTTCCCAGGTGTGGGCCCGCGCCCGCGACGCGCACGGCGGTGAGGCCCAGGCGGCGCTGTCGGCCCCCAACGGCTACGCGCTGACCGTCGATTCGGTGCTGCGGATCGTGACCCGGCTGCCGCGGCTCCCGCACGGCACCCAGACCCCCTCCTCGGCCCTCGGCGCCGACTTCGTCCTGGAACTGGACGGAGTACGCCGGGACGGACCCCACGTCAGCTGATCCCCCGCGGCTACGACGGACGCGGCCGAGGCGCGCGCCGGCCGAGGCTCCCGCTACGACGGATCCGCCGCCGCGGGACGCGGTCGCCAAGGCCGACCCGCGCCGCGGTCGGCCGGTCCCTGAAGGGCTACGGCAGAAGGGCGCCACCACGCGCCCACTCCCGCGACCGGGCGCACGCACCCGCGCCGCAGCAAGGTCCGGACGACGTTGGCCTCCGACAGCCCTGCGGTGAGTCGCAACCGCGGCCCCCGACCCTGCCGCCGAAACCGCGGCACCGGTCCGCGACCGGGCCCCCGGGCCGGCCGGGGCTCCCGCTACGACGGACGCGCCGCCGAGGCGCGCGCCGTGGCGGCGGTGGCCGCCGCCACCGCCCAGCCCTCCAGGCTCGTGACGAACTGCGCCGCGCAGTCGGGCCAGTGCAGCCCGCCACGGGCGGCGGCGTGGCCGCGGGCGCCCATCGCGCGGCGCAGTTCCGGGTCGTCGCGCAGCCGTCGGACCGCGTCCGCGGCGGCCGCGGGGTCCTCGAAGGGGACGAGGAGGCCGCAGTCGTGCCCGCGGACCAGCTCGGCGGCGAGGGGGTTGGGGGTGCTTACGACGGGGATGCCGTAGGCCATGTACTCGACGACCTTGGTGGGCCGCGAGTGGCGGTAGTTCGCCTCGTCGCGCAGCAGCGACACCCCGGCGAGGGCGCCGCGCAGCCGGCCCAGGGCCGCGTCGTTGGGCAGGAAACCGTGCCAGCGCAGCGCGCCGTCGCGGTCGGCCGCCGCGAGCAGTCCGCGGACGTCCCCGTCGGCGGCGCCGATGAGCTCGACATGGACGTCCGGGGCCAGCAGCCGTGCCATGGCGACCAGTTCCTCGGCGCCGCGGGCCCGGGACAGCTGCCCGAGGTAGACCACGCGGTCGTCGCCCGGCGCCGGCGGGGGGTCCGTGGGGACGGTGACCAGGTTGGGCACCACGGGGTGCGCGCGGCGGAAGCGCCGCTGGTAGGCGTCCTCGGCGAGCAGCAGGTGCAGATGCCGCTCGGCGGCGAGTTCGGCCGCGCGGACCACCAGGCGCAGCGGCGGGCGCAGTGGCCGCGGAACCCAGCCCTTCATGGTGAGGGCGGCCGCGGTGTCCTCGTGCACGTCCCACACCACGGCCGGCCGCCGGGCGCCGGTGCGGTGCCAGTGCCGCAGCGCCCGCGGCAGGGCGAGCAGCAGTTCGGGGTCGTGGAGCAGGACGGCGTCGACGGTGGGCCCGCGCCGCACCAGCAGGCGCCGGGCCGCACGGACGGCCGCACGCCGGTCCCGTCCGGTGGCCCGGGGCAGGTCGACGCCCTCGACCCCGGGGCGGGGCGGGGTCGCCCGCGCGGTGAAGGGCGCGGCGTAGGTGACGGTGTGACCGTGGGTTATGAGGGCGGCTATCTGACGGTGCAGGATGCGCGCGTCCTCGGGGTGGTGCACGACGGTGACGACCAGTACGTGCATCACAGCACCTCGACGTCCGGCCGGAAGATCCGTCCGCGCGTGTCGAACAGCAGGCGGGCCCGGTCCGCCACCACCTGCAGGTCGTAGGCGCTGTGGTCCTGCAGGAGGACCGTCAGGTCGTGATCGCGCAGAGCGGCGGCCAGGTCGCCGGCCCGGGGGACGGGCTCGCCGTCGACCTCCCAGGCCTCCACGAACGGGTCGTGGAAGGAGATCCCCGTGCCGAGCCGGCGCAGCAGCCGCGCCACGGGGACGGCGGGGCTCTCGCGCCGGTCGGCGATGTCGGGCTTGTAGGTGACGCCGAGCAGCAGCACCCGTGAGCCGTGCAGCGCCTTCCCGGCCGTGTTGAGCAGGTCCTGCGCCCGGCGCACCACGTACTCCGGCATCCGGTGGTTGATCTCCCGGGCGAGTTCGACGAAGCGGAACTCGTAGCCGAGCGTACGGACCTTGTACGAAAGGTAGTTGGGGTCGATCGGGATGCAGTGGCCGCCCACGCCCGCGCCGGGCCGGAAGGCCTGGAAGCCGAAGGGCTTGGTGGCGGCGCAGTCGATGACGTTCCAGATGTCGACGCCCAGTTCGCGGCAGAGTATGGCCAGCTCGTTGACGAGCGCGATGTTGACGTGGCGGTAGGTGTTCTCCAGCAGCTTGGCCATCTCGGCCTCGCGGGTGCCCTTGGCCCGCACGACGGTGTCGACGAGCTTGCCGTAGAACGCGACGGCGCGCGCCGCGCACCCGGGGGTGTGCCCGCCGACGATCTTCGGGGTGTCGCGGAAGCCGTGGGTCCGGTTGCCCGGGTCGATCCGCTCGGGCGAGAAGGCGAGGGCGAAGTCCGCCCCGGCGCGCAGCCCCGAGCCCGCCTCGAGGAGGGGCCGGACGACCTCGTCGGTCGTGCCGGGGTAGGTCGTCGACTCCAGCACGACCAGGACGCCGGGGCGCAGCCGCGCGGCGACCGCCTCGGCGGCCCCGGTGACCGCGGTCAGGTCTGGTCCGCCGTCCTCGGACAGCGGGGTGGGGACGCAGATGACGATGGCCTGGGCCTCCCCCAGGCACTCCTGGCCGGTGGTCGCGGTGAACCCGGAGGCCAGCATGCGCCGCAGGTCGTCGTCGCGGACGTCGTCCACATGCGAGCGGCCGGAGTTGAGGGCGTCCACGACCGCGGGGTCCAGGTCGTGTCCCACGACGCTCAGTCCCACCGCCGCGGCTTCCCTGGCAAGGGGCAGCCCGACGTACCCGAGGCCTACGACTGCGAGATCCACCGTCATGCCGCACCATCCAGAGCGCTATACGGCCCCCAGACCGCGGTAGGCGTCGCGCGTCCGCCCCGCGATGTGGGCCCACGTACGGTCGCGGGCCACTCGTGCGCGGGCGGCGTCGCCCATCATCCGCCGTTGATTTGGACTATAGAGCAATATTTCGAGCGTATCTGCCCAGGCATTTACGTCTCCTGACGGAATTAGCCGTCCGTTCACCTGGTCTTCGACCAGCTCCCCCATCGCCGTGACATCACTTGCTGCAAGGGGAAGACCGCTCGCCATCGCCTCCACCGGCTTGAGAGGGGTCACGAGATGGCACACCCGCTCTCCCGTCCGGGGCACCGCGAAGACGTCCAGCACGGCATGGTGGGCCCGCACCTCGGCGTACGGCACACGGCCCGTGAACAGGGCGCTCCCGCCGAGGCCGAGCCCCGCCGCCTGCCGCTCCAGCGCGGGCCGCTGCGGGCCGTCTCCCACGATCAGCAGGCGCAGCGGCACACCCCGGCGGCGCAGCACGGCCCCGGCGCGCAGCAGGGTGCCGATGCCCTCGTGGGGGGTGAGCGTGGAGACCGTGCCGACGACCAGCTCGTCCGGGCCGATGCCGAGACGGGTGCGCAGGTCACCGGGGTCGGGCAGCGGCTGGAGGAAGACGTCGTCCACGGCGTTGGGCACGACCCGCACCCGTTCCTCGGGGACCCCCCGGGAGACGATCTCCGCCTTCATCGCCTCGCCGAGGGTGAGCACCAGGTCGGCGGCCTTCATGCAGTGCGTCTCCAGGGCGCGCCGCTCCCGGTACGACGCGCTGTCACGGTCACGCCCGGGTCCCTGCGTCAGCCAGGTCTCCTCCAGGAAGCCGCGCACCTCGTAGACGACCGGCAGGCCGAACGATTCGCGCAGTGCGAGCGCCACTCGGCCGTTCGGGTGATCGGTGGCCGCGTGCAGGACCGCGGGGCGGAGCCGTTCGACGAGCCGGGCGGCGAGCTCGGCGTTGCGGGCGAGGGCGGCCGCGGGCGTCCCCGGCATCCGCACCGGCAGCAGGCGGTGGTACGGCACCCCGTCCACGACCTGCGCCGGCCGTCCGTCCCAGACGCCCTGCGCCACGGGGAAGCCCAGCCGTGTGACGACCTGCGGGTCCAGGCCCGCCTCCCGCTGGGCGCGCGCGATGGCGTGCGTCCTGACGGTGTAGCCGGCGTTGCGGTACGGCAGGGAGTTGGTGACCAGGTGCAGCACCCGCCCCGGCACCGCCGTCCCCGGCGCACCGGCCGGGGCGGGCACACCCCGCGGCCCGTAGGCGGTGGCGCCGCCGCGCACGCGGTGCGGATCGCGCTCGGGCAGCCGGGCCAGCGCCCACCGGGCGGGTCGCCGGGCCGGCCCCGGGGCGACCCTCAGGGCCAGGGACGCCGCACGCACCGGGTCGTCCCGCAGATGACGGACCGCCACGGAGGCGGCGAGAATCAAGGCACGAAGAGTACGACGACGCACAATCCCACCCTAAGCACGGCAAGTGAACGGGAGGCACCGTGCTCGGCTCGGTAGTCCACGTGGTCGGTGCCCGGCCCAACTTCGTCAAGGCCGCCCCGGTCGTCGCCGCGCTGCGCGAGGCCGGGCAGCCGCAGTCGGTGGTGCACACCGGACAGCACTACGACGAACGCCTGTCGCACGTCTTCTTCCGGGAGCTCGGCCTGCCCGAGCCGGACGTGGACCTCGGCGTCGGCTCCGGCAGCCACGCCCGGCAGACCGCCGCCCTGCTGACCGCCCTGGAGGACGAGCTGTCGGCCCGGGCGCCCGCCCTGGTCACGGTCTACGGGGACGTCAACTCCACGCTCGCCGCCGCCCTGGTCGCCGCCAAGCTGGGGCTGCCCGTGGCGCACGTCGAGGCGGGCCTGCGCAGCTTCGACATGACGATGCCGGAGGAGGTCAACCGGCGGCTGACCGACCAGCTCGCCGACCTGCTCTTCGTCACCAGCCCGGAGGCGGTGGGCCATCTGGGGGACGAGGGCGTGGACACCGCCCGGGTGCACTTCGTCGGCAACCCGATGATCGACACCCTGATGGCCCACCTGCCGCGCTTCGACCCGGAGGCCGCCCGCGCCGCCCACGGGCTGCGCGGCCGCTACGGCGTCGTGACGCTGCACCGTCCCGCCAACGTCGACGACCCGGCCGCCGCGGCCGCCGCCGTGGCGGCGTTGCGCGGGGCGGCGGAGCACCTGGAGCTGGCGGTCCCGCTGCACCCGCGCGGGCGGGCCGCGCTGGAGGCGGCGGGGCTCGGCGACACGCCCGGCATCCGGATCCTGGAGCCGCTCGGCTACCTGGAGTTCATGGGGCTGCTGCGGGGCGCCGCCGCGGTGGTCACCGACTCGGGCGGGGTGCAGGAGGAGACCACCGTCCTGGGCGTGCCCTGCCTGACGCTGCGGCCCAACACCGAGCGGCCCGTGACGGTCACCCACGGCACCAACCGCCTCGTGGCCCCCGACGGGCTGGTCCCGGCCCTGCTCAAGGCGCTGGACGGCGAAGCCCGAGCCCCCGAAGGCCCCCCGTTGTGGGACGGGCGTTCGGGGCCCCGCATCGCCCGCGTCATCACCGAGTGGCTGGACCACCATGTCTGAGCCGCGCCTGGACGACCCCCTCGCGTACTGGGACAGCCGCCACCGCGAGCACGACGACCTCGCCTCCGGCGGCCACATCGGCCTCGACCGGCCGGGCAACGAGATCTTCTACGCGCTGCGCTTCGCGGAGGTACTGCGCATCACCGGCGACTTCGAACGGGCCAACGACCCGCTGCTCGTACTCGACGCGGGCTGCGGCAAGGGCCACTTCGCCCGGGCCCTGGCCCGCTGCGGCCACCTCGTCGACGCGGTCGACGCCAGTCCCTCGGCGGTGGACCACGGCCGCGCGCTCGGCGGCGGCCCCCGCTACGCGGTGGCGGAGCTGTCGGCCTGGCGCAGCCCGTGGCTGTACGACGTGGTGCTCGCCGTGGACGTGCTCTTCCACGTGCTCGACGACACCGCCTGGCGGGCCGCGCTGGTCAACCTCGCCTCCCTCGTCCGGCTGACCGGCCGGCTGGTCGTCACCGACGAGGACGCGCCCGGGCGCGTGGCGCGCGGCGACTACATCCTGCACCGCCCTGCCGCCGAGTACCGCGCCGCCGTCGAACCGCTCGGACTGCGGTACGGCGGCTTCACGCCGTACGGTTTCCGGGAGAACAGGGTCGGTTTCCACGTCTTCACGAGGACCTCCTGATGCGCCTTCTCGATCTGCTCCACCCGCACCTGGACGGGGTGACCGAGGTCGTCGACGCGACCGGCGGCGGCATCCCGCTCGAACCGTACCTGCACCTGCCGGGCGGCGTCCGGCTGTGCCCCTCCCCGGCCGGTGACCAGGACCCGGTCGGCGAGGGACGGCTGGCCCTGCTCAGTTTCGGCCCCGACCCCGCCCGGCACGGCGACGAGGACGCGTGCCTCGCGGCGCTGCGGCGCATGCGCCCGGGCGGCAAGGGCCTGATCGTGTTCGGCCACGCCGGTGCCGAACTGCCGTACCACCGGCTGCTCGACGCCCTGGTGGCGCACCGCTGCCAGGTGCTGCGGGCGGCCGGCCTTGACTACCTGCACCTGCACGGCGGCGCGGTGTTCACCTGCACCGAGGCGCTGCTCCCGCTCCTGGACCCGGCCGGGCGGCCCGTGCCCGGCCGGGAGACCACCGCGCTGCGGGTGGCCGGCGAGTACGTGCTGGCGGAGTTCGTCTCGCGTGCCGGGCGGGCGCGGGTGCTGGAGCTGGAGCGGCGGCACGAGGAGGACCGTCGCGCGCTGGAGGCACTGCAGGACGGCACGGACGGCGAGCGGACGGCGGCCGTGACGCACGAACGCGACCGGCTCGCGGCCGAGCTGCGACGCGCCAGGGAGCGGATCGGGGTGCTGGAGACCCGGGTCGCCATGCTGCAGGGCTCGACCTCGCTGCGGGTCGGCCAGGCGCTGGTCTCGGCCGCGCGCTCCCCCTTGCGCGGCTCGACGCGGCTGCCGCGCGAGCTGTACGGGATGTGGCGCGGCCGCGGCAAGGGCGGTCGCCCCGCGGCAGCCCGGCCGGGCGCGCCGGCCGCGGCCTCCCCGGCACCGGACGGGGGCGGTCCGGCGGCCGACGGACACCTGCACCTGGCCCACCGGGCGTTCACGGCCGGCCCCCGCGACCGGCTGGTGATCGCCGGCGTCCTGGACGCCACGACCGCCGCCGACTTCGCCCACGACGCCGTCGTCAACCGCGTGCTGCCGCACGACGCACGGCAGGTCGCCGAACGCACCGACCCGGACGTGCTCGTCGTACAGCTCAGCGCCTGCCTTGCCGGGCCGTGGGCGCACACCGGCACGGGCACCGCCCCCGACCTGGACCGGCGGCTGGCCGAACTCCTCGCCACCGTCCACGCGCTCGGCCGTACCGCCGTGCTGTGGCGGGACGCCCCCGCCTCCGCCGCGCCGGGGCTGGCCCCGTTCCCCTGGGACGCCGTGCTCGACGGGGACACCGGGGTGCAGCCGGCCCGGCTGGACCCGGCGTCGGTGGACCGCGGCGACCTGCGGGAGATCTTCACCTCCCGGGCCACCCGGGTCCGGCTGTCGGAGCTCGCCCGGATCGCCGGGGCGGCGGACCCGCTGGACGCCCGGCGGGTGGCCGTGGTGGCCGACCCGCGTGACGGCTCCGAGGTGTCACGCCTGGTCGCGCAGGTGCTGGCGCAGCGGCTCCGCCCCGCCGAGGTGCTGGTGCCCGTTCCCGGGGCGGCCTACGCGGAACTCACCGCGGGCGGGGTCACCGTACGGGCCACGGCGGACGGGCCGGGCGCACCCTGGGTCGCGGACTGGTCGGACCTCGCCGAGGAACGGCCGGCGGTCCACCTGCTGGACCTGATGTGCGCCCAGGAGTGCTCCGGGGCCGACGCGGTGGGCTTCAGCGCGGACGCCCCGGGCTTCGTTCCGCACGTCAACGGCTTCCGCCCGGCCCTGCTGCGCAGGACGCTCTGGCCGTCCCCCGGGGCGGCACGGCTGTTCACGATCCGCCCGGAGGAGGTCCGATGACGGGCACGCGCACGGTCAGGGCGATGGTCTACGGGGACGTGGACCTCAACCTCATCGACGGTTCCGCGGTGTGGGCCCAGTCGACGGTGCAGGCGCTGGCGCGGGCCGGCTGCGGGACCCGGCTGGTGCTGAAGGCTCCGGTGCGCACCGGACGGCTGGTCGATCCGCTGGCGCAGCTGCCGGGGGTGTCCGTCGTACCGACCGGGCACGCCTTGTCCCCCGTCCAGGCCTCGCGGGTGCTGCGCGAGCAGGACGAACGGGAGCCGTGCGACCTGCTGGTGCTGCGCGGTCGCCGGCTGGTGGCGCAGGTCGTCGCCGACGGCGCCTTCGACGGCCGGATCTGGGCGTACCTCACCGACATCCCGCAGTCGGCGGCGCAGATGTCGGACGAGGCGGTCGACGAGCTGACCCGGATCGCCGAGGCCTCCCGCTACCTGCTGTGCCAGACCGAGGAGTTGCGCTGCTTCATCGAGGCCTGGGTGCCGGCCGCGTGCGGCAAGTGCGTGCTGTACCCGCCGAGCGTGCCCGTCCCGGACTTCGCGGTGCCGGGGCACGACGCGGCGCGCGACCCCGTCCGCCTGGTGTACACGGGCAAGTTCGCACCGCGCTGGAACACCCTGGAGATGACGGAACTGCCGGCCGCGCTGGCCACCCGCGGGATCCGGGCCGAGCTGCACACCGTCGGCGACAAGGTCCACGACGACCCGCGGCACCCCGGCTTCCACGCGGCCATGGAGCGTGCGCTGCGGAGCGCAACCGGCGTGGTGCACCACGGCGGCACCCCCCGCCAGGCGGCCATGCGGATCGCCGCGGGATGCGACCTGGGGCTGGGCTGGCGTCATCCGGAACTGGACGCGAGCCTGGAACTGTCCACGAAGGTGCTGGAGTTCGGGACGCTCGGGCTGCCCGTCGTGCTCAACCGCACGCCCGCGCACGAGGCGCTGCTCGGCGCCGACTACCCGCTGTTCGTCCCCGGTCGCGGCACCCTCGACGACGCGGCGGAGGCGGTCGCCATCGCCGCCCGTTCCCCCGAGGCCTACCGCACGGCCGCCCGGCGCTGCCGCGAGGCCGCCGCGCACTTCTCACTGGACCGGGCCGCCGAACGGCTGCGCGGCCTGGTCGAACGGGCGCTGCCGGCGGCGCCGGTCGCGCTCGCCGGACGCGGCCGACCGCTGCGGGTCGTCGTCGCCGGGCACGACCTGAAGTTCTTCACCCGTCTGCTGGACCACCTCCAGGCCCTGCCCGGGGTCGAGGTGCGGGTCGACGCCTGGGAGGCACTGGCCCGGCACGACGCGGCCGCCGGCCGCGAACTCGCCGCCTGGGCCGACGTCGTGGTCGTGGAGTGGTGCGGGCCGGCGGCCGTCTGGTACAGCCGCCACAAGCGCCGCGGCTCCCGCCTGCTGGTACGCCTCCACCGCTTCGAGCTGTACGCCGGTTACCCCGCGCAGGTCGACATCGACGCCGTCGACCGCGTCGTGTGCGTCAGCCCGCACTACAACCGGCTCACGCGGGAACGCACCGGCTGGCCGCAGGAGAAGCTCGTCACCGTCCCCAACTGGGTCGACGACCGGCAGCTGGACCGCCCCAAGGTCCCCGACGCCCGCTACCGCCTCGGCATGATCGGCATCGCGCCCTCGCGCAAGCGGCTCGACCTGGGCCTGGACGTGCTCGAGGCGCTGCGGGCCAGGGACCCGCGGTGGCGGCTGTCGGTGAAGTCCAAGATGCCCTGGGACTACTGGTGGATCTGGAACAAGCCCGAGGAGCGGGCGCACTACGACGCCGTGCTGCGCCGTGTGCAGTCCGGTCCGCTGGAGGACGCCGTGGTCTTCGACGACTTCGGCCCCGACGTGGCGAGCTGGCTGCGGCGCGTCGGCTTCGTGCTCTCCACCAGCGACGACGAGAGCTTCCACCTCGCGCCCGCCGAGGGCATGGCCTCCGGCGCGGTGCCCGCCCTGCTGCCCTGGCCGGGCGCCGATGCGATCTACGAACGCCGCTGGATCCACGACTCCCCATCGGCCATGGCGGACGCGATCGCGGCGCTCGCGGCCGACGGCTGGCAGGAGGCGGGCGAGCAGGCCCGCGACTGGCTACGCGCGTCCTTCGGGCTCGACACCGTCCGCGCGGCGTGGACGGAACTGGTCACCGGCTCAGCGCCGTGACGCCCGCGGCGACCTCGCCTTCTACGGGCGGCTGACCCTGGAGTGGGGGCTGCGCTTCAGCAGGATGCAGCAGGAATGGGGCGCCTGGGCGGCCGAGCACATCAGTGACCGGACACCGGGGGACACCGGACGGCCGTAACATGGCGCCGGGGTGGTGACTGGAGGTGCACATGACCACGGAAGAGTCGCCGTACGACGTGCTCGTCGTGGGCGGTTCCGGGGTGGACACCGTCGTGCGGGTGGACAGCCTGCCCGTACCGCTCGTGGACTCCCTCGGGGTGGAGCCGGTCCGGGAGTGGCCCGGCCAGACCGGCGGCAACGTGGCGCTGGGCTGCCGCGCGCTCGGCATGACCGTGAAGTTCCTCGACTTCGTCGGCGACGACTGGATCGGCACCCTGCTCAGGGAGCGCCTGGCCAAGGGCGACGTCGACTTCGAGCCGCTGATCTCCCCCGCCGGGACCCGGCGGGCCGTCAACCTCGTGGACGCCACGGGCCGCCGGATGTCCTTCTACGACGGACGCGACCCGGAGCACCTGCGGATGCCGCGCGAGTTCTACCTGCCGCACCTGCGCCGGGCCCGGCACGTGCACCTGTCGATCTCGCACTTCACGCGCTTCCTCTACGACGACATCGAGGAACTCGGCCTGCCCGTCTCGACCGACCTGCACGACTGGGACGGACTGGCCGAGCACCAGCGGGAGTTCGCCCGCCGCTCCGACCTGGTCTTCCTCAGCGCGGCAGGAGCGGGCGAGCGCATCGCGGACATCATGCGCGCGATCCTGCGCGACGGCCGCGCCCAGGCCGTGATCGCCACCGCGGGCGCGGGCGGCGCCTACCTGCTCGCGCGCGACGGGGGCAGCACGCCCCGGCACATCCCGGCCGTCACCCCGCCCGGCCCGGTGGTGGACTCCAACGGGGCGGGCGACGCCTTCCTCTGCGGCTTCCTCCACGGGCGCATGCGCGGACTGGACTTCGAGTCCTGCGCCCGCCTCGGCGCGACGGCTGGTGCCCACACCTGCACCGCTGGCGGCAACCTCGCCCTCATCGACGCCGCGACGCTGGAGTCCGCTCAGGTCTCCCTCTCCGGCACGTAGTCGGCCTCCTCCAGTCCGAAGGTCCAGGCGACGCCCTCGCGGGCGGTCCGGGTCCGCGGCGGCACCCGCAGCCAGTAGGTGCGGTGGGTGCCGTCCGGCTCCGGCGTGGAGTTGACGACCTCGACCATCACCAGCGGCTCGTCCCCCTCCAGCTCGATCCGCCACAGCACGCCGGCGGCGTCCCGCTGCACGGGCTCGGCCCCGGACTCCTCCAGGTAGCGCTCATAGCCGTAGTGCTCCAGCATCACCCGGCGCAGCTCGGCGTTCTCCTCCTCGCGTATGCGGCGCGGGGTCAGCCCGGCGAGCCCGTCGAGGAACTCGGCGGGGACCGGCATGCCCCGCCAGGCGTGCAGCGCGAAGCCGTCCGCGTAGGCCAGCGCGGGGCCGTCGCCGCGGTCCAGCCGGCCCGCCTCGTCCCGGTGCAGCTCCAGGGGGCGTTCGGCGACGACCGCCGTCCGCTCGTACGGCCACCACCAGCCGGCGTTCCGGGCGACCGCAGCGATCCCGGCCAGCTCCCGCGTGCCCTCCTGCCCGTCGAAGGCGGCCAGCCACGCCGCGTCGTGCTGCCCGAGCACGGCGTCGAGCAACGCGAGCCGCACGGCCTGCCCGCCGCCGGGCACCCTCGGTCCGGCGTCCACCACGGCGGTCCGTATCCGCTCGGTCAGCAGCACCGTCGTGTCCCACAACTGCGCGCCCGTGACGGCCCAGTGGTCCGCCCACCCGGCCGGTCCGAGCCGGTCGGCGACCCGCTCCCGCGCGGCCGCCCACGGCCGTGTCCGCACGGCGTCGCGGACGCTGCCGCCCGCCGTGCCGTCCGCCGTCAGGCGCACGGCCAGGACCACCGCCTCCAGGGGCGAGGCCGCCCACACGATCCGTTCCGGCTCGGGCAGCCCGGCCAGCCGGTAGGCCAGGCGCACCCCCTCCTCCGCCGCCGCCCGGTCCGCGGGTCCGGTCGCCGCGACGACCTCGCGCCACAGCGCCGTCGTGTCCACCGCCGGCTCCGTCGCCGTACCCGTGCCCGAACCCGTCACCGCGCTCGTCACCGCGCTCGCCACCGTCGTCATCGCTCCGCTCCCCCGTCCTGGTCAGTCCGCCACGACGCGGACCGCGCCGGGCACGTACTCGCGCTGCCGCACCACCCGGTACCACCCCTTCGGCAGCGGTATCGCGGCGTGCTCCTCGTGGACCACCCGCCCGCCGTCCGGGAGATGGAGGTACGCCGCCCCGAACGGCCCGGGCTCGCGCACCAGCGTCCCCGGCCCGACCACCGCGTGGGCGTGCCCGGTCACCTCGCCGAGGGCCAGCACGAGCCTGCCCCGCGCGTCCCTCGCCTGCCGCGGCATCCGGTCCGTGCCCGGCGGCACGGCCGCTTCCGCGACGGGCACGATCAGGACGTCCCCCTGCCGGTACATGCGTGTCTCCCTCCGCCGTCGGCACCCGCCGACCCGATGTCCACGACGCTACGCGCGGGGTGTGACAACGCCCCCGACGGCTTGTGCACAGCCCGCGGCAGGCACTGTCGGAGCGGCTTGGTAGAACTCTTCGCGAGCGAGGCACCACCGCCTCGAAGCACCTCCACGTCAAGGCACCACCACGTCAAGGCACCGCGTCCGTCCACCTCGGGAGACCACCGATGTCCCACGTCGAACATCTGCAGGAACTGAACGGCCTGCCGGCCTTCGACTTCCCCGCGCCCGGCGCGCGGCAGGAGCTCCCGGCGGCGGGCGCGGTGGCGTGGCGGCTGGCCGTCAACCCCTGGGAGGACGACGCGAAGGAGACCTTCGCGCAGTTGTGGGACCGCTTCCTGGAGACGGTCGAGCCCGCGGGCGTGCGGGCCCTCGTCCTGGGCCAGTGGGGCGAGCCGTACGACAACGACTCCGGTGTCCTCGTGCGGCTGCTCGTGGACGCGCGCGAACGGCTGACCGCGCTGGAGGCCGTGTTCCTCGGCGACCTGGAGATGGAGGAGGCCGAGATCTCCTGGATCGAGCAGTCCGACGTGACGCCGGTGCTCGAGGCCTATCCGCGGCTGGAGGAGTTCGGCGTCCGCGGCGGCACCGGACTGCGCTTCCCTGCGACCCACCACCAGCGGCTGCGCACGCTCCGTTTCGAGGCGGGCGGCCTGCCCGGTGAGGTGGTCCGCGGTGTCGCCGCGAGCGAACTCCCGGCGCTGGAGCACCTGGAGCTGTGGCTGGGCGTGGAGGAGTACGGCGGCGACGCCACGGTCGCCGACCTCGCGCCGGTCCTGGCCGGCGGCCGCTTCCCTGCGCTGCGCCATCTCGGCCTGCGCAACAGCGAGATCCAGGACGAGATCGCCGCCGCCGTCGCCGCTGCCCCCGTCGTGGCCCAGCTCTCCTCGCTCGACCTGTCCCTGGGCGTGCTCACCGACGACGGTGTGACCGCCCTGCTCGCCGGCCAGCCGCTGACCCACCTCAACTGGCTGGACCTGCACCACAACTTCGTCACCGAGCCGGTCGCCGAGCGCGTGCGGGCCGCCCTCGAGCCCTCGGGCGTCGAGGTCGACCTCTCCGAACCCGGCGACGAGGACGAGTGGGACGGCGAGGTCCACCGCTACACCGCCGTCGCGGAGTGAGGCCGTCATGACCGTCACACGTCACCTGGAGACCTTCCACGGGCTGCGCGTGCACACGCTGCCCGAGGCCGGCACGGCCGAGCTGCCCGGCCCCGACGCCGTGGCCTGGCGGCTGGACTGCTTCGAGGCCGGCGAGATCCCCTTCCCCGAGCTGTGGGGCCACTTCACCGCGGCGGTCGACACCACGCGGGTGCGCGCGCTGGTCCTCGGCCCCTGGTGGGACGACGAGTACTCCGAACTGCGTCCCGCGCTGGAACTGGTGCTCGCGGACGCGGAGCGTTTCCCCGCGCTGCGCGCCCTGTTCCTCGCCGACGTGACCGGCGAGGAGTGCGAGGTCTCCTGGCTGCAGCTGACCGACGTCACGCCCGTCCTCGAACGCTTCCCGCTGCTGGAGGAGTTCGGTGTCCGTGGCGGCGACTCGCAGGGGCTGGGCGAGGAGCCGCTGTCGCTGCGTCCCGTCCGTCACGAGGCGCTGCGCGTGCTGCGCCTGGAGTCCGGCGGGCTCCCCGGCACGGTGGTGCGGGCGGTCGGCGCCTGCGAGCTGCCCGCGCTGGAGCGGCTGGAGCTGTGGCTCGGCGTGGAGCAGTACGGAGGGGACTCCACGGTCGCCGACCTCGCGCCGGTCCTGGCCGGCGGCCGCTTCCCCGCGCTGCGCCACCTCGGCCTGCAGGACAGCGAGTTGCAGGACGAGATCGCGGCGGCCGTGGCCTCCGCTCCCGTCGTCGCGCAGCTGGAGACGCTGAGCCTGTCCATGGGCACCCTCACCGACACCGGCGCCGAGGCACTGCTGGGCGGCCAGCCGCTCACCCACCTCAAGCGGCTCGACCTGCACCACCACTACCTGAGCGAAGCCGTGGCCGAGCGGCTGCGCGCCGTCGTGGGCTCCGCGGGCACCGAGGTCGACCTGTCGGAGCACCGCGAGCCGCATCACTGGCGGAACGAGGAGTGGCGCTATGTCGCCGTCTCCGAGTAGCGGTACCGGCGGTGCGCTCCGCATCGCCGTCGTCGGCAACCCCGGCAACCGCAGGACGACCCTCTTCGCCGACGCGGTGCGTGCCGCGGGCCATCCCGCGCCCCGTGTGCTGGCGTGGCGCGACGTGCTGCGCGGCCGGTACGCCTTCGCGCCCGGTGAGTTCGTGCGCGTCGACTCGCCCGGCGAGGACGCGGAGGTCGACCGCCTGCTGCGGGGCGCCGACGACCCGGCCAGGGTCGAGGGCACCGCGTTGTGGTACCGCCGCTTCACCGCCGCCGTGCACGAGGTGACGGAGGCGGCCCGCCGGGCCGGCGCGGTGCCGTCGGCGGACGCCGGGGAGGTCGCCGTGCTGTTCGACAAGCGGCGCTGCCACGCCCGGCTGACCTCCGCGGGCGTCCCGGTGCCGCCCGCTCCCGACGGGCCGCCGGTGCGCGGCTGGGCCGAGCTCAGGGAGCGCTTGCGGTCCGCCCGGATCTCCCGGGCGTTCCTCAAGCCCGCGCACGGCTCCTCCGCCTCCGGGGTGGTGGCGCTGGCGATGGCGGGCCCCGGCCGGGTCAAGGCCACGACCTCGGTGGAGACCACCGCCGACGGACGCCTGTTCAACTCGCTGCGGGTCCGCGAGTACCGCACGGAGCAGGAGGTCGCCGCCCTCGTGGACGCGCTGGCCCCGGACGGGCTGCACGTCGAGCGCTGGCTGCCCAAGGCGTCCCAGCACGGGCGGGCGGCCGACCTGCGGGTGGTGGTGGTCGCGGGCCGCGCCACGCACGCCGTCGTCCGCACCAGCCCGCACCCCATGACGAATCTGCACCTCGGCGGCGCCCGCGGCGACCTGGACACGGCCCGCGCGGCGATCCGCGCCGCGGGCGGCGACTTCGGGGACGTGCTGACGACCGCCGAACGGGCGGCCGCGTGTTTCCCCGGCACGCTCTGCGTGGGCGTGGACGTCCTGCCCGCGACCGGCTGGCGCCGCTTCGCCGTCGGCGAGGTCAACGCCTTCGGGGATCTGCTGCCCCGGCTCACCGGCCTCCCCGGCAGCGGCGCCGAGGGCCTGGACACCTACGCCGCCCAGGTCGCCGCCGTACCGGCCGCGATGCACGGCGCGCGACGCGAGGAGCACCACCATGACGCCACCGCTTGACATGAACCAGATCGTGGGCAGCCACGACATCCTGCTGGTCACCCTGGACACCCTCCGCCACGACGTGGCCGAGGAGCTCGCCGCGGCCGGCCGCATCCCCCACCTGGCCCGCCATCTGCCCGGTGGCCGGTGGGAGCGCCGGCACGCGCCCGGCAGCTTCACCTACGCCTCCCACCAGGCGATCTTCGCGGGCTTCCTGCCCACACCCACCACGCCCGGTCCCCACCCGCGGCTGTTCGCGGCGCGCTTCGCCGGCAGTGAGAGCACCGCGGACGGCACCTTCGTGTACGACACCCCCGACCTGGTGTCGGGCCTGGCCGGGGCCGGCTACCGCACGGTGTGCATCGGCGGCGTCGGTTTCTTCAACAAGCAGGCGCCGCTGGGCTCGGTGCTGCCCGGGCTCTTCCAGGAGAGCCACTGGGAGCCGGAGTTCGGGGTGCCCTCCCCGACCTCCTTCGAGGCCCAGGTGGCCCGCGCCGAGGAGGTCGTCGCCGCCCTGCCGCCGCAGCAGCGGCTCTTCCTGTTCGTGAACGTGTCGGCGCTGCACCAGCCCAACTGGTTCCACCTGCCGGGTGCCACCCGGGAGGCGGGCGACTCGCGCGCCACCCACGCCGCCGCCCTGGAGTACGTCGACCGCCACATCGGCAGGCTCTTCGCCGCCGCCTCCAGCCGCCGTCCGTGCCTGGCCGTCGTATGCTCCGACCACGGCACAGCGTACGGCGAGGACGGCCACACCGGCCACCGCATCGGCCACGAGGTCGTGTGGACGGTGCCCTACGCCCACTTCCTCCTCGACGGGGCCGCCCGATGACCCTCACCGACGTGACGCTCTCCGCCACGCCCCCGGCCACGGCCGCCGTGCGCCCGTACCGGCACTACGTGTACGCGTACCCGCACAAGACGGCCTACCGCGCGCTGCCCCGCGAGCACGCCCGGCTGCGCGACCTGTGGGCGGACGAGCCGAAGGACGCGCTGTCCCTCTACTTCCACATCCCGTTCTGCGAGGTCCGCTGCGGCTTCTGCAACCTCTTCACCAGGATCGGGGCGCCCGACGGCCTGGCGACCGCCTACCTGGACGCGCTGGAGCGCCAGGCCACGGCGGTGCGGGAGGCGCTGGGCGAGGGCGCGCGGTTCGCCAACGCCGCCTTCGGCGGCGGCACCCCCACGTACCTGGAGGCTGCCGAGCTGGAGCGGCTCTGCGATCTCGCCGAACGTGGCCTGGGGGCCGACCTGCGGGCGATACCGCTCTCCGTGGAGGCCTCGCCGGCCACCGCGACCGCCGACCGGCTGTCGGTGCTGGCGGAGCGCGGCACGACCCGGCTGAGCCTGGGGGTGCAGAGCTTCGTCGACGCCGAGGCGCGCGCCGCCGTCCGTCCCCAGCGCCGGGCCGACGTCGAGGCGGCGCTGGGCAGGATCCGGGAAGCGGGCATCCCCGTCCTCAACATCGACCTGATCTATGGCATCGACGGCCAGACCGAGGGTTCCTGGACGCAGTCCCTCGACGCGGCGCTCGCCTGGCGGCCCGAGGAGCTGTACCTGTACCCCCTGTACGTCCGCCCGCTCACCGGCCTCGGCCGCCACGCGGCCGACGCCGCGCGGGGCGAAGCGGCGTGGGACGAGCAGCGGCTGCGGCTGTACCGGCACGGCCGCGACCATCTGCTGGCGCACGGCTACGAGCAGGTGTCGATGCGCATGTTCCGCCGTGCGGGCGCGCCCACCACGGGCGGCGGGGACTACGCCTGCCAGACCGACGGCATGGTGGGCCTGGGCTGCGGCGCCCGCTCGTACACCTCCTCGCTGCACTACTCCTTCGACTACGCCGTCGACATGCACCACATCCGCGGCATCCTCGACGAGTACACGGCGCGCACCACGCAGGAGTTCGCCCACGCCGACTTCGGCTGGGCGATGGACGCCGAGGAGGCCCGCCGCCGTCATCTGCTGCAGTCCCTGCTGCAGGCCGAGGGCCTGCCCGTCGCGGAGTACCGGACCCGGTTCGGCACGGCTCCCGGGGAGGATTTCGCCGGGGAGCTGCAGCGCTTCGCCGACCGGGGCTGGCTCGACGCCGCCGCGGGGCCGGAGGTGCTGCGGCTGTCGCCCGAGGGGCTCGCCCACTCCGACGCGGCCGGACCCGAGCTGTTCTCCGCCGCCGTCCACCGGCGCATGGCCGCCTACGAGCCCAAGTGAGCGCCCCCGCCATGGACCTGACGATCCTCTACCGCGGCCCGCTGGCCTCGTGCGACTACGACTGCCCGTACTGCCCCTTCGCCAAGCGCCGTGACAGCCGCGCCCAGCTGACCGCCGACCGCGTCGCGCTGGAGCGCTTCGCGGGCTGGGCGGCCGGGCAGACCGACGACCGGCTCTCCCTGCTGTTCACCCCGTGGGGCGAGGGACTGGTGCGCTCCTGGTACCGGCGGACGCTGGCGGAGCTGAGCCGGCTTCCGCACGTGCGCCGGGTGGCGATCCAGACCAATCTGAGCTGCCGCACGCAGTGGCTGGACGAGGCCGACCTGGACACGCTGGCCCTGTGGTGCACCTTCCACCCCGGCCAGACGCCCTACGACCGTTTCCTGGCCAGCTGCCGCGAGCTGGCGGACCGCGGCGTCCGCCACAGCGTGGGCGTCGTCGGGCTGCCGGAGCACCTGGGACTGGCCGGCCGGCTGCGGGCCGACCTCCCGGACCACGTCTACCTGTGGGTCAACGCCGCGGAGGGCCACACCTACACCGACGCCGAGGCGGCGCGGTGGACCGCGCTGGACCCGCTCTTCCCGTACAGCCGGCATCCGCACCGCAGCGCGGGCCTGCCGTGCCGCACGGGCGAGTCGGTCATCTCGGTGGACGGCGAGGGCACGGTGCGCCGCTGCCACTTCGTCCCCGAGGAACTGGGCAACCTCTACGACGGCTCCTACCGCGCGGCGCTGCGCCCGCGCGCGTGCCCGCTGGCCGTCTGCGACTGCCACATCGGCTACGTCCACCTGGAGACGCTGCCGTTGTACGACGTGTTCGCGGGCGGGGTCCTGGAGCGGATCCCCGCCGCGCCGCCGCCGGGGCGGACACCGCTCCCGCTCCTGCCGCTCCCGCTCCCTTAGCGGGCGGCCGACGCCCCCGCGTCAGCCCTTGCGGCCGACCCCTCCCCAGAAGGCGGCACGGGCGTGCTCGCCCTCCTGCGCGGACGGGGAGTCCGGGCGCCACCGCGGCACCTGCACCAGGCCCGGCTCGACCAGGGAGAACCCCTCGAAGAAGGGCTCGATCTGCGGCTTGCTGCGCAGGTTGAGGGTGGAGGTGGCGTTCTTGTACGCCTCACCGGCGTCGGCGTCGACGTCGCGGTGGAAGTCGGTCGTGCCGTGGCTGAGGATCAGGAAGCTGCCGGACGGGAGGTTCTTGGTCAGGGTGCGCACGATCCCGGCCGGGTCCTCGTCGTCGCGGACGAAGTGCAGCAGCGCGACGAGCATCAGGGCGACGGGCTCGTCGAAGTCGATCAGCTCCCGGATGGTGGCGTGCTCCAGGATGGTCTCGGGCTCACGGACGTCGCCGAGGAAGAAGCCGGCGTTGCCGGTGTTGGTGAGCCGCGCGCCGGCGTGGGCGGCCACGATGGGGTCGTTGTCGACGTAGGCGACCCGGGCCTCGGGGACGACGGAGCGGGCGACCTCGTGGGTGTTGGGCGAGGTGGGGATGCCGGTGCCGATGTCGACGAACTGCCGGACGCCCTGCCCCGCCGCGTAGCGCACCGCGCGCTGCATGAAGTCCCGGTTGGCGCGGGCGCTGGGGCGCGCGTCGGGGGTCATGCGGATCACCATCTCGGCCGCCTCGCGGTCGGCCTCGTAGTTGTCCTTGCCGCCGAGGTAGTAGTCGTACATCCGGGCCGGGTGCGGCCGGCTGGTGTCGATCTCCTCCGCGGGGAAGCCCTTGTCGGTCAACGCCCTGCTCCGTTCGGATTCCGGTGACCCTTGCGGGTCGAGGTCGGTGCGGTCATCTCGTCGCCGTCGTGGGTCCGCTCCATGGTCACGTCTCCCTCTGGATGCCGACGAGGATCCGCTCGGTGCTCTGGGTGGGCGCGGCCTGTGCGCACATCCGGTCCAGTGCCTCCAGGAACGCCGAGACGTCGTCGCGGTCGTCGAAGTAGACGCCCCCGACCAGGCTTTCCGAGTAGACGACGTCCGGGAGCTCGTGCGTCTGGAACCGGAAGATGTGGAACGGGCCGTACATGGCGGGGTGCGGTCCGGCCGTGAACGGCATGATCTGGAGCCGTACGTTGGGCAGCGCGCAGGAGTCGATCAGCTTGGCGATCTGGGCGCGCATGACCGCCGGAAGGCCGATGGGTCTTCGCAGCACCGTCTCGTCGATGACGATCCAGACCAGCGGCGCGTCCTCACGGGTGAGCAGGGCCTGGCGCTCCATGCGCAGCGCGACCCCGCGTTCGATCTCCGCGTCGCCGGCGCCCGGGTTCCCCGCCCGCAGCACCTCGCGCGCGTAGTCCTCGGTCTGCAGCAGTCCGGGGACGTAGTGCGGCTCGTAGGCGCGGATGACGCCGGCCTCGCCCTCCAGGCTCACGAAGGCGCTGAACCAGTCGGGCAGGACGTCGCGGTAGCGGTGCCACCAGCCCGGCTGGTTGGCCTCGCGGGCGAGCGCCAGGAACCCCTCGACCTCTTCCGGGTCGCCGACCCCGTAGGTGCGCAGGAGCTTCTCGACGTAGGGGATCTTCAGGCCGACCTCGGCCTTCTCCATGCGGCGGACGGTGGCGTGGGTGACGTCGAGCGCCCGGCCCGCGTCCTCGAAGGAGAGTCCGGCCTTCTCACGCAGGTCCTGGAGCCGTTTTCCGAGCACCACACGGAGGACGGTGGGGGCACCGGCTGACCGCGCGTCCGTCACGACCACTTCCCCAACTCCCCTCTGCCACAAGCAGTGTGTCATGCCGTCAACGAAAACCGACAGTGCGCATCGGCCGTTCTGTAAATTACAGATCGCATCTTGCCAACAGTGAGAACGGGACCGCATAGTTAGCGACGTGGCCTCCTCACCAGACGCTCTGCGGTTAGAGCGCCGTGGCGACCTCGACGCCCTTCGCTGCCAGGACCTCTTCCGTTTGCCCGCTCACGGGTCCTCGGTCGCCGACGCACGCCACCGCGTGCGGGCACGGTTGCGGGAGTGGGACGCGGACGAGGGACTCCGCGACGACGCCGAGATGATCGTCTCCGAGCTCTTCACCAACGCCGTCATGCACACCGGCAGTGAGTTCATCACCTGCGGGCTGCGCTACGACGGCACCCGGCTGCGTCTGGAAGTCAGCGATCAGGGGCACGCGCCGACTGCGCCCCGGCCGCGGGCGGCGGGCGTCGACGAGGAGGGCGGCCGCGGGCTGCTGCTGGTGGGCGCGCTCTCGCAGGCATGGGGCGTCCGGCCCACCGACGACGGTGGCGGCCGTGTCGTGTGGGCCGAACTCGCCTCCGGGGCCTCGCCCTTCTGACGCCGCGCGCGGTGCGCCCCGGGCCCGCCGGCTACAGCGGCAGCAGGTCCGGGCGCTTGGGCTCCACGTTGTCGCCGGAGGACTCCCCGCGCAGCCGCCGGCCGATCCAGGGCACGAGGTACTCGCGCGCCCACTGGATGTTGTCCCGCCGGATCTCGGCGGGCGCGCGGAACGGCTCCGGCGGCCACGCCTGGTCGGGGTCGGCGGGCACCTCGAGGCCCAGCACCTGCGCGGCGCGCAGCGCGACCCTGGTGTGTCCCTCGGGCGACAGGTGGAGGCGGTCGGAGTCCCAGGCCCGGCGGTCCTGGACGGAACGGAGCGACCACAGGTCCAGCACCGGGGAGTCGTACCGGTCGGCGATGGCGCGCACATGGGCCGTGTAGGTGGCGATCTTGCCGCGCAGATGGCGCAGCACGGGGATGCCGCGGGTGTCGAAACCGGTGCACAGCACGACGGTGCCGACGGACGCGGTGAGGCGGGCGACCGCCGCCTCGTAGCGCTCCGCGACGTCGTCCGGGTCGCTGCCGGGGCGGAGGATGTCGTTGCCGCCCGCGCAGAAGGTCACGAGGTCGGGCGCGAGCTCCACGGCCCGCGGCACCTGCTCCTCGACGATCTGGTCGAGTAGGCGGCCGCGCACCGCGAGGTTCGCGTACCGGAAGTCGTGCTCCGGGCGGCGGTCGGACAGGAGGACCGCCAGCCGGTCGGCCCAGCCGATGAACGTCCCGTCGGGACCCGGATCGCCCACACCTTCGGTGAAGCTGTCCCCCAGGGCGGTGTACGACCCGATGGCGGCACTGTTGTTTCTCTTCGAATCGTCTGGCACGTCAGCACATACTTCACCTCCTCAAGTGACCTACGCCACCGTAACCAAGGGTTGACGGGGGGTGATGTATCCCACCCGGCTGGATCCGCCGGAAGCGGAATACGGCGGTGCCGCGCCCGCCGCGCACAGCCCCCTCCCGCGATCACATACCGCGCGGTACGGGCCGCCACGGGTGTCGTAAGGTCGGGAGTGGTCCGGCCGCCGGTGATCCGCACCGTCCGGCCCCTGAACCGAAGGAGCCCCGGTGACCGAGCAGACGCCGCAGACCGCCCCGTCGGAACCCGAGCTGACCGGGGTGCGCAACTTCCGCGACGTGGGCGGCCTCCCGACGACGGACGGCCGCCGGGTGCGGTACGGACGGCTCTTCCGCAGCGGCCACCTGGCGCACGCCACCGCCGCCGACGCCGCCTTCCTCTCCACCCTCGGGCTGCACACGGTCTTCGACTTCCGCAACGCCTCCGACATGAAGCTGGAGGGCCCGGACGTCGAGCTGCCCGGCGTGCGCAACGTCAACATGCCGCTGAGCGACCCGGCCTCGGGCGCCGAGTTCTGGACGACGGTCCGCGACGGCGACATCGCGGCGCTGCGCCAGATCCTCGGGGAGGGCCGCGCCGCCGCGCGCATGGTGCAGGCCTACCGCCGCATCGTGCTGGACCGCACCGCCGAGCACGCCCGCATGCTGGAACTGCTCGCCGAGGACGAGTCGGTGCCGGCGCTGCTGCACTGCGCCGCGGGCAAGGACCGGGCCGGGACCTCGGTCGCCGTCATCCTGCTCGCCCTCGGGGTCGAGCGCGACGCGATCGTGGAGGACTACCTCAAGAGCAACGAGGCCCACCGCCGCTACCGCATCAAGCGCGGCGACGACGCGGAACCGGCGACCACCCCCGAGGTCATGGAGCTGCTCGGCCCGCTCTTCGACGCGCGCAAGGAGTACCTGGAGACCGCCTTCGACACCATCGAGGAGCACTGGGGCTCGGTGGACCGCTACCTGGAGGAGGGGCTCGGCCTCACCCCCGGGCGTCGCGAGCGGCTGCGCGCGCTCTTCCTGGACGGCGCGCAGCCGGCCTGACACGAGGCGGCGGGGCCGCCCTACTTGGCCCCGGCCAGGTGGAAGATCAGGAAGAAGAACGCGGCGATGACGTGGACCCCCACCAGGTAGATGAAGGTGCGCACCTTGAAGCCCATGGGGGCCTTGCCCCCGGAGTTGCCGGACACGGTCAGTCCTCTCGTCATGCGCCGTGGGGGCGCGGGGAACGGCCGTCGCCCAGGCACAGCTCTACGACGGAACTCCGCAGCAGCGTGTGGACGAACAGCAGATCGACACCGTTCGGCGAGGCCGCCGCGATGCGGTGCGGGGTGAGCGAGTCGAAGTGGGCGCTGTCGCCGGGCACCAGCCGGTGCACGGCGTCCCCGAGGGTGAGCCGCAGCTCGCCCCCCAGGACGTGCAGCCACTCCTCGCCGGCGTGGACGCGGACCAGCCCCTCCTGGGGGCCGGGCGGCACGTGCAGCCGCAGCGCCTGCATGGCCCGCCCGGGGTTCCCGGCCGGCCAGTACGTCCAGCCGCCGGCCTCCGCGGGCGGCACGGAACCGCCACGGACGACCGGATCGCGCTCGGGGGAGGTCTCGCCGAGCAGGTCGGACACCGTGGTGCCGTAGGTGCGGGCGAGGGTCAGCAGCATGGGGAGCGAAGGCTGCCGCTGCCCGGTCTCCAGCCGGGACAGGTGCGCGGGCGACAGCCCGGCGCGGGCCGCGGCCGCCTCCAGCGTCAGCCCGCCCCTGCGGCGCAGCGCGCGCAACTGGGGGGCGACGTCCGGCAGGGGCGCCTCGTCCGCGGATGGTGAGGTCATGCCTCAGGTATAGACGTGGTTCGCCCCTGAGGCAAAAAGTTTGCCTCAGGGGCAAAGCACCGTGGGCCGGACGCGGGCCCGGGTCAGCGGTTGGCGACGGCCTGCTTCACCAGTGTCCTGCCGAACTCCCACATCAGGCCACCGCCGCCGTGTGCGTCGTCCATCACGGCGGTGAAGGCGTCCACGAAACGGTCCACCTCGCGCTCCCCGATGACCAGCGGCGGGATCAGCTTGATCACCTCCAGGTGGTCCCCCGAGACCTGGGTGAGGATACGGTGCCGCTGCAGCAGCGGCACCACCACCATCTGCGCGAACAGGCCCTTGCGGGCCGCCTGCAGCATCGTCCAGCGGCTGCGCAGCCCCAGCGACTTCGGCCGGCCGAACTCGATGCCGATCATCAGGCCCCGGCCGCGGACCTCGTGCAGCAGCTCGTAGCGGTCGACGAGGGCGGCGAGGCGGTCGCGGAGCAGGTCCCCGGTGGCCCGCGCGTTGGCGACGACCTTCTCGTCCTCCATCACCGTGAGGGTGGCCAGCCCGGCGGCCATGGCCTGGGCGTTGGAGCCGAAGCTGGCGGAGTGCGCCAGCACCCGGTCCATGGAGGAGTAGACCTTCTTGAAGATCCAGTCCTTGCCGAGGGTGGCGCCCACCGGCACGTAGCCGCCCGACAGCGCCTTGGCCACGCACACCAGGTCCGGCTCGACGCCCTCCTCGTGCCGGTAGGCGAAGAAGTCGCCGGTGCGGCCGATGCCGGTCTGCACCTCGTCGGCGATGAGCAGCGCCTTGTGCCGGTGCAGCAGCTCCTGCGCCGCCCGCAGGTAACCGGGCGGCGCGGCGTGCACGCCCTTGCCCTGGATCGGCTCGACGATCAGCGCGGCCACGTCGCCCTTGGCCAGCTCCCGCTCCAGGGCCGCCAGGTCGCCCAGGGGCACGGCGGTGTCGGGGAGCAGCGGGTCGAAGCCCTCGCGGAAGCCGACCTCGCCGTTGACGGACAGCGAGCCGGTGGTCAGCCCGTGGAACGCGTGGTCGCAGTAGAGCACGCGGGGCCTGCCGGTGGCGTAACGGGCGAACTTCAGGGCCGTCTCGACGGCCTCGGTGCCGCTGTTGCCGAAGAACACCCGGTCGAGCCCCGGCGCGTACGACAGCAGCTTCTCCGCGAGCAGGCCCGGCAGCGGCTGGCAGTCGAAGCGGGTGAGGTCGGCCAGCCCGGCGTCCAGGACGTCGTGCAACGCCTTGCGGACCACGGGGTGGTGGCGGCCCAGGCCCATCACCCCGAAGCCGGCGAGCATGTCGAGGTAGTCCCGGCCCTCGTCGTCCCAGAAGTACGCGCCCTCGGCCCGCTCGTAGACCTTGTCGAAGCCGATGGTGTGCAGCATCCGCGGCAACTGGTGATTGAGGTACCTGGCGTGCAGGTCGTAGCGCTCGGCTCCGCGCTCGGCCAGCAGCGTCGCCAGATCGAACCCCTTGGGCTCAGGTTCGGGCGATGTCATCGCTCACGTGCCTCTCGTTCGGGTGCTGCTCGTTCACCGCGAGACGGGTCAGGGTGGCCCCGATCCGGCCGGCGATCTCGGCCGGGGTGAGCCCGATGTCGGCCAGCACCTCGCCGCGCTTGGCGTGCGCCAGGAACTGCTGCGGGATGCCGAAGTCCCGGACCGGCACGTCGGTCTCCGCGTCCCGCAGGGCCTGCGCCACCGCAGAACCCACGCCCCCGGCCCGGCCGTTGTCCTCGATGACGGCCACCATGCGGTGCCGGGCGGCGAGCGCGGGCAGCTCCGCGTCGAGCGGCTTGACCCAGCGGGGGTCGACGACCGTGACGCCGACGCCGCGTTCGCGCAGCAGGGCGGCCGCGGCCAGGGAGACCGAGCCCAGGGCGCCGACGGACACCATCAGCACGTCCGGCCGGTCGCCGCGGTGCAGCACGTCCATGCCGCCGACCCGGTCGATGGCCGGCAGGGTCTCGCCGACGGTCTCCTTGGGGAAGCGGACGACGGTGGGCGCGTCGTCGACGTCGATCGCCTCGCGGAGCTGGGCGCGCAGTTGGTCGGCGTCGCGCGGCGCGGCGATCCGCAGGCCCGGGACGACCTGGAGGATCGACATGTCCCACATTCCGTTGTGCGAAGCGCCGTCGTCGCCGGTGACGCCCGCCCGGTCCAGCACGAAGGTCACACCGCACTTGTGCAGCGCGACGTCCATCAGGACCTGGTCGAAGGCGCGGTTGAGGAAGGTCGCGTACACGGCGACCACCGGGTGCAGCCCGCCGGTCGCCAGGCCCGCCGCCGAGACCGCCGCGTGCTGCTCGGCGATCCCGACGTCGTAGACGCGGTCGGGGAACGCCTTGGCGAACTTCTCCAGCCCGACCGGCTGCAGCATGGCCGCCGTGATCGCCACGACGTCCGGGCGCTCGGCGCCGATCCGGACCATCTCGTTGCCGAAGACCGAGGTCCACTTCGGGCCGCTCGACGGGGTGAGCGGTTCGCAGGTGAGCGGGTCCATGGCGCCCACGGCGTGGAAGCGGTCCGCCTCGTCGCGCTCGGCGAAGGCGTAGCCGCGGCCCTTCTCGGTGAGGCAGTGGACGAGGACGGGGCCGTGGAAGCGCCGGGCCCGGCGCAGCGCCGACTCGACCGCGGTCACGTCGTGGCCGTCGATCGGGCCGAGGTACTTCAGCCCCAGGTCCTCGAACATGCCCTGCGGGGCGAAGGCGTCCTTGAAGCCCTTCTTGGCGCCGTGCAGGGACTCGTACAGCGGCTTGCCGACCACGGGCGTCTGCTGGAGCACCTGCTTGCCCCAGGCCAGGAAGCGCTCGTAGCCGTCGGTGGTGCGCAGGGTGGCCAGGTGGTTGGCGAGGCCGCCGATGGTGGGGGCGTAGGAGCGCTCGTTGTCGTTGACGACGATGATCAGCGGACGGTCCTTGGCGGCGGCGATGTTGTTCAGCGCCTCCCAGGCCATGCCGCCGGTGAGCGCGCCGTCCCCGATGACGGCCACGACATGGTCCTGTCGGCCGAGCACCTGGTTGGCCTTGGCCAGGCCGTCGGCCCAGCCGAGCACCGTGGAGGCGTGGCTGTTCTCGATGAGGTCGTGCTCGGACTCGGCGCGCGAGGGGTAGCCGGACAGGCCCCCCTTGCCGCGCAGTTTGGAGAAGTCCTGACGGCCGGTCAGGATCTTGTGGACGTAGGACTGGTGACCCGTGTCCCACAGGATGCGGTCGGCCGGCGAGTCGAAGACCCGGTGCAGGGCGACCGTCAGCTCGACCACGCCCAGATTGGGTCCCAGGTGCCCCCCGGTCCTGGCCACCGCCTGCACCAGGAATTCACGGATCTCCACGGCGAGTTCGCCCAGCCGCTCCGGCGGAAGGGCCTTCAGGTCGCGTGGACCACGGATGTTCTCGAGCAGCGACACTTTCCCACCTCGCTCCCCTGCCGGGGATTGTTTCGCTTTAGCTCACACTGATCTGGGGCTCTCCTGACGGCACTCCGTCGGCCTGCATGCGCTCGGCGAGCTTCATGGCCTCCTCGATGAGGGTCTCCACGATCTTCGACTCCGGCACGGTCTTGATGACCTCGCCCTTGACGAAGATCTGCCCCTTGCCGTTGCCCGAGGCCACCCCCAGGTCGGCCTCGCGCGCCTCGCCCGGACCGTTGACGACACAGCCCATCACCGCGACCCGCAGCGGGACCTCCATGCCCTCCAGGCCCGCCGTCACCTGGTCCGCCAGCTTGTACACGTCCACCTGCGCACGACCGCACGACGGGCACGAGACGATCTCCAGCCGCCGCTGCCGCAGGTTCAGCGACTCCAGGATCTGGATGCCGACCTTGACCTCCTCCGCCGGAGGAGCCGACAGCGACACCCGGATCGTGTCCCCGATGCCCTCGCTCAGCAGCGCACCGAACGCCACCGCCGACTTGATCGTGCCCTGGAACGCCGGACCCGCCTCGGTCACGCCCAGGTGCAGCGGATAGTCGCACTGCGCCGCCAGCAGGCGGTACGCGTTGACCATCACCACCGGGTCGTTGTGCTTCACCGAGATCTTGATGTCCCGGAAACCGTGCTCCTCGAACAGCGAGCACTCCCACAGCGCCGACTCCACCAGCGCCTCCGGGGTGGCCTTGCCGTACTTCTCCAGCAGGCGCTTGTCCAGCGACCCGGCGTTCACCCCGATCCGGATCGGCACACCCGCCTCGGAGGCCGCCTTGGCGATCTCCTTCACCTTGTCGTCGAACTGCCGGATGTTGCCCGGGTTCACCCGCACCGCCGCACAGCCCGCGTCGATCGCCGCGAACACGTACTTCGGCTGGAAGTGGATGTCCGCGATCACCGGGATCTGCGACTTCCTCGCGATCTGCGGCAGCGCGTCCGCGTCGTCCTGCGAGGGGCAGGCGACCCGTACGATCTGGCAGCCCGCCGCGGTCAGTTCGGCGATCTGCTGCAGGGTCGCGTTGACGTCGGCGGTGAGCGTGGTCGTCATGGACTGGACGGAGACCGGGGCGTCGCCGCCCACCGCCACCGACCCGACCTGGATGCGCCGCGAACGGCGGCGCTCCGCTAGCGGCCGGGCCGGGACGGAGGGCAGGCCGAGCTGGACGGGCTCGACAGCTGTCATCGCGACGTCACTTCCCGCGGTTGCCGGCGATGGTCTCCCGGGTGGCCCTGATGGACTCCTTGAGGGAGGTCATCGTGGCCAGGACGGCGGTCGGCTCGTAGCCGCAGTGCGCCATGCAGTTGGCGCAGCGCGGGTCCTTGCCGCGGCCGTACTTGCTCCAGTCGGTGTCCTCGACGAGCTCCTTGTACGTGGTCACGTAACCGTCGCTCATCAGGTAGCAGGGGCGCTGCCAGCCGAACAGGGAGTAGTTGGGGATCGCCCAGGCGGTGCAGGGGAAGTCGACCTTGCCTTCGAGGAAGTCCAGGAAGAGGGGGCTGTGGTTGAGCCGCCACTTCTTCCGGTTGCCGCCCGAGAAGGCCTTCTTGAACAGTTCCCGGGTCTGTTCCACGCCCAGGAAGTGCTCCTGGTCGGGAGCCTTCTCGTAGGCGTAGGCCGGCGAGATCATCATCTCGTCGACCTGCAGGTCGTCATTGAGGAAGTTGAGCACCTCGATGATGGTCTGCGGGGTGTCGGTGTTGAAGAAGGTCGAATTGGTGGTGACCCGGAATCCGCGCCGCTTGGCCTCCTTGATCGCCTCCACCGCCTCGTCGAAGACGCCTTCCTTGGCGACCGACTCGTCGTGCCGCTCACGCAGTCCGTCGATGTGCACGGCGAAGGCGAAGTAGGGCGAGGGGGTGAACTTGTCCATCTTCTTGCGCAGCAGCATGGCGTTGGTGCAGAGGAAGACGTACTTCCGCTTCGCCACCAGTTGCCGCACGATCTCGTCGATCTGAGGGTGCATCAGCGGTTCGCCGCCGGCGATCGACACCATCGGCGCGCCCGATTCGATGACGGCGCCGACGGCCTGCGCCACCGGCATGCGCTGCTTCAGCACACCCGCCGGGTGCTGGATCTTTCCGCAGCCCTCGCATTTCAGGTTGCACGCGAAGAGTGGCTCGAGCTCGACGATGAGCGGGAACTTCTCGCGCCTGCGGAGCATTTTCTGTTCGAAGAGGTAGGTGCCGACCCTGATGGACTGTCGGAGTGGCATGGCCATCTAGCTCACCTCCAGGGGAGCGTGGTAGAGCGGTGCCAATCGAGAAAGGCAGGAAGCAGGTCCCTCAGCACGCGGAAAGCGGTGATCCCCGTGCGGAGCGTGCCGACCCGCACGAGCTCGAACTCGGGCGTGTCGACGACCACGCGGGCCGCGGCGACCGGGCGTGGACCCCGGGCGAGCGCGGCCCGCATCATCGCCGCCGACTCCATGTCGACGGCGACGGCACCGGTGGCCCGGAGCGCCGCCCGCTCCGGGCCCCGTACGACGTGGTCCGACTCGGCGAGCCGGCCGACGTGCACGGTGTGTCCCGCCGCCTTGAGGGCGGCGGCGAGTGATTCCCCGTCACGCGGCTCGTCGGCGACGACCACATCGCCCGGCCGCATCCCGGGGGCCAGCCCGGCGCAGAAGCCGGTGGTGAGGACCGCCGCCCCGTCCAGGGCGGGGTCGCGCAGCGCGGCGGCGACGGCGCGTTCCGCGGCCTGGGGCCCCATGCCCGTGCGCACGAAGGCGATCGGGCCCGCGGCGTGGCTGCGGTCGCCGCCGCGCAGGGCGAACCGTTCCACCCGTAGCGCGCAGACGATGAGCAGAGGTGGGCCGGCCGGCCCCATCAGGCCCCCTTCCGTAGCCCGCCGAGCGGCTCGCCGTGCACGTAGCGCCCGAGGGCGGTGAGCGGGAAGACCATCCGGTAGAGGTGGTAGTTGATGGAGAAGTCCCGGGGGAAGCCGGTGCCGGTGAAGTACGGCTCGTCCCAGGACCCGTCCTCCTTCTGGGTCCGCGCCAGCCAGCGCACCCCGCGCCGTACGGCCTCGCCCTCGCGTTCGCCGGCCGACAGCAGGGCCAGCAGGGCCCAGGCCGTCTGCGAGGCGGTGGACTCGCCGCGGCCGACCCACTCGTCGGAGGAGTAGGAGCGCAGGTCCTCGCCCCAGCCCCCGTCCTCGTTCTGGACGGACTCCAGCCAGCCCACCGCCCGCCGGATCGCGGGGTGGCCCGCCGGGAGGCCGGCCGCGACGAGGGCCGGGACCACCGATCCGGTGCCGTAGATGTAGTTGACGCCCCAGCGGCCGAACCATGCGCCGCTGCGCTCCTGTTCGGCGAGCAGCCAGTCGATCCCGCGCCGGGTGTGCGGGTCGTGCTCCAGGCCGAGGGCGGCCAGCATCTCGACCACGTGGGCCGTGACGTCGGCCGACGGCGGGTCGATGACCTCACCGAAGTCGCAGAAGGGCAGCCGGTTGGGGAAGGCGCTGGTGTTGTCGGCGTCGAAGGCGCCCCAGGCGCCGTTCTTCGACTGCATCCCGACGTTCCAGCGCACCCCGCGGTCGACTGAGGCCTTCACCCGCTCCGGGTCCGGGTGGTCGACCCTGATCAGGGCGAGGACCACCTCGGCGGTGTCGTCGATGTCGGGGTAGGTGTCGTTCTGGAACTCGAACGCCCAGCCACCGGAGGGCAGGCCGGGCCGCTGCACGGCCCAGTCGCCGCGCTTGGTGATCTGCTCCCCCAGCATCCAGTCCGCCGCCTTGACCAGCGCCGGGTCGTCGGCGGGGACGCCGGCGTCGGCCAGCGCGATGGTCGCCAGGCAGGTGTCCCAGACCGGGGACTGGCACGCCTCGATCATCCGCGTGTCCTTGTCCGGCCAGACCGCGAAGTCGTCCAGCGCCTTGAGTCCGGCGCGCAGCACGGGGTGGTCGAGGTCGTAGCCGAGCAGGTGGAGCGCGATGACGGAGTACACGGCGGGCGGCTGGATGCCGCCGAAGCAGCCGTCGTTCTCCTGGCGTTCGATGATCCAGCGCGCCGCCGAGCGCATCGCGGCACGGCGCAGCGGACGGACGGTGACCTTGCGGTAGGCGTGCAGGGCCCGGTCGACCCGCTGGAAGAACCCGTCCCAGCTGGACAGCGGTGCCCGCGGGACCGGCGGATTGGGCCGCGCGGGGTCGGTGTGCAGCTCGTCGAGGGTGAACGGGGCGGGCCGTACGGGCCGGTGGGCGCCGACGATCGTCAGCGGCACGATGGTCTGCCGGGCCCAGCTGGCGAAGGAGTAGATGTTGAGCGGGACCCACTTGGGCAGGTAGATGAGCTCGGGCGGCAGCTCCGGGAGGTCGTCCCAGCGCCACCAGCCGAACAGCGCGAGCCAGATCCGGGTGAAGACCCGTGACCGCGCGATGCCGCCCTGCTCGCGGACGAAGGCCGCGGCGGCGGCCATCCACGGCTCCTCGGGGGCGTCACCGGCGAGCCGCAGCGCGACGTAGGCCTCGACGGTGGCCGAGAGGTCGCGCGGCCCCCCGTGGAAGGTGGCCCAGGCGCCGTCGTCGCGCTGCTGGGACCTGATCCAGCGGGCGGCGGCCCCGACGACCCGTTCGTCCTGGATGCCGAGGAACTGACGGAGCAGCAGGTCCTCGGCGTCCATCGTCACGTTGGTCTCGAGGTCGCCCTTCCACCAGCCGTCAGGATGCTGACGCGCCAGCAGGTGGCCGGTGGCCCGGCGCGCGGCCTCGGCCGCGAGCTCCTCGGTCGTTCCGGTGCTGCCGCCGGGCCAGGGAACTGACGCCGGTTCCGGAATCGCGCCCGCGGTCTTCGTTCTGGCCGAGGGTGTCCCGCGGGCCGCCTCGCCCCCGGGACCGCCGTCGGTCGTCGCTGTCATGGCTTCCCCTTTGCACAGTCGTTCCGTCTGCGGTGTTGGGGCTGCCGTCGGCCGTCACGCGCGCCCGGCCGGCGACGTACTGCGCTCCAGTTGTTTCCCTACTTCTCGCGAACCACCACGAAATCCGCCAGGCCCACGAGCTTACGGCGAACTTCTCCCGGCATGTCCATTTTGTCGAGTGCGGCGATCGCGGTGGCGTACTGCCGGCGGGCTTCCCGGGAGGTCCACTCCCGGCCACCGGCCTCCTCGATCAACGCCGCCCTCGTCGCGAACTCTTCCTCGTCGAAGGACTCGATGTCATTACGGTCCGATGAATCCGCGGCCTTCGCATCCGCGGCCAGGAGTTCGGCCAGGCGCTGCGAGGCCGAGCCGCCCGCGGCCAGCGCCGCGACCACCGGCAGGGACTTCTTGCGCTGGCGCAGGTCGCTCCAGGTCTGCTTGCCGGTGGCGGCCGGGTCGCCCCAGATGCCCAGCAGGTCGTCGACGGCCTGGAAGGCCAGGCCGAGGTGGTAGCCGTACTCCTCCAGGGCGTCCGCGTCGGCCTCCGAGGCGCCGCCCAGCACCGCGCCGATGGAGCAGGCGCAGGCCAGCAGGGCGCCGGTCTTGTTGCCCTCCATCTCCAGGCACTCCTCGACGGTGACCCGCTCGCGGTGCTCGAAGGAGATGTCCTGGGCCTGACCGTCGATCAGCTTGCGGGTCGCGGTGGTGATCCGGCGGGTGGCCCGGCCGGCCTCGACGGTGCCCTGCTCCAGCAGGATCTCGTTGGCGAGGGCGAAGAGCGCGTCGCCGACCAGGATGGCCTGGGCGGGGCCGTGCACCTTCCAGACCGTGTCGCGGTGGCGGCGCTGCTCGTCACCGTCCATCAGGTCGTCGTGCAGCAGGGAGAAGTTGTGCACCAGCTCCACGGCGACCGCGCCGGGGACGCCCACCTCGGGGGCGGCGCCCGCCGCCTCCGCGGACAGCAGTGCGAGTGCGGGGCGCACGGCCTTGCCGCTGTCGCCGTGGGACGGGTTGCCCGCGGCGTCGATCCATCCGAAGTGGTAGGCGGCGACGGTGTCCATCGGGGGTGCGAGGCGGTCCACGGCGGCGCGCAGCACCGGCGTGGACAGCTCGCGGCCGCGCTCCAGCAGCACGGTCACGGTCTCTCTGTCGACGCCCGCGGTCATCTGCTCGTTGCCAGCGGTCACATTCTCTCCTCTGATTGCACTGGTCATGCTCATACCGGCTCCAGGCCTTCGATTGCGAAGGTACGTGGGTCGAAGGGATGGCGGAGTGCGGTCAAAGCTGCGCGGGAGGCTTGCAAACCGCTGCGGACCGCGCTTTCCATCGTCGCGGGCCAGCCGGTGGCGGTCCACGCACCGGCGAGCCAGACGCCCTGCGCGCGGGTACGGGGACCCGGGCGGAGGGCGCCGACACCGGGGGCGGGCGCGAAGGTCGCGGTCCGTTCCCTGGTGACGAAGAAGTCCAGGACGGCGGCCTCACGCGCGGCCGGGAGCAACCGCTCCAGCTCCGGCAGGTAGCGCGCCCGCAGCTCGGCCACGGGGAGGTCGATCTCCTCCTGGGCCGCCGACTGGGACAGGGCGACGTACTGGCCTTCGCCGGTCAGCCCGGAGTGCTCCGTACGGTCGAAGACCCACTGCACGGGGCTGCCGAGGGCGGCGAGGAAGGGCTGCCGCAGGACCTTGCGGTCGTACACGACGTGCACGTTGAGGATCGGCGCGGTGCCGATGCGCAGCAGCGCGTCCTGGTCCGCCAGGGCGCCGGCGGGCAGCAGCCCGTGGGCTTCCTGCTGGGGCACGGCCAGCACGACGGCGTCGGCCGTGAAGCGCTCGGCGCGCCCGGGACCGGTCTCGGCCTCGACCTCCCAGACCGGTCCGCCCTCCCCGGGGCCGCCGTCGGCGGACCGTACCGGCTCGGGCGCGTCCGTGCGGGTGAGCGAGGTGGCGCGGGTGCGCAGCAGGGTGCGCACGCCCGCCTTGTCCAGGGCGGTGCGGGCGCGGTCGTCGTGCAGCTCGCCGAGCGGGCGGGCGGCCCAGCCGATGTCCGCCGCGCCCGGCGCGGAGAGCAGCCCGGTCTTGAAGACCATGGCGGCCAGGCCAAGTGACGCCTCGTCGGCCGTGGCGTTGAGCGTCGCGACGCCGACCAGGTCCCACAGCGCCTCGACGGTGCGGGCCGACTGGCCGTGCTCGCGCAGCCAGCTGCCGAAGTCGACGGCGTCCAGCGCCGGGTCGGTGGGGTCGAGCGAGCGCAGCGCGAGCGCGGCCCGCCCGACGGACGCCCGCTCGCCCAGGGACAGGTGCGGGTAGGTGGCCAGGCTGGCGGCCAGGTGCAGCGGTACGGGCAGCCCCGCGCGGCGCAGCCGGCCGAGCCGGGGCCGGGAGGTGGCCACGTCGAGCACCGGCACGTCGAGCCGGTCCTGGAGGGTGACGAGGTCGGCAGCGTCGATGCGTTCCAGGAACCGCAGGTAGGCGACGCAGCACCGCAGGAAGACGTGCTGGCCGTTGTCGACGGTCAGGTCGCCGCGCCGGAAGGAGAAGGCGAGCCCGCCGAGCCGGGGCCGGGCCTCGAGCAGGGTGACGCGGAGCCCGGCGTCGGCCAGTGCCAGCGCCGCCGTCGTGCCCGCGAGCCCGCCGCCGATCACGACGGCCGTGCGCTCAGCCATGCGTCCTCCCCCGGGTGCCGCCGCGCGCGGCGCGGCGCACCATTGCCGACAGTGACGCCTCCGGCACGACGGCGGTTGCCTCACGGCGGCGGAAAACGGCGCTTTTCCGCGAGGCTGCCGCTCCCGTGCCGGTTGCGGTGCTTTTGCCGGTGCGGGGGAAGGCGCCCGCGGCCGGTGGAGCGGGCGTCACACGCGCCTCCTGGCGGCACGTCGGGCGTCGAGACCGGCGAGGCCGCGCGCCGCGACGTACGCCTTCTGGTGACCGGGCAGCGAGACCCGGCCGCGGAGGACGGCCTCGGGGTCGGCGGCGATGCGCTCCAGGAGACGGCGGTAGATGCCGGCCATGGCGGAGACGCAGGCGCCGCTGCGGCGGTCCAGCATGGGCAGCAGCCGGTACCCCTCGGCGAACAGGGCGCGGGCCCGCTTGACCTCGAACTCGACCAGGCCCGCGAAGTCGGACCCCGGCGGCGGGGTGTCGGTGAGGAACCCGCCGGAACAGCCGAACTTCGCGAGGTCCTCGGCGGGCAGGTAGGTGCGCCCGTTGGAGGCGTCCTCGCGCAGGTCCCGCAGGATGTTGGTGAGTTGCAGGGCGAGCCCCAGGGTGTCCGCGTACTCCGCGGCGCGCTCCCGGCCGGGCGCGCCGGGCACGGTGCCGAAGACGCCGAGCGAGAGCCGGCCGATGGCGCCGGCGACGCACCGGCAGTAGGAGGCGAGGTCGTCCCAGGTCTCGTAGGTGTCGCCGCGCAGGTCCATCTGCACGCCGTCGATCAGCTCGTCGAGCCCGCCGAGCGGGAGCGGGAAGCGGCGGGCGGCGTCGGCGAGCGCGACGGCCACCGGGTCGGTGTCGTCCTCGGTGACGGCGCCCTCCCGGACCCGGGTGAGCAGGGCCCGGGTCCCGTCCAGCCGCTGCTGCTTCTCGGGGAGGTCGAGGTCGCCGTCGCCGATGTCGTCCACCCGCCGGGAGAAGGCGTACAGGGCGGACATGGCCTGTCGCTTGGGGGTGGGCAGCAGCCGGATGCCGTAGGCGAAGTTCCGGGCCTCGTGGCCGGTGACGACCTCGCAGTAGCGGTAGGCCGCGAGTACCGGGCCGGACATGCGATCGGAGCCGTTCACGGTCCGGCTCACCCCTCTCTTCGCAATGTCGACCCCACCTCGCGCAGCAGGCTGAACGTGCCCGCCTTGGGCGGACCCGGCAGCACGTCGTACCCCGCGTCCGCGATCGCCCGCAGGGCGGCGCGGCCTCCTCCGGCGAACCCGGCGAGCAACAGCCTGAGCCTGCCGTGGACGCTACCCACCAAGGGGGTGCCTTCATTCAGGAGGTCTCGGGCGCGTTCGGCTTCGTACGCGACCAGTGCGCGCACCGGTGCGCCTGCGTTCGCGGCGGTGAGATCGGTTTCGGTGACGCCGAAGCGCTTCATGTCCTCGGCGGGCAGGTAGATGCGGTCGCGGCCGAGGTCCTCGGCCACGTCCTGGAGGTGCTCGATGATCTGCAGTGCGGTGCAGATCGCGTCCGAGCGGCGGATCCGCTCGGGTGTGGCGGTGCCGGTGATGCCGAGCACGAGCCGGCCGACCGGGTTCGCCGACAGCTCGCAGTAGGCGAGGAGGTCCTCGTAGGTGGCGTAGCGGCGGACGACCTGGTCCTGGCGGTTGGCCTCGACGAGGCCGAGGAAGGGCGCGGGCGTGAGGCCGTGGCGCCGGACGGTGGGCTGCAGGGCGCGCAGCAGCGGGTGGCGGACGTCGTCGGGGCCTGCGTCGAAGACCCGGCGCAGGTCCGCCTCGAAGGCGTCGAGCATGGCGAGGCGGTCCTCGGCCGCCTCCGCGGGCAGCCCCAGCCGTACCGCGTCCGTGCGGCCGCCGTCGGCCAGGTCCCCGTCGCCGATGTCGTCGACGAGCCGGGCGAAGCCGTAGACGGCCATCAGGTCGGCGCGCCAGGAACGGGGGACGAAGAAGGGTGCGACGGGGAAGTTCTCGCGGGCCGCCTTGTCGAGGACGGCACGTGAATGAGGATCCGGCGCCGTGCCAGCCCGTGCCTCGGGCTTGAGACCGGTCACCGTGGACGTCCCGGTGTGCGGGCGGTGGGTGTTTTCTCCCCAGGGGTCCACAGAGCCATTGCCGTCACATCCCCCGTTCTACACCGATAGCCCATTACACCCAATTTCGGACACGCCGCTCCTATAATTCCTGCTCCTGGCTGTCCCGGCACTCGAACCGACTCTCCGGACGTATCGCCCGAGATCCGGCGATTGAGTACCGCTACAGCTTACGGCGCGGACCCGCTCCGGCGTGCGCCGGGGGGCGGACCGATGTCGATCCGAAAGCAGCAACGCACGAACCGTGGGTTCCTGTCCCCGGTGTCTCGCAAAATCCCGGGAAAATCATCGGCCTCATTCGCCCCGTGGTCCGCGCGCCGCGGATGCGCCGGGCGCGCGCCCACTCACTTGGCGTATCCGTACGCGGACCCGCCGGCGTCCCGGACGAAGGGATCGGCGCCGGGTGGACGGCCGCCGTCGCGGCCGTGGCCGAGCGCGGGCGAACACCACGCGGGAGCGGGAGAGTTCGGCGGACCGCCCGGGACGTGCGCCGGCCCGCGCCTCCTGTCGGGGGCGCGGGCCGGCCTGCGGGGTCACTTCGAGGTGAACTCCTCGTACGCCTTCAGCACGATGTCGGTGGGGCCGTCCATGCGCAGCTCGCCCTTCTCCAGCCACAGCACGCGGTCGCAGGTGTCGCGGATCGACTTGTTGTTGTGGCTGACCAGGAAGACCGTGCCGGCCTCCTTGCGCAGCTCGCGGATCCGCGCCTCGGAGCGCTTCTGGAACGATCGGTCACCGGTGGCGAGCGCCTCGTCGATCATCAGGACGTCGTGGCTCTTGGCCGCGGCGATCGAGAAGCGCAGCCGGGCCGCCATGCCGGAGGAGTAGGTCCGCATCGGGAGGGAGATGAAGTCACCCTTCTCGTTGATGCCGGAGAACTCCACGATCGACTCGTAGCGCTCCCGCACCTCGTCCTGCGACATCCCCATCGCGAGACCGCCGAGGATGACGTTGCGCTCGCCGGTCAGGTCGTTCATCAGGGCGGCGTTCACGCCGAGCAGCGAGGGCTGGCCCTCGGTGTACACCTTGCCGCTCTCCGCGGGCAGCAGGCCGGCGATGGCGCGCAGCATGGTGGACTTGCCCGAGCCGTTGGAGCCGATCAGCCCGATCGCCTCGCCCCGGTAGGCGGTGAAGCTGACGCCGCGCACGGCGTGCACCTTGCGGACGTTCGGATCGCCCCTGCGGGTGACCAGACGGGACAGGGCGCCGACGGCACTGCCCTTGCTGCTGCCGGCGCCGTGCACCCGGTACACGATGTGCAGGTCGTCCACGATCACGGTGGGGACGCGCTCGCCGCCCTCGGCGGTCTCGTTGTGCTCAGCCACGGCCGTACCTCTCCTCGGCCTTCCAGAAGTAGACGAAGCCCCCGATGCCCATGACCAGGGCCCAGCCGAGCGCCAGCGCCCACACGTGCGGGGGCAGCTGCTCGGCGGTGAAGCTGTCGATCAGCGCGAAGCGCATGAGGTCGATGTAGACGGCCGCCGGGTTGACGTCCAGGGCGATCTTGACCGCGGTCGGCGCGGCCGCCGCGAAGTGGCTGATGCTGTACATGACACCGGAGGCGTACATCCAGGTCCGCAGGATGAACGGCATCAGCTGCGCGAGGTCGGTCATCTTGCTGCCGAGCCGCGCCATCACCAGCGCCAGGCCCGCGTTGAAGACGCACTGCAGGACGAGCGCGGGCGCGACGAGGACCCACGACGGCCCGGGCACCTCGCCGGTCATCAGCACGATGGCCAGCAGCACGAACATCGACATCAGCAGCTGCTGCAGCTGGACCAGGGTGAAGGCGATCGGCAGGCTCGCCCGCGGGAAGTGCAGCGCGCGGATCAGCCCGAGGTTGCCCGAGACGGCGCGCACCCCCGCCAGCACCGAGGACTGGGTGAAGGTGAAGATGAAGACGCCGGTGACCAGGAAGGCGATGAAGTTGTCGACACCGCGGTCGGTGCCCAGCAGCAGGCCGAAGATGAAGTAGTAGACGGCCGCGTTGAGCAGCGGCGTCAGCACCTGCCACAGCTGGCCCAGCCGGGCCTGGGTGTACTGGGCCGACACGCGGGCCCGGGCGAACGCCGAGATGAAGTGACGGCGGCTCCACAGCTGCCGTACGTACTCGGCGAGACCCGGCCTGGCACCACTGACCGACAGGCCGTACTTGGCCGCCAGCTGGGACGGCGTGAGGCCGCCGCCCGCCGGGGGCACCGGGCCCACGGCGACCGCACCGCCGTGCGTTGTCTCGCTCACAGTTGACACTTTCGTCCTCTTGGCGCGCCACGGGCCGGGCCCGTCGCGCGGGGTCACTCATTTCCGAGCTTGTCAGATGATGGGGGGCCGGCCCAGTCGGGCGAGGCGCCACACGGTCCGCCACCGCATGGGCCGGCGCGGGCCGCTCGGGGTCGTCCAGCCCTCCTTGAAGCCGCCGAACCACGCCCTCAGCGCGGGGCCCGAGGGTCTGCGCAGCAGGGTCAGCAGCATCCACACGCCGAGGTAGACGGGGACCAGGACCCAGGGCAGGTTGCGGCGGGCCAGCCACACGCGGTTGCGGGCCACCATCCGGTGGTAGACCGCGTGCCGGCTCGGAGCGGTCAGCGGGTGGAACAGCACCATGTCCGCGCGGTAGTCGATCATCCAGCCCGCGTCGAGGGCCCGCCAGGCGAGGTCGGTCTCCTCGTGGGCATAGAAGAACTCGTCGGGCAGGCCGCCGACCTGCCGGAAGACCTCCGTGCGCACCGCGTTGGCGCCGCCGAGGAAGGTGGTCACGCGCGAGGAGCGCAGGGGGTCGGATGCCCGCAGCCGGGGGACGTGGCGGCGCTGGGTGGTCCCGGACTCCGGGTCGGCGATCCGGAAGCTGACGATGCCGAGCCGCGGGTCCGCGGCGAAGGCCTCGCGGACCAGCTCCGCGGTGTCCTCGTTCGGCAGCAGTCCGTCGTCGTCCAGGAAGAGCAGGACGTCCACCTCGCCGCCACCGGGGCCGAAGGCCTCGATGCCGACGTTGCGGCCGCCGGGGATGCCCAGGTTCTCGGGCAGCTCGACGGCCCGCACCCCGGCGGGCAGCTCGGGCAGCGGTGAACCGTTGCCGACCACGGCGACCTCGATCGCCGGGCCGCGCTGCTTGGCGACCGAGTCCAGCAGGTCGCGCAGTTCCTCGGGGCGGTTGCCCATGGTGATGATCACCGCGCCGAGGCGGATCGTTCCGGCCGACGTCCCCACGGCGCTCACCTCAGCCTGCTCGACGCGAGGATCGACACCAGGTGCAGCAGCGTCTGCAGCACGGCGATGGCGGCCAGGAGGCAGACGGCGATGCGGGTGAAGAGCAGATCGCCGTGGACGAAGTCCGCGACACCGGCGGCGAGGATCAGCAGCGAGGCCTCGACACCGCCCACCAGCCGGTGGAACTTCAGCGCGGCCGCGGCCTTGCGGGCCAGCGCCAGTCCGGAGGACCGGGGCACGGAGGCCTCGTCCTGGACGGCGGACAGACCGCTGCGGGAGCGGGCCACGTCCACCAGGTCCGTCTCGGCCTTGATCAGGATCGCGCCGAGTGCGGCCAGCGTCCCCAGGAACGCCCAGCCCCACTGGGTGGTGGCGCCGTCGCGGTGGAAGAGGTCGGCCGCGCGCAGCCCGAAGCCGACCAGCAGCGCCGCCTCGGACAGGTAGTGCCCCACCCGGTCGAGGTAGACGCCGGTGATCGAGGTCTGCTTGCGCCAGCGCGCGACCTCGCCGTCGACGCAGTCCAGCAGCAGGTACAGCTGGATCAGCAGCGCGCCGGCGACGGCGCCGGGCAGGCCGGGCACGAGCAGCGCCGCGCCGGCCGCGATGCCCGCGACGATCATGAGGTACGTGAGCTGGTTGGGGGTCACCCGGCTGTTGACGAGGTGCCGGGTCCAGCGCAGCGAGATCTCCCGCATGTAGATGCGCCCGGCCCAGTGCTCACCGCTGCGCCGGTCCTTCAGCCCCGAGGGGTGAACGACCGGCCGCAGCTCAGCTACCGATGGTTTTGGCATAGTCGGCGTATGCGTCCCTGATCTGGTCGGTGGAGAGCTCCAGGTGCTCCAGGATCGTGTAACGCCCGGGGCGGGTCTGCGGAGCGTATTCGACGGCCGTGACGAACTCGGCCTCGGTGAAGCCGATTTCACCCGGCGTCGTGGGCAGCCCGTGGCGGTGCAGCACCTCCGCGAAGAGGCCGGCCTCCTCCTCGGCGCCGCGCAGGAACATCGCGAAGGCGGCGCCGATGCCGACCTGCTCGCCGTGGGCGGCGGCCCGCTTGGGGTACAGCAGGTCGAGCGCGTGGCTGATCTCGTGGCACGCCCCGGAGGCGGGGCGGCTGTCGCCGCTGATCGACATCGCGATGCCGGTGAGCACCAGCGCCTCGGACAGCACGGTCAGGAACTCGTCCTCACCCGTGCCGCCGGGGTGCCGCAGCACCGACTCGCCGGCGGTGCGCGCCATGGCGGCGGCCAGCCCGTCGATCGGCTCACCGGTCTCGCGGTGGGACAGCTCCCAGTCCGCGATCGCCGAGATGTTGGACAGGGCGTCGCCGATGCCGGAGCGCACGTAGCGGACCGGGGCCTCGCGGATCACGTCCAGGTCGATGACGAGCCCGATCGGGGTCGGCACGCCGTAGGAGCCGCGGCCGTTGTCGTTGTCCAGGGTGGACACCGGCGAGCAGATGCCGTCGTGCGAGAGGTTGGTCGCCACCGCCACCAGCGGCAGGCCGACGCGCGCTGCGGCGTACTTGGCGGCGTCGATGATCTTGCCGCCGCCGAGCCCGACCACCGCGTCGTAGCGGTTGCCGCGCATGGCGTCGGCGAGCTTCACCGCGCTGTCGATGGAACCGCCCGCGACCTCGTACCAGTCCGCGCCCGGCAGCGCCGGGGCGAGCCGCGCCCGCAGGAGGGCCCCCGAACCGCTGCTTATCGCGATGGCCAGCCTGCCGGAACTGGAGATGCGCTGGTCGGCGAGTACGGTCGCCAGGTCGTCCAGGGCTCCGGCACGGATGTCGACGACGACCGGCGAGGGGATGAGCCTCGTCAGTACCGGCACGCGATCTCCCGGGCACGGTTCAGGTCGTCGTGGTTGTCGATCTCGACCCAGGAGACCTCGCCGATGGGGGCGACGTCGACCTGGAAGCCGCGGTTGACCAGCTCCTGGTAGCCGTCCTCGTAGTACAGCTGCGGGTCGCGCTCGTAGGTGGCCTTCAGCGCGTCGGCGAGGTCGGCGGCGGCCTCGCCCTCGATGAGGGTGACGCCGATGTACTCACCGGTGGCGGACGCCGGGTCCATCAGCTTGGTGATCCGCTGGACGCCCTTGCCCTCGGCCGTGATGACCTTCATCTCCTCGTCGGCGAGCTGCTTCACCGTGTCGAGGGCGAGGACGATGCGCTGCCCGTTGCCGCGGGCGGCGAGCAGGGTCTTCTCGACGGAGACCGGGTGCACGGTGTCGCCGTTGGCGAGGATGACGCCTTCCTTGATGACGTCACGGGCGCACCACAGGGAGTAGGCGTTGTTCCACTCCTCGGCCTTGTCGTTCTCGACGAGGTGGAGCTTCAGGCCGTACTTGGCCTCCAGCTCGGCCTGCCGCTCGTAGACGGCCTCCTTGCGGTATCCCACGACGATGGCGGCCTCGGTCAGGCCGACCTCGGCGAAGTTGCCCAGCGTGAGGTCCAGCACGGTCGTGGTCCCCTCACCCGCCGGGTCCACGGGCACCAGGGCCTTCGGCAGGGTGTCGGTGTAGGGGCGCAGTCGCCGTCCGGCGCCGGCCGCCAGCACGAGGCCGATCATGCAGGTCCTCCAGTTTCGTCGTGTACAGCGGGTGCATGTGATGACACCCAGAAGCCGATGCTCTCGGTGAGCACCACCACCGCCAGCGCGACGGCGAGAGCCGTCAGCGCGACCGTGAAAATCGTGTTGTGCGCCAGGGCCGCGGCCGCCGCCGTGACCAGCAGTGCCCGGCCTTCGTGACCGCCCGTCGCGCGGACCAGGCCCCGCGGGGGCGCACCGCTCCCGCCGCGGATGCGGTAGACCGTGTCGTAGTGATGGTAGGCGACCGCGGCCACCAGCCCGAAAGCCGCGGGCAATGCTCCGTTCACATCGGAGACCGCCGCGAGCACCAGGATGGTTCCGTATTCGGCCGCGCGGAAGACCGGCGGCACGATCCAGTCGAGGGCTCCCTTGAGCGGCCGGGAGACGGCGAGGGCCGACGTCACGGCGTAGCAGCCGGCGGCGGCCAGGGGCCACGGACTGCCGGCCGGCGCGAGCAGCGACGTGGCGATCATCACTGCCGCGCCCAGCAGGGCGGCCGCCGGGATGCCGTGGCCCCGGAAGAGACGCGCGAGGCCCTCACCGAGCGGGCCGGTGTCGGCGAGGTCGGCCAGTGCCCGGGCCGCGGCGTCGCCGCAGTGCGTCGCCCCGCGCACCGAGCGCAGCACGCGGCCCGCCGTCGTGTAGCAGGCGGCCAGTCCGGAGGCGACGAGGAGCACGGTGAAGGTGATGCGCGGCGTGGTCGCCGCGGTGAGCACCGCGATCAGCGCCCAGCGTTCGCCGATGGGCAGCACGATCATGCGCCGCAGCCACACCGTCCACCCGACGCGGTCGAGCTTCCGGGACAGCGCCGCCGCGCCGGCGCCGGTCGCGCCGTCCTGGGCGGACTCGGAGAAGGCGAAGTCCACGAGGTGGCGGCAGGTCTGCAGCAGTATGGCGCCGAGCGCCAGCGCCCAGACGTCGTCACCGCCGCGGGCCGCGCCGACCGCGAGGCCCGCGTAGTAGGCGTACTCCTTGACGCGGTCGAAGGTCGCGTCCAGCCAGGCGCCGAGCGTGGAGTACTGCAGCGAGTAACGGGCCAGCTGGCCGTCGGCGCAGTCCAGGACGAAGGACGTCAGCAGCAGCACGCCCGCGGCGACGAAGCCCGGCCGGGTGCCGGTGGCCGCGCAGCCGGCCGCGACCAGGGCCACCAGCAGCGAGGCGGTGGTCACTTGGTTCGGGGTGAGTCCGCGGCGGGCGCACCAGCGCGCGATGTGGCAGGAGTAGGGACTGATGAAGAACGTGGTGAAGAAGCCGTCACGGGACTTGACGGCGCTGCGCAGCCGCACCGCCTCGTCGTCCACGGCCGCGACGGCCGCCTCGGCGCTCACGCGCCCCGCGGCGTCGGCCGGTACGGTCGCGATCAGGACGCCGAGCTCAGGACGGTGCACGCGGACGCCGTCCTTCTCCATGCGCCCGGCGAGCCGGTCGGCGAGGCCCTCCCCCTCGTCCGCGCCCTCATCCCCGGTCTCCGCGAGGGCTCGCACGAGGGCGGGGCGGGCGGCGGGCCGCACCGACAAGGCGCCCGGCACGGCGGAGACGTCGAAACGCGGATCGACCAGCCCCAGGCGCAGCGCGTGCAGGTGCCCGACGAAGCACGGGTCGACCACGGCGACGCGGTCGGCCGCCGGGGCGGCGCGGAGGCTCGCCGCGAGCGAGGCGGCGTCCTCCGCGGTGACGACCTCGAACCCGAGGGTCCGCAGGTCGCCCTCGATCGGCGACATCGCGACCGGCGTACCGGTGAGGATGGCGGTCGACAGAAGGACTCATCTCCCTGGACGTGCGTGAGTACTCGGCGCCTGCCGGGGACGCCGCCGCCACAGGGTGCGACGTGCCGCGGGGCCGTGTCGGCAGAGGCTATCGGATTCCCGGAAGGCTCCGTTCACCGGCCGTTTCCCCTGCGGTGGGCCGCTGGGCGTGATCATCATGGTCGATCGCACGGGCGTCGACAACCGCCCGGTACGCCCCGTGGAACAGGGGTCACTGTGGGTGCAGGTGAGTGGCCGCTCCGGGAGGGGTGCCGGGTGGCCGTTCGAACGGCCCGGGGGTGCGTGGTGGGACCGGGACGTCGCCGGGTCCCGGTGCCGGCCCGGCGTCCGTCCGTCCGCGTTCCTCGACCCGGTGTTCCGCGAGCCGACGGCGGCGGACCCGCTCCCGCGCCGAACCACTAGGGTGGCGCCATGACTTGGTTGATCACCGGCGGGGCCGGCTTCATCGGATCTCACGTGGTGCGGGCGATGAGCGGCGCGGGCGAGCGCGTGGTCGTGCTCGACGACGGCTCGGCCGGTGTGCCGGCCCGTGTGCCCGCGGACGTCCCCGTGGTGACCGGCTCCGTCCTGGACCGCGCCGTGCTGGACCGCGCGATCGCCGAGCACGGCGTCACGGGCGTCGTGCACCTGGCCGCCAGGAAGCAGGTCGGCGAATCGGTCGAACAGCCGATGCGCTACTACCGGGAGAACCTCGGCGGCCTCGGGACGCTGCTGGAGGCGGTGGCGGACGCGGGGATCGGCCGTTTCGTCTTCTCCTCCTCCGCCGCCGTGTACGGCCTGCCCGACGTGCCGCTGGTGACCGAGTCCACGCCGTGCCTGCCACTGAGCCCCTACGGCGAGACCAAGCTGGCCGGCGAGTGGCTGGTCCGCGCGGCCGGGCGGGCGCACGGGATCTCCACCGCCTGCCTGCGTTACTTCAACGTCGCGGGGGCGGCCGAGCCCCGGCTGGCCGACACCGGGGTGTTCAACATCGTCCCGATGGTCTTCGACAAGCTGACCCGCGGCGAGGCCCCGCAGATCTTCGGCGACGACTACCCCACCCCCGACGGCACGTGCGTGCGCGACTACATCCACGTCGAGGACCTCGCCGACGCCCATCTCGCGGCCGCCCGCTGGGTCGGCGAGCGCGACGGCGGCACGGACCTGACGGTGAACATCGGACGCGGCGAGGGCGTCTCCGTCCGGGAGCTGATCGACATCGTCCTCGAGGTCACCGGCCGCAAGGACGTCACGCCGGTGATCCTGCCGCGGCGCGCGGGCGACCCGGCGAGCGTGGTCGCCTCGTCCGCGCTGATCCGCCGGGAACTGGGCTGGACGGCGAGCCGCGGCATCCGCGAGATGGTGGAGTCCGCGTGGGAGGGCTGGTGCCTGAACCACCCGCAGGCGCGCCGCGCCTGACCACGGGCGCTCCCCCCGCGGCCGTCACGCTCCCCATCGCCGCAGGTCACCGCGGCTGACAGCACCTGACAGCGGCCACCGTCGGCGAGTTGCCCACGGAAGGTGACCGTTGTTCACTGGGCACGCCGGTCTCCGCGCGCGGGCACGCCGTCGCGTGGAGGCGGCGGACGGGAGCGTCGGGCGATGGGCGCAGGGCACGCGCACGGCCACGGCCACTCGCACGGGCCGGGATCCGTACCGACGGGCACCGCGGCCGCCGCGTACCGCGGGCGGCTGCGCATGGCGCTCGGCATCACGCTGCTGATCCTGGTGGCCGAGGTCACGGGCAGCGCGCTCACCGGGTCGCTCGCCCTGCTGGCCGACGCCGGGCACATGGCGACCGACGCAGCGGGCCTCGCGATGGCGCTGGTGGCCATCCACTTCGCCAACCGCCCGCCGAGCGAGCGCCGCACCTTCGGGCTGGCGCGCGCCGAGATCCTGTCGGCGGTGGCCAACGCGGTGCTGCTGTTCGGCGTGGGCGCCTTCATCTTCTACGAGGCGGTCCGCCGGCTCATCACGCCCACCGAGGTGGAGGGCGGGCTCACCGTCGTCTTCGGTGCGATCGGCCTGGTGGCGAACTCGGTGTCCCTGCTGCTGCTGATGCGCGGGCAGCGCGAGAGCCTGAACGTCCGGGGTGCGTTCCTGGAGGTCATGGCGGACGCGCTGGGCTCGCTGGCCGTCGTCGTGGCGGCGCTGGTGATCCTGGCCACCGGCTGGCAGCAGGCGGACCCGGTCGCCTCGATCCTGATCGGGCTGATGATCGTCCCGCGGACGTGGAAGCTGCTGCGCGAGGCGATCGACGTCCTGCTGGAGGCCGCGCCCAAGGACGTGGACATGGCCGACGTGCGGGCGCACATCCTCGCGCTGCCCGGCGTGGCCGGGCTGCACGACCTGCACGTGTGGACGATCACCTCGGGGATGCCGGTGCTCTCCGCGCACGTCGTGGTGAGCCGGGACGTCCTGGACGCGGTCGGCCACGAGAAGATGCTGCACGACCTGCAGGGCTGCCTCGGCACCCACTTCGACGTGGAGCACTGCACCTTCCAGCTGGAGCCGGTCGGACACGCGGAGCACGAGGCGCGGTTGTGCCACTGACGGCACGCCGCGCCGTGCGACGCAGTGTCACGAAGCCTGAGCGCGCTGCAACCACGTGGCGTGTCCCCGCGTGAGGCAAACTGAGGTCTTGTCGTCGAAGCAAAGGATGGCCATGCCCACGAGCCCCGCCGCCGACCGGCCCCGCACACCCGCCGCGGACCCCTCCTCCAACGGTGCCCCGGCGCCGATCCTCCTCGAGCTGGTCGACGAGACCGGGGTGACGATCGGGACCGCGGAGAAGCTGTCGGCCCACCTGCCGCCGGGGCGGCTCCACCGTGCGTTCTCGGTCTTCCTCTTCGACGGCGAGGGAAGGCTGCTGCTGCAGCGCCGGGCGGCGGGGAAGTACCACTCCCCCGGCGTGTGGTCGAACACCTGTTGCGGCCATCCCTACCCGGGCGAACCGCCCTTCGTCGCCGCCGCGCGCCGCACCGGCGAGGAGCTCGGTGTGGCGCCCGCCCTGATGCGGGAGGCCGGCACGGTCCGCTACAACCACCCGGACCCGGCGTCGGGGCTGGTCGAGCAGGAGTACAACCACCTCTTCGTCGGCCTGGTGACCGCACCCCTGGAGCCGGATCCGGAGGAGATCGACGAGACCGCGTTCGTGTCGCCCGCCGAGCTCGCCGCGCTCCGCGCCGCCGGGCCGTTCTCGGCCTGGTTCCCGACCGTGCTCGATGCCGCGCTGCCGGCGGTGCGCGAGCTGACGGGGGACGCGGGCTGGTAGCCCCGGCCGGTGCGCTCGGTGCGGCCGGCCGCGGTCGGTGCGCTCGGTGCGCTCGGTGCGCTCGGTGCGCTCGGTGCGGTCAGTGCACCAGGCCGGGCGGCAGTGGGAGCGCGGCCCAGATGACCTTGCCGCCGGTCGTCGTCTGCTGGACGTCGCACATCCCGCCCGCCTCGGCGGTGACCGTCTTGACCAGCAGCAGGCCGCGCCCGCCGGTGTCGGCGTCGTCGACCTGCAGGGCCTTGGGCCGGTACGGGTGGTTGTCCTCGACGGCCACCCGTACCCAGTCCACTCCGACGGCGAGTTCCACGGCGATCTCGGGAGACAGCAGTGCGGCGTGCCGCACCGCGTTGGTGACCAGCTCGGAGACGATCAGCAGCAGGCCGTGCAGCAGTTCCTCGCTGACCGGCACGCCCTGGCGGACGACCAGGTCCCGTACCGCGTGCCGGGCCTGCGGCACCGAGGAGTCCAGCGCGGGGGCGGTGAAGCGCCACACGCCCTCGTAAGGGCGCGGGACATCCGGCGCCATCGGGGGCACCGGTTCGGAGGGCGGGACGCTCCCGCGTACGTCCATGGCGGTCTTCACCCTTGCATTCGCGATGCACCCCGCGGCCCCCGCGGGCCGCCCACGGCGGCGGCGAGGTCCGCCTCACGGATCGAGTGTCGGCAGCCGACGGGTCCACCCCGAGCCGCTGACCGTAAATCCGCACCTTTCGACCACCTCCGACTCAAGGCGATCGGACGTGTCGGGCCCGTGAGCCCCTACTGATCTGGTACTTCCGGTTCACTGACGCGTCAGCGGGGCGTCCCGGGCATCGGCGACCATTCCGACGATCCGGCGGCCCCCGAGGCCGGCGCCGAGCAGCCCCAGCCCGTCGAAGAGCAGCGCCAGGGAGAAGAAGGCGCCGATGACGTAGAGGCTGCTCTCCGGCCAGTTCGCCAGGACCAGGACCGCCAGCAGGATGCCGATCGCGCCCTGGATGAGCGTCCACACCATGTGCGGCCCGCGCACCACGAGCCCGCCGAAGAGGCGGAAGATCCCGCCGGTCAGGAAGAGCAGGGCCGCGAACATGGTGAGGGCGGCCGCCGTCTGCTCGGGGTTGCGGATCACGACGACCCCGGCGGCGATGTAGAGGGCCGCGACGACCAGGGCGAGCCAGAAGAAGTTGGTGTTGCGGTTCTGCACCGCCTGGACCAGGCCGACGACGCCGCCGACCAGCAGCAGCCAGCCGAAGAGCAGCATCGAGGTGATGGTGGCGAAGCCCACGTAGAACAGCCCGACCAGGCCGCCCACGACGAGGACCGCCCCGAGGGCGGCGACCCAGCCGAAGCTGCGCTTGATCCCGGCCTCAGGGGGCTCGGGATGCTTCTTGCGTCCCTTGAACGGGGTCATGGCCGTCGCCTCCTCGCGCGCGTCGGGAGCCAGTCGGGAGCTACTGCTCATATACCCGATTTGCCGTGGCACGGACCGGGATAGGATCCCCGTCCGGCGGCCGCCGCGATCTCCGGGCAGCCGGGTCGACGACGAGATGAGGGATGCGGGCATGTCCGAGCCGTCCGGGCCCGGCCTGAGGGTGGACACGGCGGGCGCCACGGCCACCGTGACGATCAGCAATCCGGCCAAGCGCAACGCGATGACCGTGGCGATGTGGCGGGAGCTGCCCGGCCTGCTCGACGGCCTCGCCGCGGACCCGGCCGTGCGCGTCCTGGTGCTCACCGGCGCCGGCGGCACCTTCTGCGCCGGAGCGGACATTTCCGACCTGCGCGATCCGGCGAGCGGTTCCGGCACGGCGCAGACCGCGGCCGTGGAGGCGGAGGAGGCGCTCGCGGGGTTCCCCAAGCCGACGCTGGCCGTGATCCGCGGCTTCTGCGTGGGCGGCGGATGCCAGCTCGCGGCCGCCTGCGACCTGCGGTTCGCCGCGGAGGGCTCGCGCTTCGGGGTCACCCCGGCGCGGCTGGGCATCGTCTACCCCGCGTCCTCCACGCGGCGGCTGACGGGGCTGGTCGGGCCCTCGACGGCGAAGCACCTGCTGTTCTCCGCGGAGCTGATCGGTCACGAGCGGGCGCTGCGGACCGGGCTGGTGGACGAGGTACTGGCGGAGGACGAGCTGGACAAGCGGGTCGAGGAGTTCGCCGGGGTGCTGGCCTCGCGGTCGCTGCTGACGCAGGCGGCGGCCAAGGAGTTCACCGCGCCCGGACCCGACCCCGCGCGGGTCGGGCACTGGGCCCGCCAGGCGGAGGGCAGCGACGACACGGCGGAGGGCGTGGCCGCGTTCCTGGAGGGCCGCGAGCCCCGCTTCACGTGGACGGTGGACCGGTAGTCAGCCCCGTCAGGGCCGCCAGGTGCGGCGGCAGCGGCACGCCGTCGCGCAGCGCCGGGTCGGGGACGGGCGTGCCCCACGCGGTGGTGAGCGGCAGGACGCCCGCCCACACGGGCAGCGCGGCGTCCGGCCCGTCGCCGTCCTCGGGCGGGCCGGTGCGGAGCTTCACCGAGGCCTCGTCGGTGGCCAGCGCCAGCAGCGTCGTCGCGGCGAGCTCCCGGCGGTCCGGCCGGCGGGCGTGGTCCCACTGCCCCGGGGCGCACTGCTCGGTGAGCACCCGCAGGCCGTGCAGCTTCTCCTCGGGGCCGGTCACGGTGCGGGGCGTACCGAGGACCATCGCGCTGCGGTAGTTGACGCCGTGCTCGAAGACGGACCGGGCCAGGACCAGGCCGTCCACGTGCGTCACCGTGACGCACACCGGCGCGCCCGGGGCCGGGCGCAGGCTGCGGCTCGCCACGGAGCCGTGCAGGTAGAGGGTGCCGGTGGCGGCGTCGTACCCGTAGGCGGTGGGCACCGCCAGCGGCGTGCCGTCGACGACGACGGCGAGGTGGCACACGAACCCCGCGCCCAGCACGGCCTCCAGGTCGTCGCGGGAGACACTGCCCTGCTCCCGGAGGCGGCGGTGCCGGGTGCGCCCGGTCACGGGAAGCGCACGGTCGGCGGCTGGCACGGGCGGCCTCCGAAGGGTTCGCGGCTACAGGACGCCGAGACTAGTCATATGAGCAACTCCGCGCCACGCTTTCCACGGAATCGGTGGCGATGGCCGTTTGGGCGACGGAATCCGTGTTTCGGCGGTCCCGGTCTCGGCGACATGCCGACCGGTCGGTAACCTGCTGCCCATGACCGCCACCGTCCCCGCCCCCGCGCTGGAACCGCGCGCGGGCCGGCGCTGCCACAACGCCCTCAACCCCCTGCACTCGGTCGTGTACTTCTCGTCCGAGTACGACGACGAACTCTCGGCGCTCGGCCTGGAGCGAGGCGCCATGGCCTACTTCGCCGGGCGGGCGGCCCCGCTGGGCGCCGTCGCGGCGGGGACGGTCACCGCCACGTTCTACAACTTCAACCACGCGATCGTCGCCCCGGTCATCCCGCGTGCCTGGGACATCGCGAGCCCGGACGCGATCGTCGGGACCCGGCTGCGGGTGGCCGACGCCGTACTGACGCGGCTGCTGGGACCGGAGGTCATCGCCTCCGCCGACCTCGCCGACGCCGCGCACCTGGCGCTGCGCGCCGCCGAGGCCTGCACGCGCGGGGCCAGGCCCCTCTACGCCGCCAACGCGGACCTGCCGGTGCCGGACCGGCCCCACCTCGCGCTCTGGCACGCCGCCACCCTGCTGCGCGAGCACCGCGGAGACGGTCACCTCTCGGCCCTCGCCGCCGCGGGCCTCGACGGTCTGGAGGCCCTCGTGACCCACACCGCCACCGGCAAGAGCTTCACCCCGCGCTTCGTGCAGCGCAGCCGCGGCTGGTCCGCGCAGGACTGGGCCGCGGCCCAGGACCGGCTCCGGGAGCGCGGTCTCCTCGACGCGGCGGGCGACCTCACCGACCGCGGCGTCGAACTGCGCCGCGAGATCGAGGGCGTGACCGACCGCCTCGACCGCGCCCCCTACGAACACCTCGGCGCAGCCGCCGTCGACCGCCTCACCTCCCTCGCGGGCGCCCTGACCCACCGCGTCCTGAGCAACGGCGGCTTCCCGCTGCAGCACTTCGGCAAGGACTGAGGGGACGTCCTCCGCGCCCCGCTTGCGGTGCGGTTCCCACGACCCCCACCTCGTCCGGCCGCCCGTCGCCGTCAGGGGGTGGGGGCGGCCGGGGCGGGGGTGGGGGGGGTTCGCTGCGGGTGACCTCGCGGCCGGAGCGGCCCGCCGCGCGCTTCTCGCCGCGGGCGGCGCCGATGCCGGCGACCACGACCAGGGCCGTACCCGCCGCCTGGAGGGCGGTCGGGACCTGGGAGACCAGCACCATCGCGGCGAGGAGGCTGACCGCGGGTTCCATGCCCGCGAGGGTGCCGTAGGCGGTCTTGCCGATCCGCTGCAGGGCCTTCATCTCGAGCAGGAAGGGCACCAGCGGCATCAGGACGGCGATGCCCGCCACCGCCGCGAGCACCGACCACGTGGCGCCCGCCACCACGCCCGGGGCGCCGAACGGCGCGGTGAACACCGTGGCGACGCCCAGCGAGACGGCGAGGCCGTGCTGCGCGGAGAAGCGGCTGCCGACGTGCTGGGTGCTGATCACGTACAGCGCCCAGCACGCGCCGGAGGCGACCCCGAACAGGACGCCCGCCAGGTCGGCGCCGCTCTGCCACGGGGAGGTGAGGCACAGGACGCCCGCCGCCGCGAGCAGCAGCCAGGCGAGTTCACGGCGCTGCCGCAAGGAGGCGACCGCGACGGCGAGCGGTCCGAGGAACTCCAGCGCGGTCGCGGTGCCCAGGGGGATGCGGTCGGCGGCTTCCGAGAAGAGCAGCATCATGCCGCCGCTGACCGCGCCGAGCAGGACGACGGCCGCCAGGTCCCGGCGCGGGGCGGCGCGCAGCGCGGGCCACAGCGACCGGCCGGTGAAGGCGAGCAGCAGCACCGCGGCGAAACCGACGCGCAGCCACGTCGTGCCGGCCGGGCCGATCTCGTCGAAGAGTTCCGTCGTCAGGGCGCTTCCGGTGTGCAGCACCGTCATCGCGGCCAGGATCAGCACGGCGCCAGGTATGCGGCGGGTCGTAAAGGTATGCGGCTCGGACACGGCCCCCATTGGACACGCCGCCCGTTGTTTCTGTCCACGCGTCATTGGCGGACGCATTGTTTACGATCGGTGGATGATCGATGCGCCCGACCAGCTCCCCGACCTCGGCCGGCTGCGCCTGCTGGTCGAGCTGAGCCGCCTGGGCACGATGGCCGCCGTCGCCGAGCGCACCGGCTACGGCACCTCCGCCGTCTCCAAGCACCTCGCCGTCCTGGAGCAGGAGGTCGGCACCAGGCTGCTCACCCCGGTCGGCCGCCGGGTACGGCTCACCCCGGCGGGCGAGCGCCTGGTCGGGCACGCCGTGGGGATCCTCGCGGCGGTCGAGGAGGCCCGGGCCGAGCTGCGCGGGGCGTCCGGCCCGGCCGGCCGGGTACGGCTGGCGAGCTTCGTCAGCGCCGTGGAGCCCACGGTCGTGCCCGCGCTCGGCCGGCTCCGCGCGGAGCACCCGCGCGTCGAGGTGCAGCTGTACGAGCACGAGCCGGAGCAGACCCTCGCGCTGCTGCTGTCGGGGGACGTCGACCTCGGCATCGTCTACGACTACAGCCTGGTGCCGCGGCCGGTGCCGGACGGCCTCAGCGCCCGGCAGTTCGCCACCCAGCCGATGGTGCTCCTGCTGCCGTCCGGGCACACCGGCGACCCGGGGCCGGGCGGGCCGGTGCCGCTGTCCGGGCTGAGCCGGCTGTCCGGGGCCGGGTGGATCACCAACTCCCGCGGCAGTGACGACGACGAGCTGGTGCAGCGGGTGTGCGCGATGGCCGGCTTCACCCCGCGGATCGTCCACCGGGTCGACAGCCTGCACCTGGTGAACCTGCTGACCGGGGCGGGGCTCGGTGTGGCGCTGCTCGCCGAGTCGGGGGTGGAGCGGCAGCGCGACGACGTGGTGACCCGTCCGCTGGACCCGCTGGTCGGCACGCGCCGGCACTTCCTGGTGGCACGCGCCGGTCAGTGGTCGTGGCCGCCGATCGCGACGGTCGCCCGGCTGCTCACGGGGTGAGCGCGCCGGGCGACCGCGGTGGTCACGTGGTCACGTGGTCAGTGGACGATCCTGACGGGTTCCTCGCCGGATCCGCCGACGTCGGCCGCGTCCTTCCGGGACGTGCCGTGCGCGCAGGGCATCGCCGGGTGCCGGCCCAGCAGCACGACGCCCACGGCGATCGCCGCGAGCCCCGCCGCCTCCCAGGCCAGCGCGCCCGGCGTGACGCGCACGCGGTCGCCCAGGAAGCCGACGCCGCAGGCGATCCCGGCGAGCGGCTGGGCGGCGGTCAGCGCGGGCAGCGACATGCGCAGCGGGGCCGTCTCGAAGGCGCTCTGCACGAGCATCAGCCCCGTCAGGCCCATCGCGACGACGGCGTACGGCTGCCAGTGCATGAGGAGCGCGCCGACGCCCTCGTCCTCGGCCACCTGGCCGGAGATCCGGGTCAGGGCGTCCTGGAGGCCGTAGAGCAGGCCCGCGGCGAGCGCCAGCACCGTGGCCTCGGGCGACGGGCGCAGCCGCCGCGCGCAGCCCACCAGGAGCAGCGCCAGGCCGACGACGACGCCGACCACGAGCCAGTGCCGCAGCGCCCCTGCGAGCGGTCCGCCGCCCGAGGGCCGGCCGGCCACGATGAACGCCGTCACGCCGAGCGCCAGCAGCGCCACGCCCGACCAGCCGTGCCACCCGAGTCTCTGGCCGGTGAGGCGGCGGGAGAGCGCCATCGCGAAGAGCAGGTTGGTCGCGGTCAGCGGTTCGACGAGCGAGACCTCGCCCTTGGTGAGCGCGAGGGCGCTGAGCAGCATGCCGCAGATCATCAGGAAGACGCCGAGCAGCCACTGCGGCATGCGCATGAGGTCCAGCAGCAGCCTGAAGGAGAGGAAGTCGGACAGCGGGGCACGCTGGGCGGCCAGCTGCTGGAGCACGAAGCCCAGCCCCAGACAGCAAGCGGCCCCCACCCCGAGCAGGAATACGGCCACCTCGTCAACCTCCCGGTGTCGCCGACTGGCCCGACCTTAGCCCCTCACCCGTCTTGATCGCGACGATTGTCCGCCTCTGGCTCCCGGCCCGCGGCCGCGGCGGTCGAGGCCGTCGCGGCGGTCGCGGCGGGGTGCCGTGTGGTGCGCCTGCCCCGCGCGGGCACGGGCAGGCCCGCCATGATGGCGCGGATGAAGTGCAGCTCGGCTACGACGTCGGCGAGCGTCTCGCACTCGGGGGCCGCCGGGAGCTCCGGAGGGCCCGCGGCGGGGGCCCTGCCGTCCAGGGTGTCGGCGACCGCCGTGAGCGCGGCGGCCACCTGCGCCCCCTCGCGGGCCGACGGACGCGGGGCCCCTTGCTCCATTCGGACGACGCAGGCGGTGGCCGCGTCCACGATCCGCTCGGAGGCGGCGACCACCCGGAACCAGTCGCCGTTCCCGCCGTGCCGCGAGGGCAGCTCGGCGGCCAGGGTCTCGGCGGCGACGCGGGCCTCGCCCAGGGCGCTGTAGGCCGCCCGCCGCAGCACCCTGCGTTCCTCGGGCCGCTCGCCGGCGGGCACGGTCAGGACGTGGTCGAGGTAGTCCCCGGTGCGCCGCTGTGCGACGGCCACCAGGTGGCCGACCCGCGCGGTGGGGTCGGCGAGCCGCGGGAGGTGGCCCACGACGACGACGATCGCGCAGGCGATCGCGGTGTCCAGCAGGCGGGACAGGGCGGCCTGGGTGTCGCCGCCGGCCCAGACGAACGCCAGCACCATGATCGTGACGGCGGAGGTCTGCAGCGCGAAGTGGCGGGCCGCGAACGGCAGCAGCGCGCCCGCCACCGAGGCGCAGACCGCGGTCCACCAGATCCCGCCCCCGAGGACCGCGGCCACCGCGGCGAAGACCAGCACGCCGAGCGCCGTGCCGAAGCAGCGGTTGACGACCCGGGAGAACAGCGGGCCGATGTCCGGCTTCACCAGGAACGCCGCCGTGAGCGGCAGCCAGTACCAGTGGTCCGCCCGCAGGGCCAGGGCCACGGCCGCGCTGGCGGTGACGCACACCGCGACCTTCAGCCCGTACTCACGGCCCACGGGGCCGAGGACGCGGCGGCGCAGCAGCGGCGCCGGGCGGCGGGCGGGGAGCGGCGCGGCCTCCTCGGGCCGGTCCGTGTCCGGGACCGTGCGGGCGAAGACGACGGCGGCGTGCAGCAGCATCGCGTCGAAGGCGGCGCGGGCGGGGGTGGCCTGCCCGGGCGCCGGGAGGGGGCCGGGCGGCGTTCCGGTCCGCAGGGCCCGCGCGAGCCGCCGCGGGCCGTCGCCGGTCCCGGGCGGCAGGGGGCGGGCCTCCCAGAGCAGGGCCGCGGCGGCGTCGGTCAGCTCGGTGGCCACGCCGAAGCGCTCGGCGAGCAGCAGTTCGTCGCGGCGTGCGCGGGTACGCAGCAGACGCCGGCTGAGCCGGCGCAGCCGAACCGCCTCGTCACCGCGGTCCAGGGCGGCGCTGAGCCGTCGCCGCGCCGCCTCCGCCCCGGGTCCGCCGACGGCGTCGAGAGCGTCGGCGAGGGCGTCGAAGATCCGGGCCAGCGAGGCGCGCTCGCCCTCCAGCGCCCCGCCGGACGGGCGCGGCGGCCGCAGCACGAGCCGCAGCAGGAGCAGGCAGCCCGCCCCGGCGAGGAACCACAGCGCCTTGTACCAGGGCCCGCCGGGCAGCGGCAGGCCCATACCGATCACCATGGCGGCCAGCCCCTGCATCCCGGCCCGCGAGCAGACCGGGCCGATCACGCTGACCGCGCCCGACACCGCGCCCACCGCGAAGAGCACCGGCAGCCCCCACCACCCGCTCAGGGCGTCCTGCGTCGCGGCACCCACCAGCACGCCGAGCGCGGCGACGAGCGCGGGCAGCCCGATGTGGACGACGCCCGTCCTGCGGGTGCCGGGAAGGTCGTTGAAGCCCGCGAACAGGGCCCCGAGTCCGGCCAGCACCCCGATCTCGACGCGTCCCAGCGCGATCCCCAGCGCGAGCAGGGGCCCGGCCGCCAGCGCCCCGCGCAGCACGGCGGGCCAGGGCACCGGCCCTCGCTGCCAGCGCAGCGGATGGGCCAGCCAGGTCGGCAGGGCGACGGGCCGGCGGCCGGGGCCACGGGGCAGCACGGGCATCCTCACGGGACGGGAACGATCTCAGCGTCGGGAAAAGACGCAGGCCAGCAGGGTTCCGGGCCCTCGCCTCCCCCACCTCAGCCTATCGGCCGCGGGCGAGCAGGCACCGGCCTGGGCCGTGTCGTCGAAGGAGCTCCCCCAGCTCCGCTGGGAGGTGCCCCAGGTGCGGGGCATCACAAGGCGGAGAGCCGTCCTCGTAGTGGGCTGCTCGGACGATTCGACAACGCAGCGTGGGGTGGGGGTACCTCCCAGTGCCGGCTGGGGGAGCGTCGCGGGGTGGGGGCACCCCCGGCCGAAGGTTGGCGGAGGGCATGTGACGACGCGGCCTAGTACCGCGTGACCGCGGTCCCGCCGCGGCCCGGTTCCGTGCCGATCGCGATGTGGGGGTCACGGCCGGGGTCGGCCCAGGCCAGGATGCGACGCATGGCGCCGGCCGGGACCGAGACGCAACCCGCCGTTGCGGCGCGGCCGTTCACGTGGAGGAAGATCCCGGCGCCGCGTTCGCGGACCGGGTGGCGGTAGTTGAAGCCGATGACGAGGGCGTGCGCGTACTGGCGGCCGAAGTCGGCGAGGTGCTCGGACTCCTCGGGGGCGCAGTCCTCGGGCAGCGGTTCGACCCAGCGGTTGTAGGAGTCCGAGGCGTTGTCCTGGCACCACCAGGAGTCCTCGGTGACCGGCAGGTACCGCGTCGTCGTGCCGGGGGGAGGCGCCTTGGTGCCGAACGCGAACGGGAGGTCGTACAGCCCGGTCGGGGTGGTCGAGGTGTCCTGCACCCGGGTCCCGCCCTCGACGAGGCCGCCGCCGCCGAAGCGGGCGGCCGCGGAGCCCGCGGCGACCCAGCGGCCGTCGCGGCGGTCCCACCAGGTCAGCGTCCCAGTGGTGGCCTCCGGGGAGGCGGCGACCGCCGTGATCAGCTGGGTGCCGCCGCCGGTGTCCGCCATGCGGTCCGGCAGCGCGGGCGGCGACCACGGGACCGCGGCCGCCGTGCCGGCCACGACGGCCGGCACGGCGAGGCGCGTCAGTGCCGCGCGCAGGCTCAAGCGGGGAGCTGCGCCTCGATGGCGGCGACGATCTCGTCGGCCTCGGGCTCGGTGCGGGGGCGGAACCGGCCGACGACCTGGCCGTCGCCGCCGACGAGGAACTTCTCGAAGTTCCACTGAACGTCGCCCGCCTGGCCCTCGGCGTCGGCGGTCTCGGTCAGCGCGGCGTACAGCGGGTGCCGCTGCTCACCGTTGACGTCGGCCTTCTCGTAGAGCGGGAAGCTCACGCCGTAGGTCGCGGAGCAGAAGGTCGCGATCTCCTCGGCCGTGCCCGGCTCCTGGCCCGCGAACTGGTTGCTGGGGAAGCCCAGCACGGTGAACCCACGGTCGGCATACCGCTTCTGCAGCCGCTCCAGGCCCTCGTACTGCGGGGTCAGACCGCACTTGGAGGCCACGTTGACGATCAGCAGGGCCTTGCCCCGGTGGTCCGCGAGGGAGGCGGGCTCACCGGTGAGGGTGCGCAGCGGGATGTCGTAGATGCTCACGTTCGGATCTCCTCGTTTGGGGCACGGACGGACCACAGGTCGTCCTTTCAACCCCGGTCACGGTGCCGATCTTCCCATGGGAGGGGGTCCGCGGCACGACCGCGGCGTGACGTCAGTGTTCGGTGACCCGCCCGGAGTCGACCCGGATGCGACGGGTGGTGTGGACGGCCTCCAGCATGCGGCGGTCGTGGGTGACCAGCAGCAGGGTGCCGTCGTAGGAGGCGAGGGCGGACTCGAGCTGCTCGATGGCGGGCAGGTCGAGGTGGTTGGTGGGCTCGTCGAGGACGAGGAGGTTGACGCCGCGGCCCTGCAGGAGGGCGAGGGCGGCCCGGGTGCGCTCGCCCGGGGAGAGGGTGGCGGCGGGGCGCAGCACGTGGGCGGCCTTGAGGCCGAACTTGGCCAGCAGGGTGCGGACGTCGGCGGGGGCCGTGTCGGGGACCTCCGCGCAGAAGGCGTCGAGCAGCGACTCGCCGCCGAGGAAGAGCCTGCGTGCCTGGTCGACCTCGCCGACGACGACTCCGGGCCCGAGGTGGGCGGCGCCGGCGTCCAGCGGGACGCGGCCGAGGAGGGCGGCCAGGAGGGTGGACTTGCCGGAGCCGTTGGCGCCGGTGATGGCGACCCGGTCGGCCCAGTCGACCTGCAGGTCGACGGGCCCCAGGGTGAACCCGGAGCCGCGGTGGACCTCGGCGCCGCGCAGCGTGGCGACGACCGCGCCCGCGCGGGGCGCGGCGGCGATCTCCATGCGCAGCTCCCACTCCTTGCGGGGCTCGTCGACGACGTCGAGGCGTTCGATCATGCGCTGGGTCTGCCGGGCCTTGGCGGCCTGCTTCTCGGTGGACTCGGAGCGCAGCTTGCGGCCGATCTTGTCGTTGTCGCTCGCCTTCCGGCGGGCGTTGCGGACGCCGTGCTCCATCCAGTTGCGCTGCATCCGGGCGCGGGACTCCAGGGCGGCCTTGGTGTCGGCGTACTCCTCGAACTCCTCGCGGGCGTGACGGCGGGCGGTCTCCCGCTCCTCCAGGTAGGCGGCGTAGCCGCCGCCGTAGGTGTTGACCTGCTGCTGGGCGAGGTCGAGTTCGACGACCCTGGTCACGGTGCGGGTGAGGAACTCGCGGTCGTGGCTGACGAGGACGGTGCCCGCCTTCAGGCCCCTGACGAAGGCCTCCAGCCGCTCCAGGCCGTCGAGGTCGAGGTCGTTGGTGGGCTCGTCGAGCAGGAAGACGTCGTATCGGCTCAGCAGCAGGGACGCCAGGCCGGCGCGGGCGGCCTGGCCGCCGGACAGGGCGGTCATCGGGAGGTCGAGGCCGACGGTCAGCCCGAGCGAGTCGGTGACCTCCTCGGCGCGCTCCTCGAGGTCCGCGCCGCCGAGGGCGAGCCAGCGCTCCAGGCCGTCGTTGTAGGCGTCGTCCGCGCCGGGCGCCCCGTCGACCAGGGCCTGCGTGGCGGCGTCGAGCTCGGCCTGGGCGGCGGCGACCCCGGTGCGCCGGGCCAGGAAGGCCCGTACGGTCTCGTCCGGGCGGCGTTCGGGCTCCTGCGGGAGGTGGCCGACGGTCGCGGTGGGCGGGCTCAGCCGCAGCTGCCCCTGCTCGGGCGCGCTGAGGCCCGCGAGCAGGCGCAGCAGCGTCGACTTCCCGGCACCGTTGGCACCGACCAGGCCGATGACGTCGCCGGGGGCGACGACGAGGTCGAGGCCGGAGAAGAGGACGCGGTCCCCGTGGCCGGCGGCGAGATCCTTGACGACAAGAGTGGCACTCATCAGGCTGCCGATGCTATCGCCCCGCCGGCCCGCGCCCTGCGGCCCGTGCGTGGCGCCCGGGACGGCCGCCGGCCGTCCCCGATCCCAGGGAGGGAACCTTCCGTGCCGAGCAAGATGGCCCTCGTCCGCCGTCCGGGTCCGCGCCTCGCCGAGGGGCTGGTGACGCACGTCGAGCGCTCCCCCGTCGACGCCGGACTCGCCGCGCGCCAGTGGGAGGGGTACGTGGCGGCGCTGCGCGCCCACGGCTGGGAGACGGTGGAGGTGCCGGCCGCCGACGACTGCCCGGACGCGGTCTTCGTGGAGGACCCGGTGGTCGTCTTCCGCGACGTCGCGCTGCTCGCCCGGTCCGGTGCCGTGTCCCGGCGCCCGGAGACGGCCGGGGTCGGGGAGGCGGTGGCGGCGCTGGGGCTTTCGGTCGACCGCGTCCGCGAGCCGGGCACGCTGGACGGCGGGGACGTGCTGAAGACGGGGGACACCGTGTACGTGGGCCGCGGCGGGCGGACCAACGCCGAGGGCGTCCGGCAGCTGCGGTCCGCGTTCGAGCCGCTGGGGGCGCGGGTGGTCGCCGTTCCCGTCACCAAGGTGCTGCATCTGAAGTCGGCGGTGACGGCGCTGCCCGACGGCACGGTCATCGGGTATCCGCCGCTGGTTGACGACCCGTCGGTCTTCCCCCGCTTCCTGCCGGTGCCGGAGGAGGCGGGGGCCCACGTGGTGCTGCTCGGCGGCGGGCGGCTGCTGATGGCGGCGAGCGCGCCGAGGAGCGCGGAGCTGCTGGGTGATAGGGGATATGAGCCCGTATCAGTGGATATCAGTGAGTTCGAGAAGCTCGAGGGATGCGTGACCTGCCTGTCCGTTCGCCTGCGGAACTTGTACGCCTGACGGCGGGTTGCCTTTTCAGTGTCACCTAACCTACGGTTTCGTAACTTACGATTCCGTAAGCACTCTCAGCGAACAGCCAGGAGCCCCGCGTGACCATTGCCCCGTCCCAGAGTGCCGGTTCGGAAGCATGGAGTGACACCAGGCTGCTGTACGCCTTGGAAGAGGTCGTCGAGACCGAGATCAACCGTCATCTGAAGGCGGCCAAGGAGTGGATGCCCCACGAGTACGTCCCGTGGAGCCAGGGCCGCGACTACGACGGTGTGATGGGCGGCGAGGCCTGGGCGCCCGAGCAGTCCAAGGTCACCGAGATCGGCCGGATATCGCTGGTGGTCAACCTCCTCACGGAGGACAACCTCCCCAGCTACCACCACGAGATCGCCACCCTCTTCGGCCGGGACGGCGCCTGGGGCACCTGGGTCCACCGCTGGACCGCGGAGGAGGGCCGGCACGCCATAGTGATGCGGGACTACCTGCTCACCACCCGTGCCGTGGACCCGGTGGAGCTGGAGCGGCTGCGCATGCAGCACATGTCGGAGGGCTTCGAGTCCGACAACGCGCACAGCATGCTGCACTCGGTGGCGTACGTGGCGTTCCAGGAACTGGCCACCCGCATCTCGCACCGCAACACGGGCCGCGAGTCGGGCGACCCGCTGTGCGAGCGCATGCTGGCGCGCATCGCGACCGACGAGAACCTGCACATGGTCTTCTACCGCAACCTGCTGGCGGCGGCGCTGCAACTGGCGCCGGACCAGGCGATGCAGGCGATCCGTGACGTGGTCGTCGGCTTCCGGATGCCGGGGCACGGGATGCCCGGCTTCGAACGCTCCGCGGCGCGGATCGCCATCGGCGGCATCTACAACCTCCGCATCCACCACGACGACGTGCTCCAGCCCGTACTGCGGCACCTGAAGGTGCTGGAGACCGCGGGGCTCGGCGCCGAGGGCCTGAAGGCACAGGAGGAACTGGGCTTCTTCATGGGCGAGCTGGACAGCCAGGCACGCAAGTTCGAGGAGCGCCGGGACGCCCTGATGGCCCGGCGGGCCGCGCGCGCCTGACGAAGCGGTGCGCGGTGGGGCGCCTCCCCGGAGGGGCCCCACCGCGGCGGGCCGGTCAGCGCGCCAGCGCGGCGACCTCGCCCACCATCCAGATCAGGCGTTCGCCGTTGTGCTCGAACGCGTGCCGGCTCACCATGCCCATCCGCAGGTAGAAGCCCTCGGCCCGCGGCTCCGCGCCGACCCCGAGCAGGCGTGCGTCCAGCGCGACCGCCCGCCGCACCAGATGGCCCCACAGCAGGCCCCCGACCCCGGTGCCGATGGACGTCCGGTCGACGAACAGCAGACCGATCCCCAGGTAGTCCTCGTGCTCGTTGAGCGTGTAGAAGCCGACGGGCACACCGTCCTTCTCGGCGACGGTGGCGTACCGGGAGGCGATGTCCGCCGCCGTGAGCTTCGGCGTCACGTCGGGGACGTCCTCCACGCGACCGCCCACCCAGTGCGACTTCGACCTCAGGACCAACGCGTCCAGGAACGGCAGCTCCTGCGGGCGGGCCGGACGGATCACGACACCTTCCATGCCACGAGCGTGGCAGCGCAGGCCACGGCGTCATCGGTTTTCCGCCCCCGGCAGGCCGGGCCGCCCCGGGCCGGCTCCGCGACCCACCGGGGAAGGGCGTGGGCTCCGATGACATCCTTGAGCGGTGTTCCCCTCCGGTCGCGCGGGCGCGGTGTTCTTCGACGTCGACGGCACCCTCGTGCCCGGCACGAGCTCGTCGGCCTTCCTGGCCGGCTTCCTCGGCCATCGGGACGAGTTGAGCGAGGCCGAGGACGCCTACGCCAGGGGCGCCATGGACAACCGGCAGGTCTCCGAGCTGGACGCCGCCGGCTGGACGGGCGTGCCCGAGGGACGGGTCGCCGGGTGGCTCGACGGGCTCCCCCTGGTCACGGGCATCACGGAGACGGTGGCCTGGTGCCGGCGGAACGGACTGGCGCCCGTGCTGGCGACCCTCGCCTGGTCGCCGGTCGGCGGCCACCTGAGCGAGCGCTTCGGCTTCGACGCGTTCAGCGGCCCCCGGTTGGAGACCTCCGGCGGCCGGTTCACGGGCCGGGTCGCCCGGCACTTCGACGAGTACGGCAAGAGGGACTTCGCCCTCGCCCACGCGCGAGGGCTGGCCCTGGCCCCCGGCGCCTGCGGGGCCGTCGGCGACAGCCGCTCCGACCTGCCGCTGTTCGCGTCCGTCGGGCTGAGCGTGGCGTTCAACGCCTCGGCGGACGCCCGGGCCGCGGCGACCGTCGCGGTGGACGGCGAGGACCTGCGGGACGTGCTTCCCGCCCTGAGCCGCCTGGTCGCGGCGGTTCACTGACGACGGGAGTCAGCCGTGGGCGGGGCCCAGGGCCCAGGCCGCGGCGGAGAACGTCGCCATCGACAGCAGCGTGGCCGCCGCAGCGGGGCCCAGGCGGAAAATCATGCAAGCACGCTTGATTGTTTCCTGCCGCGGTGCCAGCCTGTGACGCACACGGCTTCGCTGACGCTGCGTCATTCAGGGGGACCTTTGTCCGACCCCACACCCGTACTGGACGATCTGCGGGACGAGAGCGAGGGCCTGGACGCCCTGGTCGCCCCGCTCGCGGAGGGCGCCTGGGCGGCACCGACGCCCGCTCCGGGGTGGACGATCGCGCACCAGATCGCCCATCTGGCCTGGACCGACCGGCAGTCCGTGCTGGCGGTCACCGACCCGGAGGGCTTCGGCTCCGTGGTGGAGAAGGCCGCCGCCGCGGTCGACACCTTCGTCGACGCCGGAGCCGAGGAGGGCGCGGCGCTGCCGCCCGCCGAGTTACTGGCGCGCTGGCGCTCGGGGCGGGCGGAGCTGCAGGCCGCGCTGCGGGCGCAGCCGCCCGGGACGCGCTTCCCGTGGTTCGGGCCGCCGATGAGCGCCGCGTCCATGGCCTCGGCCCGGCTCATGGAGAGCTGGGCGCACGGCGAGGACGTCGCGGACGCCCTCGGTGTCCGCCGTCCGCCGACCGCGCGGCTGCGGCACGTGGCGCGGATCGCCGTACGGGCCCGCGACTACGCGTACTTCGTCAACGGGCTGACCCCGCCCGCCGAGGAGTTCCGGGTCGAGCTGTCGGCCCCCGACGGCACGCTGTGGGCGTACGGCCCGAAGGACGCGGCGCAGCGCGTCACGGGCCCGGCGCTCGACCTGTGCCTGCTGGCGACCCGCCGCCGGCACCGCGCCGACCTGGCCGTACGTGCCGAGGGCGAGGACGCCGACCGCTGGCTGGACATCGCCCAGGCCTTCGCGGGACCGCCCGGGCGGGGCCGCGAGCCGCGTGAGGGAGGAACGGCGTGAACGCCGAGAACCGTACGACCATGCTCGAACGCCTCGCCGAACTGGAGGCCGAGCACGAGAAGGCGCTCGCGGGCGGCGGCCCCAAGTACGTGGACCGGCACCGGTCGCGGGGGAAGCTGACCGCCAGGGAGCGGGTGGAGCTGCTGCTGGACCAGGACTGCCCGTTCCTGGAGCTGTCGCCGCTCGCGGCCTGGGGCAGCGACTACCCGGTCGGCGCGTCGCTGGTGACCGGGATCGGCGTGATCGAGGGCACCGAGTGCGTGATCACCGCCAACGACCCCACGGTGCGCGGCGGGGCGAGCAACCCGTGGACCCTGAAGAAGGCCCTGCGGGCCAACGAGATCGCGCTCTCCAACCGGCTGCCGCTGGTCAACCTCGTGGAGTCGGGCGGCGCCGACCTGCCCAGCCAGAAGGAGATCTTCATCCCGGGCGGCGCGCTCTTCCGGGACCTGACCCGGCTGTCGGCGGCCGGCATCCCCACCGTCGCCGTCGTGTTCGGCAACTCCACGGCCGGCGGCGCGTACGTCCCCGGGATGTCCGACCACGTGATCATGGTCAAGGAGCGCTCCAAGGTGTTCCTCGGCGGCCCGCCGCTGGTGAAGATGGCCACCGGCGAGGAGAGCGACGACGAGTCGCTGGGCGGGGCGGACATGCACGCCCGTACCTCCGGCCTCGCGGACTACTTCGCGCTGGACGAGCCCGACGCCCTGCGCACCGCCCGCAGGGTGGTGGCCCGGCTCAACTGGCGCAAGCAGGGCCCCGCCCCGGCCGCCGCCTACGACCCGCCGCTGTACGACGAGGACGGGCTGCTGGACATCGTCCCCGCCGACCTGAAGACCCCCTTCGACCCTCGCGAGGTCATCGCGCGGGTCGTGGACGGCTCGGAGTTCGACGAGTTCAAGCCGCTGTACGGGCCGAGCCTGGTGACCGGCTGGGCGCGGGTGCACGGCTATCCCGTCGGGATCCTCGCCAACGCGCAGGGCGTGCTCTTCAGCGCCGAGTCGCAGAAGGCCGCGCAGTTCATCCAGCTCGCCAACCAGCGCGACATCCCGCTGCTGTTCCTGCACAACACCACCGGCTACATGGTGGGCCGCGAGTACGAGCAGGGCGGCATCATCAAACACGGCGCCATGATGATCAACGCGGTGTCCAACTCAAAGGTCCCGCACATCTCCGTCCTGATGGGCGCGAGTTACGGCGCCGGGCACTACGGCATGTGCGGCCGGGCGTACGACCCGCGCTTCCTGTTCGCCTGGCCCAGCGCCAAGTCGGCCGTGATGGGGCCGGCGCAGCTCGCGGGAGTGCTGTCCATCGTGGCGCGGCAGTCCGCGGCCGCCCGGGGCCTGCCCTTCGACGAGGAGGCCGACGCCGGGCTGCGGGCGATGGTGGAGCAGCAGATCGAGTCCGAGTCCCTGCCGATGTTCCTGTCGGGGCGGCTGTACGACGACGGGGTGATCGACCCGCGCGACACCCGCACGGTGCTCGGCGTGTGCCTGTCGGCGGTCCACAGCGCACCGGTCGAGGGCGCCCGTGGCGGCTTCGGCGTCTTCCGGATGTGAGGAGCACCTGACCGTGATCGCATCAGTGCTGGTGGCCAACCGCGGCGAGATCGCCCGCCGTGTCTTCCGTACCTGCCGCGACCTGGGCATCGCCACGGTCGCCGTCCACTCGGACGCGGACGCGACCGCCCCGCACGTACGGGAGGCGGACGCCGCCGTGCGGCTGCCGGGCGACGCGCCCGCCGACACCTATCTGCGCGGCGACCTCATCGTGAAGGCCGCCCTCGCCGCAGGCGCGGACGCCGTCCACCCGGGCTACGGGTTCCTGTCGGAGAACGCCGAGTTCGCCCGGTCCGTCATCGCGGCGGGCCTGACCTGGATCGGGCCGACGCCGGAGGCCATCGAGGCGATGGGTTCCAAGACCCGGGCCAAGCACCTGATGGCCGAGGCCGGCGTCCCGGTGCTGGAGGCCGGTCCAGGCGACCTGCCCGTGCTGGTCAAGGCGGCGGCGGGCGGCGGCGGACGCGGCATGCGCGTCGTCCGCGAGGCGGCCGACCTGGAGCGGGAGCTGGCCGCCGCCCGTGCGGAGGCGCTGTCCGCCTTCGGGGACGGCGAGGTGTTCCTGGAGCCGTACGTCGAGGACGGCCGGCACATCGAGGTGCAGGTGCTGGCGGACACGCACGGCACCGTGTGGACGCTGGGCGAGCGCGACTGCTCGGTGCAGCGCCGCCACCAGAAGGTGGTCGAGGAGACCCCGGCGCCCGGTATCCCGGACGCGCTGCGCCGGACGCTGCACGAGGCGGCGGAAGCGGCGGCGCGGGCCATCGGCTACGTCGGCGCGGGGACGGTGGAGTTCCTGGTGTCGGCGGACGGCCGGCCGTACTTCCTGGAGATGAACACCCGTCTCCAGGTGGAGCACCCGGTGACCGAGTGCGTCTTCGGCGTGGACCTCGTCGCGCTCCAGCTGGACGTCGCCGAGGGCGGGCGGCTCCCGGCCGCTCCCCCGGCGCCCTCCGGGCACGCGGTCGAGGCCCGGCTGTACGCGGAGGACCCGGCCCGCGACTGGCAGCCGCAGACCGGCGTCCTGCACCGCTTCCTGGTGCCGGAGGCGCCGGGCCTGCGGGTGGACGCGGGCTTCGGCGACGGCGACCGGATCGGCGTGCACTACGACGCGATGCTCGCCAAGGTCGTCGCCCACGCCCCCACCCGCCCGCAGGCGCTGCGGCTGCTCGCGCACGCCCTGGAGCGGGCCCGCGTGCACGGCCTGGTGACCAACCGCGACCTGCTCGTACGGGTGCTGCGCGACCCGGACTTCGCCGCGGGGCGGCTGTCGACGGCCTTCCTCGACCGGCTCGGCCCGGCGCCGGAGCAGGACGGGGCCGCGCTACGGCTGTCGGCCCTGGCCGCCGCGCTCGCCGACGCCTCGGGACGCCACCCGCTGGGCGGCTGGCGCAACGTGCGGTCGGCGCCGCAGTCCAAGACCTACCGCGGCGAGCCGGGTGGCGCGGAGTACGAGGTCCGCTACCGGCTCGGCCGTGACGGCCTCGCCGCCGAGGGCCACCCGGACGTACGCCTGCTGGAGCACGGGCCGGGACACGTGGTGCTGGAGGTCGCCGGGGTGCGCCGGGCCTTCGAGGTGGCGGTCTACGGGGACGAGGTGTGCGTCGACGGCCCGTCGGGCTCCCACCGCTTCACCGCGCTCCCCCGCTTCCCCGACCCGCAGGCCCAGCTCGCGCCCGGCTCGCTGCTGGCCCCGATGCCGGGGACGGTCGTCCGCGTCGCGGACGTCGCCGTCGGCGACAAGGTGGCCGCGGGGCAGCCCCTGCTGTGGCTGGAGGCCATGAAGATGGAGCACCGCGTCGCCGCCCCGGCGGACGGTGTGCTCACCGCACTGCACGCCGAGGCCGGCCGCCAGGTCGACGTCGGAGCCGTACTCGCCGTCGTTCAGGAAGAGGATTCCCCATGAGCGGTACGCCCGCTGTGCACGGACCGACCGGCACCTTCGACAACGTCCTGCTGGAGAGCGAGGAACGGCGCGCGCTGCGCAAGGCCGTCTCCGACCTGGGCCGCCGGTACGGGCGTTCGTACTTCCTCGACGCCGTCCGCGAGGGGCGGCACACCGACAAGCTGTGGCAGGAGGCCGGCGCGCTCGGCTATCTCGGCGTCAACCTGCCGGAGGAGCACGGCGGCGGGGGCGGCGGCCTGGCCGAGCTCTCCATCGTGCTGGAGGAACTGGGCGCCGTGGGCTGCCCCTTGCTGCTGCTCATCGTCTCCCCCGCGATCTGCGGCACCGTCATCGCCCGCTTCGGCACCGGGGAGCAGCAGCGCCGGTGGCTGCCCGGGCTCGCGGACGGCTCCCTCCGGATGGCGTTCGGCATCACCGAGCCGGACGCCGGTTCCAACTCGCACCGCCTGACGACCACGGCCCGCCGGGACGGTTCGGACTGGCTGCTCACGGGCCGCAAGGTCTTCGTCTCCGGTGTCGACATCGCCGACGCGACGCTCATCGTGGGCCGCACCGAGGACGCCCGTACGGGAAAGCTGAAGCCGTGCCTGTTCGTCGTGGAGCGCGAGACGCCGGGCTTCGAGTTCCGGCCGATCGACATGGAGCTGTCGGCGCCCGAGAAGCAGTTCCACATCTACCTGGACGACGTGCGGCTGCCCGCCGACGCCCTGGTGGGCGACGAGGACGCGGGGCTGCTGCAGCTGTTCGCGGGCCTCAACCCCGAACGCGTCATGACGGCCGCCTTCTCGATCGGCATGGGCCGCTTCGCGCTCGACGCCGCCGTGGACTACGCCCGCACCCGGCAGGTGTGGAAGGCCCCCATCGGCTCTCACCAGGCCATCGCCCACCCGCTGGCACAGGCCCACATCGAGCTGGAACTGGCCCGGCTGATGATGCAGAAGGCCGCGTTCCTGTACGACGCCGGGGACGACATGGCGGCCGGCGAGGCCGCCAACATGGCGAAGTACGCGGCGGCCGAGGCGGGCGCGAAGGCCGTCGACCAGGCCGTGCACACCCTCGGCGGCAACGGGCTGACGGCCGAGTACGGGCTGGCCTCCCTCCTCACGGCGTCGCGCGTGGGTCGCATCGCGCCGGTCAGCCGGGAGATGATTCTCAACTACGTCTCGCACCACACGCTGGGTCTGCCCAAGTCCTACTGAGCACGTCCTACCGAGGAGGGGGAACGGCCATGGCACAGCCGGCCGTGTTCCACAGCGAGTACCCCGCGGTTCCCGCCATCGACCTGCCGATCCACGAGGCTGTGCTGGGCCACGCCGCCGAGTTCGGCGACCGGCCGGCGCTCGTCGACGGGATCGAGGGCACGACGCTCACCTACGCGCAGCTCGACTCCTTCACCCACCGCATCGCCGCGGCGCTGGCCGAGTCGGGCCTGCGCAAGGGCGACGTCCTCGCCCTGCACAGCCCCAACACCATCGCCTACCCGCCGGTCTTCTACGGCGCCACGCGCGCCGGGGCGGCCGTCACCACCGTCCATCCGCTCGCCACGGCCGAGGAGTTCGCGCGGCAGCTGCGGGACAGCGGCGCCTCGTGGATCGTCACCGTCTCGCCGCTGCTGGAGACCGCACGCAAGGCGGCGGAGCAGGCCGGCGGCGTGCGGGAGATCCTCGTCTGCGACAGCGCCGAGGGCCACCGCTCGGTCCTGGACCTGCTCGGCTCCACCGCCCCCGAGCCGGAGATCACCTTCGACCCGGGCGAGGACCTGGCCGCACTGCCGTACTCCTCGGGCACCACCGGCGTGCCCAAGGGCGTGATGCTGACCCACCGCAACATCGCCACCAACCTGGCCCAGCTGGACCCGACGCTTTCGATGGGCCCCGGGCACCGCATCCTGGCCGTGCTCCCGTTCTTCCACATCTACGGGCTCACCGCGCTCATGAACGCCCCGCTGCGCAAGGGCGCCACCGTCGTGGTGCTGCCGCGCTTCGACCTGGAGCAGTTCCTGAAGGCGGTGGCGACCCACCGCGTACAGGGCCTCTTCGTGGCCCCGCCGATCGTGCTGGCGCTCGCCAAGCACCCGGCGGTCGCCGCGCACGACCTGAGCTCGCTGGAGTACGTGCTGTGCTCGGCGGCCCCGCTCGACGCGGAGCTGGCCCAGGCCTGCTCCAAGCGGCTGGGACTGCCGCCGATCCTGCAGGCGTACGGGATGACGGAACTCTCCCCGGGCACGCACGTGGTGCCGCTGGACTCGCGGGACGCGCCGCCCGGCGCGGTCGGCAAACTGCTGCCCAGCACCGAGATGCGCATCGTGCCGCTCGGCGAGGAGGGCGGGGACGCCGCCGCCGAGGGCACCGGGGAGATCCAGATCCGCGGTCCGCAGGTCATGAAGGGCTACCTGGGACGGCCCGAGGAGACCGCCGCCATGATCGACGAGGAGGGCTGGCTGCACACCGGCGACGTCGGCCGGGTGGACGCCGGCGGGTGGCTGCACGTCGTCGACCGGGTCAAGGAGCTGATCAAGTACAAGGGCTACCAGGTGCCGCCCGCCGAACTGGAGGCCGTGCTGCTCACCGACCCGCGGGTGGCCGACGCCGCGGTCATCGGCGTGGTGGACGAGGACGGCAACGAGATCCCCAAGGCGTACGTGGTGCCGCAGCAGGGCTCCGGCCTCACGCCGGACGACGTGATCGCGCACGTGGCCGCGCAGGTCGCCCCGTACAAGAAGGTGCGCCGGGTGGAGTTCACCGACGCGATACCGAGGGCCGCGAGCGGCAAGATCCTCCGGCGTGAACTGCGCGCCCGGGAAAGGGGTACCACCTGATGACCGACGACGCCGCGGCACCCTGCGTGCGGAGCGCGCACGACCGGGGGATCACCACGCTCACGCTGGACTCCCCGCACAACCGCAACGCGCTGTCCGCACGCATGGTCGACGAGCTGTCCGACGCGCTGGCCCGGGCCGGCAAGGACCCGGCCACGCGGGCGGTGCTGCTCACGCACACCGGCGGCACCTTCTGCGCGGGCGCGGACCTGAAGGAGGCGGCGTCGCCGGACGGGCCGCGGCGGCTGGTGGCGCTGCTGCGCGCCATCGTGGAACTGCCCAAGCCGGTCGTGGCGCACGTGACCGGTCACGTGCGCGCTGGCGGCCTCGGGTTGCTGGCGGCCTGTGACGTCCCGGTGGCGGGGGCGGGAGCGAGCTTCGCCTTCACCGAGGCACGGCTCGGCCTCGCCCCGGCCGTGATCTCGCTGACCGTGCTGCCGCGTATGGACGCCCGGTCCGCCGCGCGGCACTACCTGACGGGCGAGGTCTTCGACACCGCGGAGGCCGTCCGCACCGGCCTGGTCGCCGCGCCGGAGGAGGCGCTGGACGGCATCCTCGCCGGGCTGCGCGCGGCGTCGCCGCAGGGGCTCGCGGAGTCCAAGGCGCTGACGACGGCCGCCGTGCTGCGCGTCTTCGACCGGGACGCCGCGGCGCTGACCGAGCAGTCGGCCCGGCTGTTCGGCTCGCCCGAGGCCGCGGAGGGGATGCGGGCGTTCCTCGAACGGCGGGAGGCCCCATGGGCGCTGTGAGCGCCGGCACCCGTACGCCCAAGCAGGACCGCAGCCGCGCCACGCGGCAGCGGCTGCTGGGGGCCGCCGTCGCCTGCCTGGCCGAACGCGGCTGGGCGGGCAGCACGGTGACCGTGGTCGCCGAGCGCGCGGGGGTGTCGCGGGGTGCGGCCCAGCACCATTTCCCCACCCGCGAGGACCTGTTCACCGGGGCCATCGAGTTCGTCGCCGAACAGTGGCTGGTCGCCCTGCGCGAGCACGCGCACGCCCTCCCCCGCGAGGGCGTGCCCCGCACGCACGCCGTGGTCGGCATGGTCGTCGACCTCTACACGGGGCCGATCTTCCGGGCCGCCCTGCACCTGTGGGTCGCCGCGGCGAACGAGGAGCAACTGCGGCCCCGGGTCACCTCGCTGGAGGCGCGCATCGGGCGGGAGGCGCACCGGCTCGCCGTGGAGATGCTCGGCGCGGACGAGGCGGTGGCCGGGGTCAGGGAGACCGTCCAGGCCACCCTCGACATGGCCCGCGGCCTGGGGCTGGCGAACCTCCTCAGCGACGACAGCGCCCGCCGGGCGGGCATCGTCCGCGAGTGGTCGGCGGTCCTGGACGGGGTGCTGCGCCGGGGTTTTTGAGTCGCCCGCTGTCGGTGCCGGGTGAGACGATCACGGCATGCTGAACGAGGCGGTGTCCGCCGGCGAACTGGGCTTCCTGCTGGGTCTGGTCGACCCGGCGCTCGCCGCGCGTGCGCGGAGCCGGACGGGTGTGCCGGAGGAGGATCCGGCGGCCGTCGCGAAGCCCCCGGAGCACCTGATGTGGGGACCGTTGTGGCACAACCTGCCGGCGTCGGTGCTCTGGTGGATCCTGCAGGAGGACGATCCCCGGACCAACGCGCTGGTGTACCACCACTGGCGGACCGACGACCGCGTCCGGTACGACATCCTCAACGGCCTTCCGTACGGGCCGGATCGCTCCCGCCCTGTGAAGGTGCACGCGGACCTCGCGCACTTTCCGGCGCCGGAACTCGCCCTGCCGGCCGGGCCGGAGGCGCTGGTCGCCGCGCTGCGGGCCGTGGCGGGTATGTCCCAGGGCCGGGCCGCCGCGTTGACGGTGGGGCGGGACGACTGGGCCGTGGTGGCCGAGGCCGACCGCGAGCAGCCGCTGCCGGGCTACGCCCGCTGGGCACTGGCGATCCGCCCCGACTGCCCTCCGGCGCTGCGCACGCAGTTCGGTACGCATCGCAAGTTCACCAACCGGCTCCGTGACGCGGGCGTCGTGGATGGCCCGGGGGCGTACGCGACCGGCACGCGTCCGGCACGCGACGCCCTGCGCGTCCTGGCCATGGGCCGCTGGGCGTTCCCGCTGCGGCTGCCGGAGGCCGCCGACGCGCTGCGGCCGCTGGTGCGCACGGAGCTGGGCGGCAACACCGAGGCGTGGGCGGTGCTGACGCAGCTCCTGCCGACGTTCACGGGCACGCTGCCGGAGCTGATCACGACGGCGGGGGCGATCACGGAGGGCGCCGGGGAGGGCGCCGGGGAGGAAGCCGACGGCCCGTTGTCAGTGGCCTCTGGTAACACTGAGTCACCAAGGGGCCAGGAGGGTCCGGGGCACGAACGTGGGGGGCCGACATGGGATTCGACGAGCGCGGGCGACGACCCGTGGTCGACCTCGCCGACCGGCGGGCGCTGGAGCAGTGGCATCCGGCGGATCCGGTCGTCGTGGCGGAGGCCGAGCGGCTGAAGGAGGCCGCGCTGCTGGACTTCGGGCTGACCGAGTCGGCGGTCGCGTCCTGGCTGTACGCCAAGTGCCCGCACCAGATCCCGACCACGGCCGTGGACACCGCGGCGGTGGTGGCCTCGGGGGACGGCTCCGTCCTCCTGCTGTACAACCCCGCGTTCTTCGTCGACCTGGGGCTGGACGGGGTCAAGTTCGTCCTCTTCCACGAGGCCCGGCACGTGGTGCACCGGCATCTGTTCGCCGAGCCCGCGCTGCGGGAGGACCCGGTCTTCTCCACCGCGGCGGAGGTGGCGATCAACCACGTGGCGCTGGTCCGCCTACGACGGCAGGCCCTGCCGCTGCGGGACGGCCGGCCGACGGGGGTCGATCCGCACGAGGTCCACGCCGCGTACGAGCGGGATCTGACGGAGCAGGGGCTGACACCCCTGTCCTATGCGGAGTTCGTCGAGACCGACATGGGCGTCTACACCGAGCTCAAGCGGATGAAGCACCCACCGGTGCCCCTGACGTCGTCGTGCGTGCACCTCGAGGGTGAGGGCGTACCGGGCGACCAGGGCACCATCGACGCACTGGTCTCCTCCTCCCTGCTGAACTCGCTGCTGGCCGCGCGCCGCGGGCACACCGGAGCCGAGCGCGAGCTGCTGGACCTCATGGGCCGCACCGAGGGCGCCTCGGAGCGCACGGCCCGGCTGTGGGGACAGCTGGGCGCCGGGACGCTGCGCGGCGAGACCGTCAGGACCCGGCGGGTGGACTGGTGGCAGCGGTGGCTGGTCGACGTGGTCGCCTCGAAGCTGCGCGAGGGCGAGCGGCTGGTCTACCCGAAGAAGCGGGGCGCGCTGCTGGCGGCGCTCGGCCACGACCCGATGCTCTCAAGGCGCGGCCCCGTCCGCGACAAGGTGCTGGTCATCGCCTACGACACCTCGGGGTCCATGCCGGGTTCCGTCATCACCTGGCTGACCGAACTCGTCGGGCGGATCGACGGCGTGGAGGCCCACTGGCTCTCCTTCGACGGCGTCGTGATGCCCTTCGCCCCCGGCGAGCGGGTGTACGGCGGCGGGGGCACGAGCTTCCAGGCCGTGGCCGACTACGTGGAGGGGCGTACGGAAGTCCGAGGGCGGCGCTTCGAGGAGCGTCCGGACGCGGTGGTCGTGCTGACCGACGGCTACGCCCCGCACATCACGCCGCAGGAGCCCGACAAGTGGATATGGCTGATCACCGAGGGCGGCGACGACTGGCCCGACGCCCACACCCCGCCCATGGCCTGCCACCGCGTGACGACAGGAGCGAGATGACCACCACCGCGGCGACCGCCACGGCCGGCCCCCGGCCCTGGCGGGCCAACGCCACCTATCCACGGCCGCCCGAGGGCCGGCCGGAGGCTTCCCGGCTGGAGTCGTTCATCGACGCGATGATCGACATGGGGCAGACGGGGCAGGTCTTCGGTGAGCACGGCATCGGCAAGACCTCGACGTTCTTCTCGCACGTCGCCGAGGCCCATCCGCACGCCGAGCTGGTCTACGTGCCCGCTGCCAACCTCACCCCGGACGACCTCCTGGTGAACGCGCCGGTCCGTGACCCGCACTCGGACGAACTGGTGCTGCGCCAGCTGGTGATGAGCCAGCTGCGGCCGGGGCGCCCGTTCGTGCTGCTCATCGACGACTCGCTGCAGGCCGGCGAGACGATCCAGTCGCAGCTGATGCAGATCGCCTGCAACTGGACGCTCGGCGAGTACGACCTGCGGGCGCTGGGCTGCGTCGGGGTGTTCCTCAGCGACAACGAGTCGCTGTCCGAGACGGCCGCGCGCCGCGGCGACCTGGCCGTCCTCGACCGCATGGTCACGGTGCGGGTGACCGCCAACAACACGGCGTGGCGGCGCAAGCTCGCCGAGAAGTACCGGGACTGGGACCTGAACGGGGTCTTCGCCCTGTGGGCGTCGCTCGGCCCGGCGGTCCGCGAGCTGCTCTCCCCGCGCACCCTCGACCACGTCCTCGCCAACGCGCGGGAGGGGTTCCCGCTGCGCTGGGGGCTGCCGCTGGTCAACGGCGAGCGGCTGCGCCTGGCGGAGCCCCGGCCGGACGGCAGGCCGGGGCAGGACCGGACGTCGGAGATCCTGGACCGGATCGCCACGGAGCTCGGCGTGCCCAACCCGGCGACCGTGCCGGACCCGGTGCGCTCGGTGGTGCGGGCGGCGCTGCGCAACCGGTGGACGGTGCTGCTCCAGGGGCCGCCCGGTTGCGGCAAGACCGAGGTGGTGCGCGAGACGCTGCGCGAGGACCTGGGCCGTGACCCGCTGTACTTCTCGCTGCCGGTCACCAACGTCGAGGACCTGTGCGCGCCCGTCCCGGACCGGGACGGCTCACTGGACACCCTGCTGGCGCAGAAGTTCACCGGGAGCGAGCCGAAGGCGATCGTCTGGGACGAGTACAACCGGCCCAAGGACAAGGCCGCGTTCGCCAAGCTGATGGAGATCACGCAGGAGTGGTCGCTGGCGGGGCGCCCGATCGAGAACCTGCGTGCCCAGATAGCGGTGCAGAACCCGCCGTACCATTTGGGCCGCCGGCTGATGGTGTCCCGCAACAACATCGCCCAGGCGACGCGCTTCACGGCTTCGCTCACCGTCGAACCGGGCGACATCCCGGCCAACGAGTGGCTGATCGCGCGGTACGGCGGCCTCGCCGAGACCGTGCTGGAGTGGTGGAAGCACGACATCGACGACGAGGGCCGCGCCTGGATCACCAAGCGCACCATCGAGCGGCTGATCAAGCTCCACCAACGCGGTCTGCCCCTGCAGATGGCCACGGTCTACCTCGGCGACGGCGAGTACGCCCCGGTGCCGCTGACCGCGCTGGTCGACCGGCTCGCCAACCGCTCGGTGACCGGGCTGCGGGAACTGGCGCGGGACGTGGACGCCTGGGAGGCACGGCTGCGACGGGCCCGGGAGGAGTCCGGGGAGGGCAACGACGAGAGCGACGTCGTCCACCAGGTGATCGCCAACGCGGAGCTGTCCCAGCTCAAGCGGCACCGCAAGGCCGTCGCCCGGCTGGTGGCGTTGCTGCCGCCCAAGCTGCGCTCGACCTACCTGGTGGGCGCCTCGGAGCAGACGCAGCGCTTCTGGATCGAGACCTTCGCCCGCATGCCCCGCTGATCAGCGCGGGGTGCGGTGGACGCTGCGCACGGCGGCGACGTCCTCGGGCACGGCCGGCGAAGGCAGGTGCGCGCTGAGCGCGTCCAGCCGCCGCCGGACGCTGGTCGCGATGCCCTTGCCGAGGACGTAGCGCGTCGCGGTCGCCGCAGCCGGGGCGGCGTCGAGCAGACGGTGCGCCTCCCGGCTGCGCATTCCGGTGTGGGCCAGCACGAGATGGGTCAGCCGGTGCGGCGCCGAGGTCAGTGCCGCGGCCATCGCCGTGGCCGCCTCGACGTCGACCTGGTTGTCCGCGGCGCCCAGGACGCGGGCGGCCTTGACCCGCCCCAGGTCCACGAGTTCCACACCCGCGGCCGTCGCGGCGGTGACCAGGCGGGCGCAGGCCACCGCTCCGATGCCGTTGCTGGCCACGGAGAGCCGGGTGAGCCGGCCGTGCGGCGCCCGGGCGAGGGCCTCGGCGAGCACGAGGGCTCCCTCGTCGCCGAGACCGGCGGCCGACACGTACAGCTCGGCGACGGCTCCCGCTGTGATGACAGTCCCCAGGCAGGCGGCTCCGGCCGTGCCGAGCGCGTTGCCGCCGACGAACAGCCGCTCCACGGCGCGTCCCGAGCGGGCGGCGACGACCAGCGCGTCGGCCAGCACGGCGAGGCCCGCGGGGTCGAGTCCGGTCTGCACCAGGTCAAGGGTGCGCAACGACCGTGCCGACTCCACGAGTCCGGCACCCGCCTCGCCCGCGCCGCCGCCGAGCGGGTTGCGCTTCAGCCAGACCCCGGTGACGGCCTGCGGTGAGGCCCGCAGGTTGTCCGCGATGCGGCAGGCGCCACCCGCCGTGATGCCGTTGCAGCCCAGGTAGAGCGTCTCGACTCCGGTGCCCCCGGTGCGTTCGGTGACGGCGGCGGCGCCCGTGTCGCCCAGTCCGTCGGTGCCGAGCAGCAGGTGGCGTACGGCACCGGTGGCGGGTGCCTGACGCAGGGCCTCGGCGACGGCGGCCGCCCCCTCCGGGCCCAGCGCCTGCTTGCACAGGTCGAGGCGCCCGTCGGGCAGGGCGGTGCCGGCCGGGAAGTCCCGGCGTTCGGGCACGCCCTCGCCGCCGCGCAGCCAGCCCAGCAGCGGCTCGAGGTCGGCGTGCGGGCGCGGCACGGTCTCGGGGACGCCCGCGTACGGGGGCCGGTCGTCCGTCATCTCACCACTCGGCTTCCTGGTAGTCCTTGAGGAAGACGCCGGAGAGCGGGTGCCCGGCCTCTCCGCGCACGATCGGGTCGTAGACCCGGGCCGCGCCGTCCACGACGTCCAGTGGGGTGCGGAAGCCCCGGTCTGCCAGCCGGTTCTTCTTCGGCAGCGGGTTCTCGTCGGTGATCCAGCCGGTGTCGACGCTGCACATGTGGACGCCCTGTGGGGCGAGTGCGGGTCCGCTGGTGCGGGTCAGCATGTTGAGGGCGGCCTTGGCCATGTTGGTGTGCGGATGGCCGGCGGTCTTGTTGCGCACCGTGAAGCGCCCCTCGACCGCGGTGACGTTGACGATGTAGCGGCGCGGCCGCGGGGAGGCCAGCAGCAGCGGCAGCAGGCGGTCGCAGAGCAGCGCCGGGGCGAGGGAGTTGACGAGCTGGGTCTCCAGCACCTCGGCCGGGTCGAGGCCGCCGAGCTCCGCCGACCAGGAGTTCTCCGGCGCGGTGTCGGGCAGGAGCCCGGCCTCGTCGGTCCCGGCCAGCAGGAGTTCGGCGGTGGGACCGGCGGCCGCCGGCAGCGCGGGGGCGGTGCCGAAACCCGGAGCGGTGAGCATGGCCTTGGGCCGCGCCCCGGCGGGCAGCGGCGCGCGCTCGCCCGCGGTGAGGGCCGCGTACGACTCGGGTGGCCGCCGGACCGTCTGGGCCGCGTTGTTGACCAGGATGTCCAGCGGCTCACCTGTCTCGCGGAGCCGTTCGCACAGGCCGACGACCTGGCGGGGGTCGCGCAGGTCCACGGCGACGACCGTGAGCCGGTGCAGCCACTGCTCGCTGCCGGGTGCCTCGGTGAAGCGGCGCAGCGTGTCCCGGGGAAAGCGGCTGGTGACCAGGAGTTCGGCCCCGTCGCGCAACATCATCAGGGCCAGCTGGAAGCCGATCTTGACGCGGCCGCCGGTCAGCAGCACGCGCCTGCCGCCGAGGTCGGTACGCAGGCGCCGGCGTGCGGTGTTGTCCGCGGCGCAGGCGGGGCAGAGCAGGTGGTAGAAGGCATCCACCTGCCGGTAGAAGGACTTGCAGACGTAGCAGCGGCGGGGTTTGGCGAACTCCCCTGCGGCGCCTCCCTGCGCCACCTCGTCCAGGGGCGCGTCCTCGCGGCGTGCCCGCGCACCGGTCGCGGTGGCCGCCACGACGTCGGCGTCCGCCATGGCCCGGCCGTCCCGCCGGGTCTTCCTGCGCCGCAGCCGTCCGTCACGGGCGAAGGACGCGGCCACCTGCTCGGCCCTCAGCCGTACCGGATCGTCGACGGGCAGCGCGCGCAGCTTGCCCACCACCGCGTCGAAGACGGCGAGTTCCGCCTCCGTGATGTCGCCCGTCTCCCCCATGGCTCCTGCCCGATGTCCCGCCGCGACGAAGAGGGATGGGTCCGGCCGGATTCGAACCGGCGTATCCGCCTTGCTGAGGCGGCGGCGCCTGCCTCTGCGCTACGGACCCATATGCCCCCGGCTGCCCGGACGGCCGGATTCGAACCGGCGTGATCCCGTTGTGCAGACGGGGCGCCTGCCTCTGCGCTACATCCGGGCATTGCGATGATCCTATCGGGGGCCCGGCCGGATTCGAACCGGCGTATCCGCCTTGAGAGGGCGGCGGGTCTGCCTCTGCCCTACGGGCCCCATGTGTCACCGACTGCCCGGACGGCCGGATTCGAACCGGCGTGATGCGTCTGAGCAAGACGGCGCGCCTGCCTCTGCGCTACGTCCGGGCATTGCGCCGATCGTACCGGCGCCGCGCAGGGCCCTTCAGGGCGGCCCCCGGCCAATCCACCAGAGGGTTCCGGGCGTTCACAGCCGAAGACACCGTGGACATCTTGACGCGCGCATGCCACGACCGCACGATCGGGTCGAACTCCTGCGCTACCCCCACACCCAGGAGACGTCCATGCACATCCCCCGAACGGGCCGACGGGCAACGGTCACCGCCGCACTGCTCGCCTGCGCCCTGGCGACCTCGCTCGCCGTCCAGGCCGACGCCTCGCCGGCCACCGCCGGCGGCCGTCCCGTCGCGGCCGCCGCCGACGAGATCGTCCGGCAGTACGAGGTGGCCGGCACCGGCACCGTCGCCGCCCGTACCGCGCTCGCCGCCCACGGCGTATCCATTGACGCCGCCCGCACCCACTCCACCGTCGTCACCGCGAACGCCGCCCAGGCAGCCGCACTCCGCTCCGCGGGCTACCGCCTCACCGCGCTCCCCGGTCCGCCCGCCGGGAGCGACGGCGGCCGCGGCGCCGACGGGGGCGCCTCGGTGCTGGACTTCCCCGGCTCCGACTCCGGTTACCACAACCACGCGGAGATGACCGCGGAGATCAACGCCCTGGTCGCCGCGCATCCCGCCATCATGAGGCAGCAGGTCATCGGCACCTCCTACGGCGGCCGGAACATCGTCGCCGTCAAGGTCAGCGACAACGTCGGCACCGACGAGGCCGAGCCCGAGGTGCTGTTCACCCACCACCAGCACGCCCGTGAGCACCTCACCGTCGAGATGGCGCTCTACCTGCTGCACCAGTTCGGCGACACCTACGCCACTGACAGCCGCATCAAGGGCATCGTCGACTCCCGCGAGATCTGGATCATCCCGGACCTCAACCCGGACGGCGGCGAGTACGACATCGCGACCGGTTCCTACCGCAGCTGGCGCAAGAACCGCCAGCCCAACTCCGGCTCCTCCGCCGTCGGCACCGACCTCAACCGCAACTGGAACTACCGGTGGGGCTGCTGCGGCGGCTCCTCCGGCACCAAGTCGAGCGAGACCTACCGCGGCGCGTCCCCCGAGTCCGCACCCGAGGTCAGGCTCGTCGCGGACTTCGTACGCGGCCGGGTCGTCGGCGGCAGGCAGCAGATCACGGCGGGCATCGACTTCCACACCTACAGCCAGCTCGTCCTGTGGCCCTTCGGCTACACCACCGCGAACACCACCACCGGGATGACGGCCGACCAGTACAACACCTTCGCCACCTTCGGCCGCACCATGGCCGCCACCAACGGCTACACCCCCGAGCAGTCCAGCGACCTCTACATCACCGACGGGTCGATCGACGACTGGCTCTGGGGCGACCAGGGGATCTGGGCGTACACCTTCGAGATGTACCCGGGCCCGAACGGCTCCTCGGGCTTCTACCCGCCCGACGAGGTGATCCCCGCCCAGACCAGCCGCAACCGCGAGGCGGTGCTGCTGCTCCTGGAGAACGCGGACTGCATGTACCGCGCCATCGGCAAGGAGGCGCAGTACTGCTCATGAGCGGGCCGGTACGGCCCCCGCGGCCCGGCCCTGCGGCGCCTGGCGCGTCGCGGGGCCTCGCGCGTCGCGGGGCCCGCCTGCCCGGGATCCGGGCCACCCCCGTCCTACGATCGGGGCGTACGCGTGCCCGTCGCCCGCCGTCCGCGCCCGCCCCGGGGAGGCCCCGTGACCACCGTCCACGACCCGCTCGCCGTGCGCGAGAAGGTGCGCGCCTTCGCGCTCACGCTGCCCGGCGCGGCCGAGGAGTTCCCCTGGGGCGAGAGCGTCGTCAAGGTCAACAAGAAGGTCTTCGTCTTCCTCGGTGCCGGCGACGGCAGCCATCCTCCCGGCATCAACGTCAAGCTCAAGGACCCCCAGGTCCACGAGCACGCCCTGTCGGTCCCCGGCGCCGAGCCCTCCGGCTACGGCCTCGGCGGGGCCGGCTGGGTCACGGTCCCCCTCACCGGGGCGGCGCCGGCCGCCGAGGTGCTGTGCGACTGGGTGGAGGAGAGCTACCGCGTGGTCGCCCCGAAGCGGCTCATCGCGGAGCTGGACGGCCGCTGAGCCCGGTCCTCGCGCCGATCACGGCGGCGGTCGCCGCGTCGACCGGATAGGGCCGCTCCTGCGGCAGCAGCGCCTTCGCGGCCTCGTGGTCGCCGGAGCGCACAAGCCCTTGGACGCGCTGGGCGAGCGCGGTGACGTCCCGGATCCGGACGATCCAGTGGTCGGCGTAGTCGCGCGTCGTCCGGCCGGTGAGCCCGAGCTGCAGCGAGCGGTACGGCAGCGGACGCAGGGAGAGGTCCCGCTCCGGGTCCCACTGGACGCGGACCTGCGTGGTGCGCACGCGCTCGGCCCAGGTCTCGCGGTCGGGGTACACCGAGCGGTCGAAGTGCGACAGACAGGCCTGCCGGAGCGCCGAGTCGAAGCCGTCGCGGCTGATGTCGAGGGCGAGCACCCTCTCCTGCCCGTCCTTGCGGCCCCAGCCGCTGCGGTACATCATCCACAGGAACGACGGCTTGATCCACGTCATCCGGGAGCGGCTCCAGCTCGCGGGGAAGCGCCCGTGCTGCGCGGCGTGGTCACCGATCTCGGGGCGGTACGCCTGATAGACCGTCACGGCGTCCTCGGTGTGCGCGGCCCTGATCAGGCGGTACGGCGTCTCGGTGTTCTCCATGATGCGGGCATCGTGCCCCCCACGGGCCACCCGCCGCCAGGCATTTTCCGGCGACGTGCCCGTCCGGAGGGCCGTGCCATGCGGCCCACCGGCACCTCGCCTAGCCTGGAATCCCGACACGACATCGCTACGAAGGGCCCGGTGAACTGCACCGCACCCGGGTGGGAGGTATGCGGTGGCCACTGTCTCCTTTCTGATCGTCATCGTCATCGTCACGGCGCTCGCCTTCGACTTCACCAACGGGTTCCACGACACGGCCAACTCCATGGCGACGTCGATCGCCACGGGCGCGCTCACGCCGCGGGTGGCGGTGGCGGTGGCCGGTGTGCTGAACCTGCTGGGGGCGTTCCTGTCCACGGAGGTCGCCAAGACCATCTCCAACGGCATCGTCGACGACGCCAAGGTGTCCGCCGTCATGATCTTCGCCGGGCTGGTGGGCGCCATCCTGTGGAACCTCGTCACCTGGCTGCTCGGCCTGCCCTCCAGTTCCTCGCACGCCCTGTTCGGCGGGCTGATCGGTGCGGTCTGGGTGGGCGCGGGCGCGTCCGCGGTCAACGCCGGCGAGGTCCTGGAGAAGATCGTGATCCCCGCGGTCGCCTCACCCGTCGTGGCCTGCGTGGTGGCGATGCTGGCGACGTACCTGGCCTACGTGATCACCAGACGGACCCGGGGCAACGAGGTGAAGCGCGGCTTCCGGGCCGGCCAGATCGGCTCCGCCTCGCTCGTGGCGCTCGCCCACGGCACCAACGACGCGCAGAAGACGATGGGGGTCATCACGCTGACGCTCATCTCGGGGGGACTGCTCGCCCCCGGTTCCGGTCCGCCGTGGTGGGTGGTGCTGAGCGCCGGGCTGGCGATCGCGCTCGGCACGTACGTGGGGGGCTGGCGGATCATCCGCACCATGGGCAAGGGGCTGACCGACATCGAGTCCCCGCAGGGCTTCGCCGCTGAGACGAGCGCGACCTCCGTGATCCTCGCGTCCTCACACCTGGGCTTCGCGCTGTCCACCACCCAGGTCTGCACCGGCAGCATCCTGGGCGCCGGGCTGGGCCGCAAACTGGCCCAGGTGCGCTGGGGGGTCGCCGGGCGGATCGCCGTGTCCTGGGTGCTGACGCTCCCCGCGGCGGCGGCCGTGGGCGGGGTCGCGGCCTGGGTCGCGGACCACGGCGACCTGGGCGTGGCGCTCGTGGCGGGTGTGGCCGTCGCCGCCGCCGCGGGCTTCTACCTCCTGTCGCGCCGTCGCCCGGTGACCGCGGAGAACGTCAACGACACGCGGCCCGGTGCACCGGCGCCGAGCCCCGCCGGCCACTCGGCCGGGCAACGGTGAGGAGCGGATCCGCATGGACATCCAGTGGGGCAACCTCGGCAGCGTGTTCGGGGCCAGCCTCGGCATCACGATCGCCGTCGTGGTGATGTTCTCGCTGGGCGTCGCCGCGTGGGGCCGCGCCGGCGGCGGAGGCCCGCGCGACGGGCAGTCGCGCGACGCCCAGGAGAAGACGGCCCTGGCCGTGGCGGCCCTGTGCTTCGCGGCGTGCCTGGCGGTGGCGGCCTACGGCATCGACCTGATCGTCCCCGGCTGACGCACCCGCGCCGAGGTGCGGCAGGGCCGGCTCGGGGGTCCGGGCCCGGTCAGGCCGGGTTGGCGTCCACGGCCGAGGCGGGCGCGGGCAGCGGCGTGACGGTGCCGCGCTCGTCCCCGGCGGGCTCCGGAGGCGGGGCGGCGGCGGGGGCCTGCCCGCCGGCGTGCTTCTTCTCGACGACCTTCTCCGCGGTCTTGCCGCCGAAGTAGAAGCCCACCATCACGATCATGAAGGTGTTGAAGCTGCCGTAGACGTCGTCGAGGAAGCCGGAGGTGTCCGCCATCGCCCGCGCGACCTCGTTGTTGAACGAGGCCGCGACGAAACCGAAGTAGAGGACCGTGAAGGCGGACATCACGGCGGTGCGCACGTCGCGGGAGTCGGTGAAGAGCACCAGGAAGGTGCACAGGCTCATGGCGGGCAGCGCCACGGACAGCCCCGCGATGCCGATGTCCTGCCCGAAGAACCAGAAGGTCGATGCCACGCCCAGCGCGAGCAGCACCACGTTCACGACGACGAGCAGCAGGCCCACCTGCCAGTTGATCCGACCGTCGCCTATGCGGCCGGAGAACTTGTCCGGCGGCCTCTCCCCGTTCACGGCGCTCAGGTTACACCGGGGTCCCGCGAAGTGGGTTCCTCCGCAAGGCGTTTGATGGCCGACAGCCGGGCGTCCCAGCGGGCGGCGACGCGGTCCATCCACCGCGCCGCCGCCACCAGCCGCTCGGGCCGTACGGCGTACCGCATCTCCCGGCCCGTGCGCCTCCCGGCGACCAGTCCCGCGTGGTCCAGCACCGTGAGGTGCTTGACGATCGCCTGACGGGACACGGGGAGCTCGGCCGCGAGCACGGTGGCGGTGGTGTCACCGTGCTCGGCGATGGCGTCCAGGATGCGACGCCGCATCGGGTCGGCCAGCGCGGCGAAGACGTCCTCCTCGCCCTCGGTACGGGTCTGCGTCATGCGGGCAGCTTCTCCACGTACGTGGCGAGTCCGGCCGTGACGTCCACCCAGCCCTGCGCATGGCTCTCGTACCCGGCGTACGGGATGCGGTCCTCGGGGATGGCGAGGGCCGCGAAGCCGCTCTCGACGACCCGCAGACGGGTGCCGTCCCCGTCGGCGGTGAGGGTGAACTCGACGAGGGTGGAGTTGTCCTGCGTGGCCTCCGCGCCGGGGAAGGCGGTGGCCCAGCGGTAGGAGAAGTAGCGCGGCGGTTCCACGCTCACGATGCGGCTGGGGTAGACGCCGAAGCCGTGGTCGATCTCGAAGGCGCCGCCCGGCCGCAGGTCCACGTCCGCGGGCGCGCCGCCACCGCCCAGGTCCTCGCCGAACCAGCGGCCGATGTGCTCGGGCCTGGTCAGGACGTCCCACACGCGCTCGACCGGCGCGGCGATGCTGATCTCCCGTTCGATCCGGTCCTGGGTCTGGGTGCTCATGATGGTTCCTCCGTCGCTGGACAGCCTTACATGCAACTCCAGGGTTGCACGTAAGGCCATATCGCGCAACCGATAAGTTGCACGTTGGGGGGTCAGCCGGTGAGCAGCACCTCGCGCAGGGCGGTGAGCAGGGCGTCGTCCGTGCCGAGCCGCGCGCGGGCGTACCCTTCGACGGAACCGTGCTCGGCGGTGAGCCCGGCGAGGAAGATCCGCATCGCGTCGGCGGGCGCCCTCCCCCAGCCGGGCCAGCGCAGGCTCCGCTCCGGGTTGGCCGCCGTCCAGTCCGCGAGCAGGCGGGCGGTGGCCAGCTCGCTCAGCGCGTAGTCGGCGACGATGTCCTCCTCGGACACCCCCAGCAGCCCGAGCACCAGCGCGGCGAGCAGCCCGGTGCGGTCCTTGCCCGCCGCGCAGTGGAACACCAGCGGCCCGCTGGTGTCGGCGGCGATCACCTCGAGCGCGCGCGCCAGCTCCTTGACGCCGTCGGCCGCGACCTCCGCGTGCAGCCGGGCGTAGAAGGCGGTCGTCTCGACCTCCGGCCCGAACGCGGTCTGGTCGACGGGCCGGTGCTCGATGCTGAGGTTGTGGTAGGCGACCCCGGTGGCCTCCGGGACGCGCCCCTTGGCCTCGATCTCGAACGGGTAGCGCAGGTCGATGACCGTGCGCACCCCGAGGGCGGCGAAGCGCTCCAGATCCGTGCCCCCGAGCTTCGAGAGCGCGTCGGAACGGTAGAGCCGCCCCCAGCGGACCGTGCGGCCGCCGGCCGTGCGGTAGCCGCCCAGGTCGCGGAAGTTGTGCAGTCGGTCGAACGCGATGTGTCTCCCCATGGGGGGACCTTACGGGGCGGGCCGCCCGCTCAGAAGATCCCCTGACCGGGGACGAGGATCCCCCGGGGGTCGTACCGGCGCCTGGCCGCCGCCAGGGCGGGCCACGCGGAGCCGAAGTGGGCGCGCCAGTCGGCGCGGCCGAAGGGGATGGAGCCGACCGGGTACTGGGTGCCGCCGGCCGCCCGGGTGGCCTCGTACGCGGCCCGGTTGGCGGCCAGGAGGCGGTCGACCGTCGCGGTGTCCTGCGGCGGGGTGGTGCGCAGCACGGCGAGCAGGTACGGGACCGGGTCCTGGCCGGCCCGCAGCAGGGGGCGGTGCAGGCGCTCGCGCAGCAGCGGGTAGAGCAGCACGACACCGGGACCCAGGTCGGCGGGCGTGAGCGCGTCGAGGATGCCGCCGGCCACGGCGGCGGCCTTGTCCCCGGGGATGAGCAGGTTGAGCCAGGGGTGGGCGAAGTCCCACAGGCCGGCGGCCTTGAGCGCCGCCACCGAGGCCGCGAGCCGGTCGAGGAAGGCGAAGTAGCCGAGGTCCTCGGTCTGCACGCCCGCGGTGTCGTGGTGCAGCCCCGCCAGCAGCGCGGCGTCGTCGGGCGCGGCGTCGTACGAGACCGCCTCCAGGACGTAGCCGCGGAAGGCGCCGTTCGCGTCCGGGACGACCTGGCCCTCGACGTAGCCGAACCGGCCGTCGGTGACCAGCAGTCGCTGGTCGGCGAGGAAGGTGCCGAGGTCGTGGTACGGCAGCAGGTAGTGCCGGACCGTCGTCGGGGCCTTCACCAGGCGCAGCGTGGCCGACACGATGACGGCGCACTGCCCCAGGCCCGCCAGCACCGCCTCGAACAGGTCCCGGTGCCGCGACGGGGAGCAGCGCAGCGACTCGCCCGCCCCGGTGACGACGTGCAGCTCGGTGACGTTGTCGACCTGGGCGCCGTGGTGGTGGCTCTGCCCGCCGAGTCCGCCCACGGACAGGGTGCCGCCGACGGAGAGTTCGAGGTAGTCGGTGAAGACGGGCGGCGTGAGCCCGTGCGCCAGGGTGGCCCTGGTGACCTCGCTCCATGTGGCCCCGGCGCCGACCGTGACGGTACGGCTGTGCGCTCCGACCGGGCCGATCCCCGCCAGGGGCGTGGTCTCGATGACCAGCCCGCCGTCGACCTGCGCCTGACCGTAGGTGCCGTGGCCCTGGCCGCGCGGCGCCACCTTCAGCCCGTGCCGGTTGCAGAAGCGCACCATGGCGACGACGTCGTCCACCGACCCCGGACGCAGCACCGCGACCGGCCTGCGGTGCACGATGTGCCCGAAGTCGTCCGCGGCGGCGCCGAGGGAGGCGTCGTCGGTGAACAGCGTCCCGTCCAGGTGGGGCAGCCCCGCCAGCGTGCCGTCCGCCCGGTCCGCGGCCGTCGCGGCCACGGCCCAACTGCGGCCCAGGGGGTCGAATCCGACGACCACGGCGCCCGCGGCCGTCGCCGCCGTCCGCAACATCGCACGTCTGGACGCGAGGTGGGACATGCGCGCTCCCCCTGAACGGGTCGGTGGACACTGCAACAGTCCCGGATTCTAGGCCTGCTGTCCCCCCGTCAACAGCGACTCGTGGAATCCCGTGGGGCCACCGGCGACGCTAACCGACCCCATGGCGGGCGGCCCGCCGGGCGGGCCGCCCGGGTGATCATCCGAGCGACTCCCACCGGGGGTCGGTCGCCGCCTTCACGAGGGCGTCCATGCCGAGGGCGGGCGTGGTGCGCGTGGGAGGCCGGTGGTAGCCACCGGAGTTGAGTTCCGAGATGACGACCCGCAGCCCGTCGGGCCGCAGGGTGTCGGCGGTCCACTGCTGGATCCCGGCCCCGCCCTTGTCCCCCGCCCCTTGAGTGGTCTGCACCTTGGTGCCGTCGGGCAGGGTCTGGGGGTCGGAGAAGTTCAGGTCCCCGAAGTCCTCCTCGGCCCAGTGCTGGACGTTGACCTCGACGAGCGTGGGCCCGTGACCGTCGTCCACCGTGACGTGGGCGTAGCCGTCCTCCCCCACCGGTGCGGTGATCTTCAGGCCCGCCGGCATGACGGCCTTGAGGCGCTTCAGGATCTCCGTGCCGCTCACCTCGCCGGATCCGGGGCGGGGCTCCCCGGACGAGGCCGAAGCCTCCGGGAACACGGCGAACAGGCGCTTCCACTCCGTCGCACGCACCAGGGCACCGAGCTGCGCCGCGCTGAGCGGCGGGTCGTCCCGGGTGGTGTGCTCGGACTTCTGCTCGGTGGCGTTCCACTCGTCGGCCTCGATCTGGTGGCCCTCACGGGTGGTCAGGACGGCCCGCCAGTTCTTGGGCCCCGTGCGTTCGTCCTGGTACTCCCAGGTCCTGATGACCACCAGCACCGACCCGTCCTGGAGTTCCGTGCGCGTGCAGGTGCTGCCCTCCCTCATGAGCGTGAGGTCGGGGCAACGGGTGCGCTCCTGGCCGGGCGTGGCGCGACTGAGGGCGACGGCGATCGTCGACGCGCCGTGACCGTCGTCCCAGACGACCTGGGCCCTGGGGACCATGTGCGCCGAGGGCCGCGTGTCCGTGGCGTGCCCGGCCAGGATCCTGCCCGCGGGGAGCAGGTCCTCGAAGAGCGCGAGCATCTTCCGGTCGGAGGCCGTCTCGGGGCCCCATCCGAAGTTCGCGATCGTGCCCGTCGTCGCCGGGCCCACGTCCTGGGCGCCGCCGCGGGGGACGACCAGGGCGGCGGTCACCCCCGCGGCCGCCACGGCGGCGACGGTGCCCGCGACGGCGGCCGTACGGCGGCGGTGGAGGCTGCGGCCCTGCGCGAGGCCGGCCGCGACGAGGGCGCGGTTGTCGGTGCTGAAACTGTCGCCGGTGCTCCGCAGAGCGGCGCCGAGGTCGTCTTCGAAGGGCATGGTGAACCACCGTCCGGAGGAGAGGAGAGGTCGTAAGGGGAAGGGAAGCCGGTGGGGGGGAGTCAGTGGGAGGAGACGAGTTCCGCGAGGCTGTCGCCGAGCAGTTCGCGGAGCCTGGCGAGGGCACGCACCGACCGGCTGCGCACAGCGCTCGAGCTGACCCGCATCGCGTCGGCGGTCTCCTCGATGCTCCGGTCCTCCCAGTAGCGCAGGACGACGACCGCGCGGTCCTTGGGCGCCAGCCGGGCGAGCGCGTCCAGGAGGGTCAGCCGCAGCAGGGCCGTGTCGCTGTCGGAGCCGCCGGCGTCCGCGGGCACGTCGGGGAGCTCGCCCGTGGGGGACTCGCCGCTGCTGCGCCGCCGCCTGTGGCTGAGGAAGGTGCGGACGAGCACGGTCTGGGCGTACCCGGCGGGGTTGCCCACGCGGGACACCCGCCACCAGGTGACGTACAGCTTGCCGAGGGTCTCCTGCACGAGGTCCTCGGCGAGATGGGTGTCACCGCCGGTGAGCAGGCAGGCCGACCGGAAGAGATGTGCAGCGCGGGTCCTCGCGAAGTCCAGGAAGTCCTTCGTACGGTCCTCGTGCATGTCCCACCCCGTCGTCGTCCGGCGTCGCCCTCACCTCACTGACGTCGTGGGGGTGGGGAAATGTTGCATCTCCACAGCAGGAGCACAGGAAGCAGCAGCGGCAGCGCCGCCAGGGCGAACAGCGGACCCGGCCCGGACCAGTGGGAGCCCAGGGCCCAGCAGCCGAAGAGCAGGAGCGCTCCGGCCTCGGAGCCCAGGCCCGCCAAGGAGGTGACCGTCGCACGGGTGCGGTCGGTGATGCGGTCCTGGAGGCGGGCGTCGGCGGCCGTCGTCGCCCAGTCGAGGAGGCCGAAGGCGACGGCCACCAGTGCCAGGCCGGCCGGATGCGTGCCGGCCGCGCCCGCGGTCAGGCACACCACGGCGGCGGCCGGTGCGAGCGGGGCCCAGCGGGTACCGCGGCCGGCGAGCCAGCCGCCGGCCGTGGCCCCCGCGGTCACCAGGAGTACGAGCAGCGGGACGAAGGACGGCCGCACGCCCGTCGCCTGCGCGAGCAGCGGGACGTACTCGTCCAGCGCGGTCGCGCCGGCCACCAGGGAGACGACGGCCACCATGCGCCCGGCGCCGGGGGTGTGCCGGGCCTGGTCGAGGGCCTCGCGCAGCAGCCCGGCGTACGAGGCCGCGCCGCCGCCCTCGTCGGCACCGGCGCCGCGTGCCCGGGGTTCGGGCAGCGCGAGGGCGGCCAGCGCGGTCAGCACGGTCACCGCGACGCTGACCAGCCCGACCGCGCGGTCGCCGCCGGCCGCGAGGAGCGGTCCCGCCAGCGCGGTCGCGGCCAGGGCCGCCGTGGTGCCGATTGCCTGCGCCCGGCCGGTGAGGCGGGCGTACGCGTGGGCCGCGCCGACACGGGTCAGCTCCTCGTGCACCAGGGCCTGCAGTGCCCCGGACCGCAGCGCGGACCCGGCGCCCCACAGGACGAACCCGGCGGCGAAGGACGCGTAGCACGGCCACAGGGTCCACAGCGTGAAGCCCGCCCCGGCCAGCAGCGGCGCGAGGGTGAGCAGGGCGCGCCGGGAGAAGCGGTCGGCCCACACGCCCGAGGGCACCTCGAGCAGGAACGCCGTGAGGGACCAGACGGCGAAGAGCGAGGAGATCCCCGCCTCGGACAGCCCGGCGCCCGCGAAGAGCACCGCGTACACCGGGTAGAGCGGGATCAGGTCCTCGAGGAAGGCGTAGGCGTAGAGCCTGCGCGCCAGTGGGGACTCCGGTGCGGATCAATGTCGCCATGTCATGGGACGAGCGTAGCCGGGTACGAACCGGATGAGGAGGCGTTTTCCATGCGTATGGGACGGAGCGGGAACGAGCCCCTGCGGGCTCGCAGCGCACTGCGGATGCGGCTCGCACTCGCGGCCTTCGGGCTGGTCTGGGCGATCGCGGGAACGGTGCTCTTCGCCGACCTGGGGCGTACCGGGTGGGCCGTCTTCTTCGGTCTGCTGGCGCTCGCCGCCGGCACCGACCTGGTGCTGATCGTCCGGCACATCCGCCAGGGCGCGCACTGGCAGCCGGGGCGCGACGTCCCGCCCTACGAACCGCTCCGCAAACGCTGAGCGCACGGCCGGACACGCACGGGCAGGCAAAGACCGAGGGCCCGGTGCTGATGCACCGGGCCCTCGGCTTCAGTAGCGGGGACAGGATTTGAACCTGCGACCTCTGGGTTATGAGCCCAGCGAGCTACCGAGCTGCTCCACCCCGCGTCGTTGAACGCAACCTTACGGGGTGTCGGCGCCAGGACCAAATCCATTCCCGGTCAGCCACCGCCAGCGGGGGATCTCGGCCACGACGGTGGCGGCCGCGAGGACCCCGACCAGCACCGCGACCGGGGCGGGCCAGGCCGCCCAGGAGGAGACGACGGCCGCTCCGAGCTGCAGCAGCACCAGCGCGACGGTCACCGCGCCGGGGACGGGGACGATCACCTGCGCCTTGTCCCCGGGGGTGGCGAACACCGTCGGCAGGCCGGCGAGCACGACCACCGAGAGCGCGGCGAGCGGCCAGGAGTGCCCGGCCAGGGCCCACGGGGTCGCGACCCAGGCCACGAGCTCGGTGGTGAAGCGGAGGACGGAGGCGACGCGGCCGTCGGGCGCGGTGGTCCGGGAGGTCACGGCGTCACACTCCCACGGACCGGGCGCCCGGTAAATGCGTTGCCGGGGCCCGGGCACCGGCGTAGCTTCTGCTCCGGCCTGCCACCGTCCGATTGGAGAAGGCCGTTGCTCTTCTGAGGTCAGGGACACCGTGTCCGCGGCTCGCCGAACCGGCGTCCGCGCGGGCCCGTGTGCGACCTCGGCCGTGAGCAGCCGCCTGTGTGCAGCGCCCGCCTTCCGGTGTCCCCGTGTGCCGACCCGTCGTCATTCACGAGCACCCCGGAGGACCACATGGGACATCCCACGATCTCCATCACCTGCACCGACCTCTCCTTCGCCTGGCCGGACGGCACTCCCGTCCTGGACGGTTTCCAGCTCGCCGTCGGCCCCGGCCGCACCGGCCTCATCGGGCTCAACGGCTCCGGGAAGTCCACCCTGTTGCGGCTCCTCGCGGGCGAACTGACCCCCGCCGAAGGGACGGTTCGCGTCGTCGGCGAGGTCGGCTACCTGCCGCAGGACGTCGTCCTGGACACCGCGCTGCGGGTGGACGAGGCCCTGGGCATCGCGGACGCGCGGGCCGCGCTGCACGCCGTCGAGGCCGGCGACGTACGCGAGGAGAACTTCGCGGCGGTCGGCGACGACTGGGACGTGGAGGAGCGGGCCCGCGCCGGACTGGACGGCCTCGGACTGGGCCACGTCGGCCTCGACCGGGTCGTCGGCGAACTGTCGGGCGGCGAGTGCGTCCTGCTGCGGCTGGCGGCCCTGCTGCTGCGCCGTCCGGACGTGCTGCTGCTCGACGAGCCGACCAACAACCTGGACCTGGCGGCCAGGCAGCGGCTCCACGAGGCGGTCGCGGCCTGGAACGGCGTGCTGGTGGTCGTCTCCCACGACCGCGAACTGCTCCGGCACGTGGACCGGATCGCCGAGCTGCGCGACGGCGGGGTCCGCTGGTACGGGGGCGACATCGCCGTCTACGAGGAGGCCCTGGCCGTCGAGCAGGAGGCCGCCGAGCGCATGCTGCGCGTCGCGGAGTCCGATGTGCGGCGCCAGAAGCGGGAGTTGGCCGACGCCAACGTCAAACTGGCCCGCCGTGTGCGGTACGGGCAGAAGATGTACGACAACAAGCGGGAGCCGCGCGCCGTGATGAAACTGCGCAAGCGCAGCGCCCAGGTGTCGGCGGGCAAGCACCGCGTGCTGCACACCGAGCGGCTGGCGGAGGCGAAGGAGCGGCTGGACGAGGCCGTGGAGGCGGTGCGGGACGACGACGAGATCCGCGTCGACCTGCCGCACACCGCGGTGCCCGCCGGCCGGAACGTGCTGACGCTGCGTTCCCTGCGGACGGCGTACGGGGCGCCTGCCGGGGACCTGGAGCTGCGCGGCCCGGAACGGATCGCGCTGGTCGGCCGGAACGGCGCCGGGAAGACGACGCTGCTGCGGACGATCACCGGCGAACTGCCGCCGGCGGCGGGCGAGGCGCAGGTGCATGTGCCGCTGCGCTTCCTGCCGCAGCGGCTGGACGTCCTGGACGACGAGCTGTCGGTCGTGGCCAACGTGGCGCGGTTCGCCCCGGAGGCGACGGGCAACCGCATCCGCGCGTCGCTGGCCCGCTTCCTCTTCCGTGGCGGACGGGCCGACCAGGCGGCCGGTTCGCTGTCGGGCGGGGAGCGGTTCCGGGCCTCGCTCGCGGCGCTGATGCTCGCCCAGCCCTCGCCGCAGCTGCTGCTGCTCGACGAGCCGACGAACAGCCTGGACATGGCGAGCGTACGGCAGTTGACGACGGCGCTGGCCTCCTACGAGGGGGCACTGGTCGTGGCGAGCCACGACCTGCCGTTCCTGCGGGGCATCGGCGTCACGCGCTGGCTGCGGCTCGACGCCTGCGGGCTCACCCGCGTCGAGCCGCTGTGACGGACATGGTGCCGCTCCGGCGGCGGGGCTCCCCCCGGGGCCCCGCCGCCGGTGTCCGTGGGCCGCGCTTCCGCGTCAGCGGTCGTCAGCGGTACAGCTTGTTCACGGCGGTCCGCGTGGTCTTCTTGAAGGCCTTCAGCGGGATCTGGTCGAGGGTCCCCATCTGGCCCCACTCGACGACGGTGACGGTGCGGCCGTCGCGGCCGATCCCGTAGAGCCGGACGTTGTGCTCGGACTCGGGGGGCGCGACGTGCACGCCGTAGACGTGCGCGCCCTCCTCCACGTCGAGGGCGCCGAAGTCCTTCCAGTCGGCCTCCGAGCCCGGGTTCTGCTCCAGGAAGCGGCCGGCGCAGCCCCGCACGGACGCGCGGAGCTTGGCGGCCAGGTCACGCGCCGCCTTGGTGTTCTTGGTCGTGAAGGTGACCTGCTGCGCGTTGGTGTCCAGTTCGGTCCAGAACGAGCGGTGCGAGACGCCCTTGCGGGGCAGGCCGCGCAGGGCGCAGGCGGTGCCGCCCTCGGGCAGGCCGCCGGTGACCCGGTCGGCGTACCAGGGCGAGAGGGGGTACGGCGGCAGTTCCTTCGGCGCGAGGAACCTCGGCGCCGCGGTGGGCGCGGCGGCCCCGGCCTCGGCGGAGCCGGCGGCGAGCAGAGAGGTGGCGGCGACCGCGGCCAGCGCGGTCACGGCGGCGCGGCGGGTGGGTGTGCGGTTCAAGGTGCTTCCCCCGTGGTCAGGTCGTGGACGAGGACCGTCGCCGAACGGCGCCGGTACTGCACCTCAGCCTGCGCGGCGCCGTCACGACCCGGCAACAGCAGCGGCCGGTTCCGGGACGCCGGAACGGTTGCGCGTACCCTGGCCTGGGGAGACGTGAGCGCCCTGGAACGGGCGGCCGGGACACGGGAAGACGTCGGGGGCGCGGGACATGGGTGGTACGGCAGCGGGCAGCGAGCACTTCGCCCGGTATTTACGTGACCTGAAGGACCGTTCGGGGCTGAGCTACGGGCAGCTGGCGACCCGGCTCCACGTCAGCACGTCGACCCTGCACCGCTATTGCAACGGCGACGCCGTACCGGCCGACTACGCGGTCGTGGAGCGCCTGGCGCGGTTGTGCGGCGCGGGACCGGAGGAACTGGTCGAGCTGCACCGCCGATGGGTGCTCGCGGACGCCGTCCGGCGGGTCGGCAACCGCGGCGGCGGCGGCGGTGCGGTGGCCGAGCGCGACGAGAGCGGCAACGGGAGCGGAGACGGAGAGGCCGACGCGAACGGCGACGACGACGCCGCCGGGAACGCCGCCGGGAACGCCCCCGTCGGAAACGCGCCTCCACCCGGCCCCGAGGCGGCCCCGCAGGCGCCCGTCGAACTCGACCCGATCGGCACCGTCCCGGCGCCGCGCCCGCCGCGCTCCTGGCGCCGGCGTCTGTCGCGGCCCGCCGTCGCCGGATCGGTGGCGGCGCTCGTGCTCACCGGCGCCGCACTGGCGATGACCGACGGCACGGGCGGCGAGGGTCCGCCGGCCCACGCCGCGTCCTCGCCCTCCGCGCGCCCCGGCGGGGCGGGAGGCACACCCCCCTCGCCGGGTGGGACGGGCACGGTCCCGGCCTCGCCCGGCACGTCCCCCTCCGGGCAGGCCTCGTCCACGACGCCGTCGGCGAACGGCACCGACACCGCTGCGCGCTCCCCCGGCGGCAGCACGGCTTCCCACGCCCCGGTGCCCGCGCGGCCTCTGGTCTGGAGCGTGCGCTCGCACGTCTGGGAGAACGGCTGCGGTCACGACTACCTCATCGACCGGCCCCCCGCGGACGTCCCTCCCCCGCCGGTCTCCCAGGACGCGCGCGCCTGGGCCGCCGCGCTCGGCGCCGTGCACGGCGGTACGACCATCGTCGAGGCCACGATCCGGGGGCGCGGGTCGACGCCGGTGGTGGTGCAGGCCCTGCACGTCCGCGTCGTCGAACGACGCGACCCGCTGCGCTGGTCGTCGTACTCGATGGACAACGGCTGCGGTGGAGCGCTGACCCCCGCGGAGTACGCGGTGGACCTCGACGCCGCGCGTCCGCAGCCGCGGCCGCGGGACGGCTCCGACAGCGAGCACGTCCTTCCCGCGGTCCGCCTCCCGTACCAGGTCTCCGCACAGGATCCGCTGGTGCTCAGGGTGCACGCCCGCACGGTGCGCTGCGACTGCGACTGGTTCCTCGAACTGGAGTGGAGCGCCGGCGGCCTGACGGACACGGTCCGCATCGACGACGGCGGGCGCCCCTTCCGCACCAGCGGCGTCAAGGGCCGCCCCGAGTACGGTTACTGGTCCTCCGGGGGCTGGACCCGCAACTAGGCTCCGCGCCCCGTCCCGACGCCCCGTCCCCGTGCCGCGTCGCCCGCGCCGGGACGTGCGGAAGGTCCCCACCCCCCCGTGAAGGGTGGGGACCCGCTCCCCCGTTTCCCGTCGGCCGCGTCCCTCGCGGTCAGAGGCCGAACGGCCAGATGAGGCCCTTGTTCATGGTGATGAGCACGACCAGCACCATCAGGTCGGCCGCGCCGAGCACCAGGCCGAGGATCGCCCGGACCGGACGCCGGGTGCCCCGGACGAGCGCGACGCCGCCGAGGATCAGGGCGAAGGGGCCGAGCACGATGTTGAAGGCCAGCAGGCCGACCAGGCCCAGCACGAACGAGGCGACGGCCATGCCGTCGGAGCCGTCCGAGCCCGACCGGGCTTCCATGGCGCGCAGTTCGCGCTCACGGGCAGGTACGTAGGAGTCCATGGGTGGGTTCCCCCCTGGGAGACGTGGGGTCAGCGGTGGTGGCGGTGGTGCCCGACGCGCTCGCGGACGTAGAACGTGAGCAGCCAGACACCGACCACGCCCGCGGCGACGAAGAAGACGGAGGACGAGGTGTACGAGACGGTGCCCAGGAGGATCCCCATGGCGACCAGGACGACGAGGAGGGTCACGGCGTGTGCCTTTCTCGGTTACCGGATGGCACTGCGGGCTGCGGACGACGTCACAGCTCAGTGAACAACTGGAATAACAGTCGTTCACTGAGTCGGTACTCTACTCTCGCGCAACTCGGCGAACGGCTGTTTACTGGATGACATGAGTCACACCCTCGGGGTCCGTGAGGCCCAGAAGCAGCAGACCCGGCGGGCCCTCCTCGACGCGGGCCTGCGCCTGCTGGAGAACCAGAGCTTGAGCAGCCTGGGGCTGCGCGAGGTCACCCGTGAAGTGGGCGTCGCGCCCGCCGGGTTCTACCGGCACTTCCGCGACATGGGCGATCTCGGAGTGGCCCTGGTCGCCGAGTCGCTGGGCAGTCTGCACGCGATGATCCGGGCGATCCTGGCCGAGCAGGACGACGCCGAGGAGGTCATCGCCCGCTCCGTCCGCGTCATCACCCTGCACGTGCGCGACCACCGGTCGCACATCCGCTTCATCGCCCGCGAGCGGCACGGCGGGGTGCAGGCCGTCCGCGAGGCCATCGCCGCCGAACTCTCGCTCTTCGCAGACGAAGTGGCCGAGGCGCTCGGCGCGCAGCCCGTCTCACAGGGCTGGACGGCCGAGGACGTGCGCATGCTCGCCGAGTTGTACGTGGACCGCATGCTGATGACGGCGATCGCCTTCATGGAGGCGCCGGCCGATGACGCCGCGACCGAGGAGCACATCGCGGAGCGGGCCCGCAAGGAGCTCTACCTGATCCACCTGGGACGTCGGCACTGGCTGGACGCCTGAGGGCGAATTGACACTTGCGTGGATCCACCATCTAGGGTGGTCGCATGGCTTTCGCACTCTTTCGGCGCAATCGGACGGCCAACGGCACCGCGGATCCCGCTCTGTTGCCACCGATCGCCAGGGGCGCGGGACTGATCAGCTGTCAGGTGCTCGACCCCGCGGGCCGGCCGATGGGCGGAGCCGAGGTCACCGTGTCCGACGCCCGCACCCAGCGCACGCAGGTGAGGGCGATCAGCGACCCGTACGGGACGTTCCTCGCCACCCTGCCGCCCGGGCACCACTCGGTGATGATCAGCGCGGACGGCATGCGGCCCTACCGGGGCACGGTGGAGATCGCGGCGGGACTCCAGTCCCCCATCGGCACGGTGCGGTTGGCCCCCGCACCGGGGCTCGAACTGCCGCCGCCGGGCACCTGGTTCTTCGACCCGCCGCACACGGCCGTCCGGTTCATCGCCAAGCACGTCGGCATGGCCCATGTGCACGGCCGGTTCGACCGCTTCGAGGGCGGCATACGCGTCGCGGAACGCATGGAGGACTCCCATGTCGAGATCACTATCGACGCCGCGAGCATCAACACCGGCAACCGGACCCGGGACGACCACCTGCGCTCCGGTGACTTCCTGGACGTGGCCGCCCATCCCTGGATCCGGTTCGCGAGCGACCGCTTCGTGCACCAGGGCGGTTCGCGGTGGGCCGTCCACGGCCACCTCAGCATGCACGGCACCAGCCGCTCGGTGACCCTGGACACCGACTACCTGGGCATGGCGACCGGCGGCTACGGCGAGGAGCTGCGCTGCGCCGCCCTCGCCACCGCCGAACTGCACCGCGACGACTACACCCTCAACTGGCGGAGCATGCTGGCGCGGGGCATCGCGGTGGTGGGCCCGACCGTCAAGCTGGAACTCGACGTCCAGGCCATGTTCTCCAGCCACGACACCCCGACGCCACCGGAGTAGCCGCCGCGCGCGCCCTCAGCCCGCGGAGGGCACCGGTGTGATGACGGCGAAGGCCGCGCCCTGCGGGTCGACGACCTGGCCGAAGCGCCCGACCTGCGGCATGTCCATCGCGGGGACGCGGATCGTGCCGCCGGCCTGGACGGCCTTGGCGAGCGTGGCGTCGCAGTCGGCCACCGCGAAGTACGGCAGCCAGTGCCCGCCGGCGCCCGCGGCCAGCATCTCCTCGTCGAGCTGCATGACGCCGCCGTGGGCGTCGCTCTCGCCGCCGCCCGCCGGGGAGACCATGGTGTAGACGTTGCCGGGCATCTGGGAGTCCTCGGTCTTCCACTCGAAGACCGAGCGGTAGAAGGCCAGCGCCGCGGGCGCGTCGGTGGTGTAGAGCTCGGTCCAGTACAGGGAGCCGGGCTCGTTGACGACGTCCAGGCCCTTGTTGGCGCCCGGCTGCCACACGCAGAACCGGGCCCCGGTCGGGTCGGCGTACGCCGCCATCCGCCCGAGGTCGAAGACGTCCATGGGGGAGAACCGCACGCCGCCGCCCGCCTGTTCGACGGACTTGGTGGTGGCGTCGGCGTCGGCCGTCTGGAAGAACGGCTCCCAGGCCGCGGTGGTGACGCCGGGTTCGTTGTTGGGGCCGATGCCCGCGACGGTCCGGTCACCGGTGCGGAACATGCCGTAGCCGCCGGCCTCCGGTCCGGCCGAGAGGAAGTCCCAGCCGAAGACCTCGCGGTAGTAGGCCACCGAGGCCTCGACGTCGGGGGTCCCCAGGTCGAGCCAGTTGGGGGCGCCGGGAACGTAGTTGGTGCTGAGCATGGTGTGCTCCTTTGACGGGGGTGCTGTGCCCTGGTCGCTCACAGTCTTGCAGCGGGCACTGACAGTGGCCCCGTACCGCTCCGTCAGCCCTGCCCCGGCTGGCTGGCGATGACCGCGAACAGCGCGCCGAAGGGGTCCGCTAGGTGCGCGAAGCGCCCGACGCCCTCGGCGTGCTGCGGCGCCATGACGACCGTCCCGCCGAGCTGCCCGGCCTTGGCGACGACCGCGTCGGCGTCCTCGACCTCGAAGTAGGGCAGCCACCGCGGGGTGACGCCGGCGGCCCTCATCTCCTCGGTGATCTCCACGATGCCGCCCAGGGACGCCTCCCGGCCGCCGCCCGAGGTCGACAGCACGGCGTAGCGGGTGGTGCCCAGCGGCACGTCCTGCGCCTGCCACTCGAAGACCGCGCCGTAGAAGGCGCCGGCTGCGGCGGCGTCCGGCGCGTACAGCTCAGCCCACCCGAGGCTGCCCGGCTCGGTGACCACGTCGAGGCCCTTGATGTCGCGGGGCTGCCACACGGCGAACTCCGCTCCCCCGGGGTCGGTGAAGCCGGCCATCCGGCCGTTGCTGAAGACGTCGAAGGGCGCGAAGCGGACCGTGCCGCCGGCCTGCTCGACCGCCTTGGCGGTGGCGTCGGCGTCGGCCGTCTGGAAGTACAGCGTCCAGGAGGACCGCATGCCCTCCTCGCTGAGCGGCCCGAACGCGGCCACGGTCTTCCCGCCGAGACGGAAGAAGCCGTAGCCGCCGGCCTCGGGCCCGAGCGACTGCGCGTCCCAGGCGAAGAGCCCGGTGTAGAAGGAGACCGCCGCCCCGAGGTCCGGGCTGCCCAGGTCGATCCAGTTCGGGGCGCCGTTGACGTACTGGGTGGTGAGCATGGCGGTCTCCTTGGCCTGCGTGCGTGCCCGGTGCTGCCGTGGTCCCGGTGTCCGTCCTCAGTCTGGCACCGGTGCCCGGCTCGCGCCGGGCGGCGTCACTTCCCCTGGGTGAACGCGTCGTAGGCCTTGAGCACGTCGTCCGTGGGGCCGTCCATCCGCAGCGTGCCGTGCTCCAGCCAGATGGCGCGGTCGCAGGTGTCCCGGATCGACTTGTTGTTGTGGCTGACCAGGAAGACGGTGCCGGCCTCCTTGCGCAGCTCGCGGATCCGCGCCTCGGAGCGCTTGCGGAACCGGTTGTCGCCGGTGGCGAGCGCCTCGTCGATCATCAGCACGTCGTGGCTCCTGGCCGCGGCGATCGAGAAGCGCAGCCGGGCCGCCATGCCGGAGGAGTAGGTCCGCATCGGGAGGGAGATGAAGTCACCCTTCTCGTTGATGCCGGAGAACTCCACGATCGACTCGTAGCGCTCCCGCACCTCGTCCTGCGACATCCCCATCGCGAGACCGCCGAGGATGACGTTGCGCTCGCCGGTCAGGTCGTTCATCAGGGCGGCGTTCACGCCGAGCAGGGAGGGCTGCCCCTGGGTGTACACCTTGCCGCTCTCCGCGGGCAGCAGCCCCGCGACCGCCTTGAGGAGGGTCGACTTGCCCGAGCCGTTGGAGCCGATCAGCCCGATCGACTCGCCCCGGTAGGCGGTGAAGCTGACGCCGCGCACGGCGTGCACCTTGCGGACGTTCGGGTTGCCTCCCTTGCGGCGGACCAGCCGCGACAGGGCGTTGACCGCGGTGCCGCGGCCCGACCCCGCGCCGTGCACCCGGTACACGATGTGCAGGTCGTCCACGATCACGGTGGGGATGCGCTCAGCCACGGCCGTACCTCTCCTCAGCCTTCCAGAACCACACGAAGCCCCCGATGCCCATGACCAGGGCCCAGCCCAGGGCGACCGCCCACACGTGCGGCGGCAGCTGCTCGGAGGTGAAGCTGTCGATCAGCGCGAAGCGCATCAGGTCGATGTAGACCGCCGCGGGGTTCAGTCCGAGCAGGATCTTCACGGCCTGCGGCGCGTGCGCCGCCACGTGGCTGATGCTGTACATCACGCCGGAGGTGTACATCCAGGTCCGCAGGATGAACGGCATCAGCTGCGCGAGGTCGGTCATCTTGCTGCCGAGCCGCGCCATCACCAGCGCCAGGCCCGCGTTGAACACCGACTGCAGGATCAGCGCCGGGATCGCGAGCAGCCAGGACGGCCTCGGCACCTCGCCGGTCATCAGCACGATGGCGAAGAGCACGAGCATCGACATCAGCAACTGCTGCAGCTGCATGATCGTCTGCGCGATCGGCAGGCTGGCACGGGGGAAGTGCAGGGCCCGTACCAGGCCGAGGTTGCCCGAGATCGCCCGCACGCCCGCCATCACCGAGGACTGGGTGAAGGTGTAGACGAAGATGCCGGTGACCAGGAACGCGATGTAGTTGTCCACGCCGCGGTCGGTGCCCAGGAGCAGGCCGAAGATCAGGTAGTACACCGCCGCATTGAGCAGCGGGGTCAGCACCTGCCACAGTTGACCCAGGCGCGCCCGCGTGTACTGCGCCGCCACGCGGGCGGTGGCGTACGAGGTGATGAAGTGCCGGCGTCCCCACAGCTGCCGCACGTAGGCGCCCAGACCGGGACGGGCCCCGCTCACCGTGAGGCCGTACGTGGCCGCCAGCTGTGCGGGGGACGGCGCCGGAGCGCCGGGCGGCGCGGGCGCCGCTGAGGAGGACTCGATGTCAAGGCTCACGAGGGGGGCGCTTCCGTTCGGGGGGTGAGGCGCAGGGGGTGGTTGTGCGCCGACGGAACGAGACCGTATCGTCGTTACCAGGACGTTAGACCACACGAGCGTTGGAACGCAACCGTTCCGTCCCGTCGTCGCGTAGGCTGCCGGACATGGCACCGGACACCGCACCCCCACGACGCGCCCCCGCCGGGGCGGCTGTGCTCCGAGACGATGTCACGGAGGCGATCCGGGCGGCCGTCTTCGAGGAGCTCGCCGCGGTCGGGTACGGCCGGATGTCCATCGAGGGCATCGCACGGCGTGCGGGCGTGGGCAAGGCCGCGGTCTACCGGCGCTGGCGTTCCAAGCTGCCGCTCGTCCTCGACGTGGTCTCCGCCGTCGCCGCGCTCGGCGTGCCGGCGCCCGCCACGGGCAGCCTGCCGGGTGACATCCGGATGCTGCTGGAGGTGACGGCGCGGGCGCTGCGGCACCCCGTCGCCTCGCAGATCATCCCCGACCTGCTGGCGGAGGCCTCGCGCAACCCGGAGATCGCCGAGACCCTGCAGACGGCGCTGCGCGACACCCAGCGCGGCATCGCCACCGCCATCGTCGAGGCCGCGGTCGAACGCGGCGAGCTCCCCGCCGGCACGGACTGCGACCTCGCGCTCGACCTCATGGCCGGCCCCCTCTACTGGCGCCTCGCGGTCCTCCGCTCCCCCCTCACCCCCCGCTACCTCGACCGTCTCGCCGCCGCCACGGCCGCGGCCCTGGCGGCGTCGGCCTGACGCCCGCGCGTGCCGGGCTCCAGGTAGACCTGGCCCAGGGGGCTGTGGCGCAGCCGCCGGACCTCGAGGTCCGTGATCGACGCGGCCGGATCCTGGTCGGCCCGGTCGGCCCGGTCGGCCCGGTCGCGGGCCGCGGCTCGCCCCATTGCGGCGGCCACGGCGGCGTCGGCTCCTTCCTGGGTGTCGTCGACGAGGTAGTAGTGCCAGGTCTCGCCGCTGCGGGCAGCGTGGCGGCGCAGGCCCACGAGCCACTGGTCCGCGCAGGTCGCGGGGCCGGCCGGGTGCTGCCGGTCGATGGTGGTGTGCATGCCTTCTGCTCCCCTGGATCGGTCGGCCACCGGGGGTGGTGACCGGCCGGGGCCGCCCGCCGGTCCGGTGCGGTCGGCGGGCGGCCCCGTGGCGGTCGCGTCCCGTGCGGGCCGCGGCCCGGTCAGATCGTGGACGCGTCGATCACGAAGCGGTAGCGCACGTCGCTGGCGAGGATGCGCCGGAAGGCCTCGTTGATCCGGTCGGCGGGGATCAGCTCGATCTCCGCGCCGAAGCCGTGCTCCGCGCAGAAGTCCAGCATTTCCTGCGTCTCCGCGATGCCGCCGATCAGGGAACCGGCGATGGTCCTGCGGCCGGTGATCACGGAGAAGAGGTCCAGGGAGATCGGCTCCTCGGGCAGGCCGACGTTCACCAGGGCGCCGTCGGTCTTCAGCAGCTTGAGGTAGGCGCCGAAGTCGAGCGGGGCCGAGACGGTGGACAGGATGATGTCGAAGGTGCCCTCGAGCTCCTCGAACGTCCTCGGGTCGCCGGTGGCGCGGTAGTGGTCGGCGCCCAGCCGCAGTCCGTCCTCCTTCTTGCGCAGGGACTGCGAGAGCACCGTCACCTCGGCGCCGAGCGCATGGGCGATCTTCACGGCCAGGTGACCGAGGCCGCCCATGCCCAGGACCGCCACCTTCCTGCCCGGTCCGGCGCCGAAGTGCCGGAGCGGGGAGTAGGTGGTGATGCCGGCGCAGAGCAGGGGCGCGGCCACCTCCAGGGAGAGGCCGTCGGGGATGCGCAGGACGTAGTTCTCGTCGACGACGATGGCCCGGGAGTAGCCGCCGTAGGTGGGCTCGCCGTCCCTGCCGACCGCGTTGTACGTGAAGATCATGCCGCCGCCCGTGCAGTACTGCTCCAGGCCCGCCTTGCAGTTGTCGCAGGTGCGGCACGAGTCGACCATGCAGCCGACGCCCACCCGGTCGCCGACCTGGAACCTCGTGACGCCGGGGCCGATTTCGGAAACGACGCCGGCGATCTCGTGGCCGGGGACCATCGGGAAGATCGCCTCTCCCCAGCCCTCGTCGACCTGGTGGATGTCGGAGTGACAGATGCCGGCGTACTTGACGTCGATCAGGACGTCGAACTCGCCGACCTCGCGACGCTCGATGGTGGTGCGCTCCAGCGGGGACTTGGGAGCGTGAGCGGCGTACGCGTGGGTGGTGCTGGTCATGTCCGTGGTCTCCTCAAGGATCGGTGCCATCACGTTCGGTGATCGCGGCAGGTGGCGGCAGCCTCGATGCGCTCGGGGATGCCGTCTGCGGGAGGGGAGGAGGACCGGGAACGGGGGCTCGGCTGGATCCGTGCCTGCCCGGTGGGCCTCCGCAATCCAGGACACCACGCGGGAACCGGGCCGCAGGGGCCGCTTCCCGGCCCTGACCTGCCGGGGAACCGGTTGCGTAGGACTCGGCGACCCCCCTTCCCGGGTCGCCCGCGCCACCTGGCGAGCGAGAATGGACGCATGGCCCGAAACGTCGAGCTCAGCGAGTTCCTGCGTCGATCACGCGCCCGCATCTGCCCCGAATCGGCCGGGCTGCCCGAACGGGGTGCCTACCGGCGGGTGCCGGGGCTGCGCCGTGAGGAGGTCGCCCAACTGGCCGGAGTGAGCACCGACTACTACACGCGGCTGGAGCAGGGGCGGCAGATCAGCCCCTCGGCCGGTGTGCTGGAGGCGGTGGCCGCCGCGCTGCGGCTCGACGACGCGGAACGTGCCCACCTGTTCGACCTCGCCGGGCCCAAGCCCGGCACCGCCCGCCGCCGCTCGGCGCCGACCGTCCAGCGCGTCAGGCCCGGGATGCGGCGGCTCATGGACTCCTTCGTCGACCAGGCCGCCTTCGTCCTCGGGCGCCGCACCGACGTGCTGGCCACCAACCACCTGGCCCGCGCGCTGATGGCCGATTTCGACGCCATGCCGGTACGCGAGCGCAACCTCACCCGCTGGATCCTGCTGGACGAGGCCGCCCACGCCCTGTACCCGGACTGGGAGCAGGTCGCCGCCGAGATGACCGCCACCTTGCGTCTCGACGCCGGCCGTCACCCCGAGGACACCCGCACCGCCGAGCTGGTGGGCGAACTGGCCATGAAGAGCGAGCACTTCCGCCGCTGGTGGGCCGACCACAAGGTCTACGACCGCACCCACGGGACCAAGCGTCACCACCACCCCGTCATCGGCGATCTGACCGTCGACTACCAGGCGTTCACGATGCCGGGCGAGCCCGACCAGACCCTGTTCATGTACCTGCCGGCGCAGGAACAGGCCTCGCAGGACGCCTGGAAGCTCCTCGCCAGCTGGAGCGCCCGGGAACCGGCGGCACGGCGGGACGCCGGCGGCCGCGGTGGCGCTCCCGCGCGCGCCGACAACACCCCGGGGTTCGACCGGCGTTCGGCCTGACGCGGGCGGCGCCGGTGCCGGTGCCGGTGCCGCGCTTCAGCCCCGGGGCACGGCGAAGTCGTCGAGGCGGGCGCGTTCCGGGGTGAGGGCGGACCAGGGGCCGGGCCAGGTGAGGACGGCTAGGGCGGAGGTCGGGAACTTGTCGGCGGCGCGGAGCAGGGCGTCGGCGCGGGCCTCGCCCGTCAGGCGCAGGACGAGGTCCTGGACCCCCGGGTTGTGGCCGACCAGCAGGAGCGACGCGGCGTCGTCGGGGGCCTCGCGCAGGACGTCGAGGAGGGCGCGGGCGGTGGCCGCGTAGACCCGCTCGTCGAGGCGCACCGGCGGGGGCGGCGTGGCGCCCAGGGCCTCGGCGGCGAGTTCCCAGGTCTCCCGGGTGCGCCGGGAGGTCGAGCAGATCACCAGGTCGGGGGTGTGCTTGCCCTCGCGCAGCCAGCGGCCGACGGCCGGGGCGTCACGCCGGCCGCGGGGGCCGAGCGGCCGGTCGTGGTCGGGGACGTCCGGCGGCCAGGCGGACTTGGCGTGCCGCAGCACGACGAGCCGACGCGGTCCTTCCGTGCGGCGCCTCACGACCTCACCCCGCCGACCTCGCCGGTCAGTTCGAGGGCGAGCACGCGGTCCGCCTGGGCGAAGGTCTCGAAGCGGGAGCCGTCCGGCAGGGTGGTCTCCGTCTCCAGCCGGTCGAGGGCGGCCAGGTAGGCGGCGGTGTCGAGGTCCGCGCTCAGGGCCGCCTGGAGGCGCTCCACGTACGCGGCGCACATCGGTCTGGACGGCGATTCGGCCCAGCGGGCCACGGCACCGCGCCAGTGCCGGAGCCCCGCGTCCGCCGCCTCAAGGGTCCGCGGGGTCAGTTGCGCCGGGGCCCGGCGGTCCAGGCGGAGCAGCGCCAGCCGTACGCCGGGCCCCGCGGTTACCTCGTCCGGGTGAACCGGTCCGACGTCCAGGCGGGGGCCGCCGGTCTCGGTGCCCGCCGGTGCGACGTGCACCCGGACGGGTCCGGCGAGCGCCTCCTCGGCCTCGCGCACGTCGTCGCCGCGTGCCGCGCCGGGCTTGATGCCCAGTGCCGCCGCGGCCGCGTCCAGGGCGGGGTCGGCCGGGCCCACCGAGGCCACCAGCACCTGCCCGCCGTGGGTCTCCGCCGTACGCGCCAGGACGTCCGCCAGCAGCAGCACCCGCAGCGCGGTCGTCCCGCCCACGGCACCTGTGTGGGCCAGCACCCGCAGCGGAAAGCGCCGCCCCGGGTCCAGTTCCACAAACTCGCCGCTCCTGCCGTCCACGATGCGCAACACGCCTCCGAATCTAACCCGTACGGCTCACCGGCGCAGGTGCCCGCACCGGGTGACGGGGTCTCGCAGGGCGCTCGGGCGCAAGGGGGACGACGCGCCGCCCGGCGGGCCCGGCCGGACCGCCGGCACGCGGACGTACGCGAAGTGCCGTGCGGGCCGGAGGACTTCCGGCCGCCTGGCGCGGTGCGCCCCGGTGCGACGGCGGCGTGCCGTCCGCCGGGCGGGCCCGGACGGTGTCGCCGGTGCGGGGCCGGGCCGCTGGCACATGTGAGACGTGGCGCTTTGACGCCAGTCGCCGGCCGTTCCCCCGGTCCGGGCGGGGCCGGTAGGACCGGGCCATGATCTCCCTCATACCCCGTCGCCCACGAGGCGGACGGGCCCTCGCGGCCGCCGTCGGCGTCGTCGCCGTCCTCACGACCCTGACCGGCCCGGCCGGGCCCGCGGCGGCGAACGGCACGCCGCCGGCACCGGCCGCGCCCCGTCCCTCCGCAGCCACCCGCACGGTCACGCTGATCACCGGCCATGTCGTCCGGGTGACGGACGTCGGAGGCGGCAAGAAGTCCGTCGACGTGCGGCGCCCGCACGGCTCCACCGGAGGCGTACGGACCGAGACCGTCGGCGGCGACCTGTACGTCTACCCGGACGAGGCCCTGCCCTACCTCGCCGCGAACCGCCTGGACCGGAGGCTGTTCGACGTCACCTCGTTGATCGAGCAGGGCTACGACGACCAGCACAGCACCGGCATCCCGCTGATCCTCGGCTACCGCGGCGAGGTCGCGGCCACGGCACCCGCAGGCACCACCAAGGTGCGGTCGCTCAGGAGCGTCAACGGGGCCTCCGTCAGGGCGGCCAAGAAGCAGGTCAGGAAATTGTGGACCTCGGTGGCCACGGACGCCCCCGCCGACCGGCCCGCCCTGCGCGGCGGCCTGTCCAGGATCTGGCTGGACGGCCGGGTCCGCGCCACGCTCCACGACAGCACCACGCAGATCGGCGCGCCCGCCGCCTGGCGCTCCGGCCTCGACGGCAAGGGCGTCAAGGTCGCCGTGCTGGACACCGGGGCCGACACCCACCACCCCGACCTGGCGGGCCGGGTGAGGGCCGCGGTCAGCTTCGTGCCCGGCGAGTCCGCCGAGGACGGCAACGGGCACGGCACGCACACCGCCTCCACCGTGGGCGGCAGCGGCGCCGCTTCCGAAGGCGCCGAGAAGGGCGTGGCCCCCGGCGCCGACCTGCTGATCGGCAAGGTGCTCGCCGACGAGGGGTACGGCGAGGACTCCTGGGTCATCGCGGGCATGGAGTGGGCGGTCGGTCAGGGCGCCAAGGTGGTCAGCATGAGCCTCGGCGGGTCCGAGCCCACGGACGGCACGGACCCGATGAGTCAGGCCCTGGACCGGCTCAGCGAGAACAGCGGCGCGCTGTTCGTCGTGGCCGCCGGCAACACCGGCCACGAGGCGTCGATGAGCGCCCCGGGAACCGCGGGCTCCGCGCTGACCGTGGCCGCGGTGGACTCCGAGGACGAGCTCGCGTACTTCTCGACCACGGGCCCGCGGTACGGCGACTACGCGCTCAAGCCGGACATCGCCGCCCCCGGCGTGGACATCCTGGCCGCGAAGGCCGGGGGCAGCGCCGACGGCGGCTGGTACCAGACGATGAGCGGCACCTCGATGGCCACGCCGCACGTCGCGGGCGCCGCGGCGATCCTGGCCCAGGAGCACCCCGACTGGAGTGCCCCGCAGCTCAAGGACGCACTGATGAGCACGGCCAAGCCGCTCCCTGACCTGACGGCCTATCAGGTCGGGGCGGGCCGGGCCGACCTGGCCGCCTCCACCGCGGCCACGGTCACCGCCACCGGCTCGGCGTACTTCGGCTTCGACGCCTGGCCGCACGGCGGCCCGGCCGCGGTCGGCCGCACGGTCACCTACCGCAACGCGGGCGACTCCCCCGTCACCCTCTCCCTCGGCATGACCGCATCCGTGGCCGGCGGCCCGTACGACGTCGATCCGGGCGCCGACGCCGGGACCCCCGCACCCGAGGGGATGTTCACCCTCTCCGCGGACTCGGTGACCGTCCCGGCGCACGGGACGGCCTCCGTCACCGCCACCGCCCGGCCGGGGCTCGGCGCCGACGGCCGCCGCTACCTCGGGCAGATCTCCGCGAGCGACGCGTCCGGCGCCGTGCGGGCGCGCACCCAGGTCGGTCTCTACCGGGAGGAGGAGCGTCACCCCCTCGACGTCACGCTGAAGGACCGGTCAGGCAAGCCCGCCCCGGGCTTCGTCCAGTTGCAGCGCTTCGGCACCGACGCGGACCCGCAGATCGTCCCCGTGGACGGGACCGGCCGCGCGACCGTGCGACTGCGGGCCGGCACCTACAGCGCGCTGAGCTACCTCGCCGTGGCCGGCAGCCACGGCCCCGACTCCCTCGGCATGGCCCTGATGGGTGACCCGGAACTCGTCATGGACCGGGGCCGCACGCTCGTCCTGGACGCGAGCAGCACCCGCGAGGTCACCGCCGAGGTACCGCGCAGGACCGAGGACCGGATGCTCTACATGAACTGGTACCGCTCGGACGGCGGTACCAGCACCGTGGACTCGCAGTACCTCCTGCCGTCGACGTACGACAGCATGTTCGTCCTGCCCACCCGGCAGGTGACCCGCGGCGCCTTCGAGTACGAGACCCGTTGGCGCAAGGCCTACCCGCTGCTGTCCGTGTCCCGGGACGGCAGGCCCGTCACCGTCCTGGGCCAGGCCGGGACCGGCTTCTACGAGGGCCGGCAGCGCATGGGCGTGGTGTACGCCGGTTCCGGCGCACCCGCCGACTACGCCGGGCTGCGCGTCAAGGGCAAGGCCGTGCTGGTGGACCGCTCGGACGCGCTCACCGGCTCGCAGCGGGCCGAGGCGGCGGCCGACGCCGGCGCGGCCCTGCTGATCGTCGTCAACGACGGACCGGGCAAGCTCCTGGAGTACGTCGGCACCGACGAGGGCGGCTACAGCAGCGTCCCGGTGGCCTCGGTGACCACCCGCGAGGGCGGGCCGCTGATCGAACGGGCCCGGCACGGGACGCTGCGCCTGGACGTGGAGGGCGTGCCCGACTCGCCGTACGTCTACGACCTGGTCGACCCGCACCCGGGCCGGATCCCGGCGACGGGCCTGACCTACCGGCCGCGCGCCTCGGAACTGGCCGTCGTGGACATGCGCTTCCACGGCACCACCGGGTACCCCAGTGGCGAGTACCGCTGGGACTACCGGCCCTACCGCACCTACGCGGTCGGGTTCCCGCTGAGGATGGACATGCCCGGGACGCGGACCGACTACCTCTCCGCGCAGCCCGGCACGTCGTGGGCCGAGGACGCGATCACGGGGCCCGGTCTGGCCCTCGAGTCGAACGGCGCCCTCACCACGTACCGGGCGGGCACCCGGGTGGCGAGCGACTGGTTCGCCCCCGTCGCGCATCCGCGCAACGGCGGCGGCTACTGGTGGTCCGAGCGTCAGCAGGGCTTCCTGTCCTTCAACGTCCAGCCCTGGACGGACAGCGGGAGCGGCCATGGCGGCACCATGCAGGACGGCACCGCCGGCCTGGACCTCAAGGTGTACCAGGACGGTGAGCTGGTGAAGACCTCGGCGTACGCGTCGGCGACGCTCTGGCCGATCCCGACCGTGCCCTCCACGTACACCCTGGACCTGCGCGCGGAGCGCGACGCGGCCGCCTACCGCCTCTCCCCCCGGACGCACAGCGTGTGGCGGGTCAGGTCCGAGCCGGTCACCGACCCACTGGGGATCGACCGGATGGCGCTCATGCAACTGGACTACGGGATCGCCACCGACCTCTCGGGGAACGCGCGCGGCGGCCGGCAGACCCTGCGCCTGACCGGCAGCCACCTGCCGCACGCGGCGGGGGCGGGCCGGGTCACGGGCGCGACGCTGGCCGTCAGTTACGACGACGGGCGCCACTGGCGTCCGGTCCGCCTGGACCGTACGGCGACGGGCCACTGGACGGCCCGTTTCGACGCCCCGCACCGCGGGTTCGTGTCGCTGAAGGCCCGGACCTGGGACGACGCGGGCAACAGCCTCACGCAGGAGGTGACGCGGGCCTACGGACTGAAGTAACTTTCCGCATCCGCGTCAACGGCGGGCCCCGGGCATCCACAGGCCGGGGCCCGCCCGGTGCCCCCACCGCTCCGAGGAGTCCCATGCTCGCCGCGCTCGGTCTCAGCCCGGCCGAAGAGGAGATCTACCGTCTCCTGGTGGCGCGCGGCCGTGCCGCCGTCCACGAACTCGCGGCCGAAAGCGGCCGGGCCACCGGGGAGGTACGGGAACTGCTGACGGCCCTGACCGGGCGCGGCCTCGCCGTGCACGAGGCCGTGACGGGCACGGCGGCCAGGTTCACGGCGGCACCCCCCACGGTCGCCCTCGGCGGCGAACTGCGGCGACGGCGCGACGAGCTCGGCGCGGCGGAGCACGCGGTGCTGGCACTGGCCGAGCAGCACCGGACCTCCGCCGGGAGCGGCGTCGTCGAGGTGATCAGCGAGGTCGGCGCCGTACGGCACCGGTTCCGGCAGCTCCAGGAGTCCGCCCGGCACGAGGTGCGGTCGATGATGGTGCCCGAGCTCGCCGTGGTGCGGCCGGACGACAACGCGGCCGAGAGCGCCGGGGTCCGCCGCGGGGTCCTCTACCGCACGATCGTGCAACGTGACGCCCTCAACGAGCCGGGCATGGTCACGCGGGCGCTCGCGGACCTCGCGGCGGGCCAGCGGATCGGCGTCACCGACGTCGTCCCGGTGAAATTCATGATCGCCGACCGGGACCTGGCGATGCTGCCGCTGCTCAGCGGCCGGAACACCGCCGCGGCGTCGGTGCTGGTGCACGCGGGCGGGCTGCTCGACGCACTGGTCGCATACTTCGAACTGGCCTGGGAACAGGCCTATCCGCTGTCGCCGCGGGCGGCGGGGGACGGCGTCGCCGAGGAGCGCCCGGACGGCATCGAGGAGTTCGACGCCCGCCTGCTCGCGCTGGTGCTCGCCGGGCTCACCGACGAGGCGGCCGCGAGCCGCCTCGGGGTCTCCCGGCGCACCGTCCAGCGCCGCATCGCCGAACTCATGACCAAGGCCGGCGTCGACAGCCGCATCCAGCTCGGCTGGCACGCCGCCCGCCGCGGCTGGGCCTGAGCGCCGGGGCACCCGGGCCGGGCGAGCGGGGACCGTCAGTCGTCCTCGGCGGACGCCGGGGTGTCGCGGTCGGGTCCCTGCGCGCGGACGCGCTGGACGTGTTCCAGGGATGCGCGCAGGTCGCCGAGCCAAGTGTCGGTGTTGCCGCGGACGAGGCGGACGCACCAGGCGAGGGCCTCGCTGCGGCTGCGGGCGACGCCGCCCGCGACGAGGGTGTCGAGGACCTGGCGCTCGGGCTGGCGGAGCCGGGTCATGACGGGCACGGAGACGGTGGTGTACATGGCCCGGCGCCCGCCGCACTCCACGCCCCAGGAGACCTTGCGGCCGAAGCGGTGCTCCGCCTCGCGGGCGACGGCGACGCGGTCCTCGCGGGTGCGTTCCCGGAACTCGGCGATCCGTCCGTCGAGCGCGGCCTCGCGTTCCACCGGTGACGCGCCGGCGCCGACCGCGGGTTCGGGGATGCGGCCGACGACGGTGATCTCCTCGCGGTCGACGGCCACGTCCACGAGCGCCTCGAACAGTCCGTCGGGGAGCCGCCCGGCGAGCCAGCCGCGCAGCGCTTCCTTCTGTTCGCTGGTAATCATGTAATCAACATTACGCCTCGGATTTCCGAGCGCAAGAGCCCCCTGAAACTCGCGTCCGAGGCGTCGCGTTGTCCCCGGGCGCGACTTACAGTTGCGCGTATCGGAGCAGAACGGGGGATTCGCCACGCGGCGCCTCTGGGAGGGCATATGACCCGCATCTCGGTGAAGGTGGACGGCACGGCCTACGAGGACGAGGTGGAGCCCCGCCTCCTGCTCGTCCATTACCTGCGGGACCGGCTCGGTCTGACCGGTACCCCCGTCGGGTGCGACACCACGAACTGCGGTGCCTGCACGGTGGACCTCGACGGGAAGAGCGTGAAGAGCTGCTCGGTGCTCGCCGTCCAGGCCGACGGCGGCGAGGTGACGACGATCCAGGGGCTGGCCTCCGCCGACGGCGAGTGGCACCCGCTGCAGAGGGCGTTCCACGAGCAGCACGCCCTGCAGTGCGGGTTCTGCACGCCGGGCATGATCATGGCCGCCCGCGACCTGCTGCGGGAGAACCCCGACCCCACGCCCGAGGAGGTCCGCGAGGGCCTGGAGGGCAACCTCTGCCGGTGCACGGGCTACATGAACATCGTGCGCGCCGTGCTGGCCGCCGCCGCAGAGGAACGCCGGCACCAGGCGCCCGAGCCCGGCGCCGTGGCCGAGCACGCCCAGCCCAGCACGGCGGGAAGCGGGGCACCGGTATGACCGACCAGCTCACCGGACGCGAGCCCGAGGTCGGCCGCGCCCGGGTCCGCAAGGAGGACGCCCGGCTGGTGACCGGCCGGACCAACTGGACCGACAACATCACCGTCCCGGGCCTGCTGCACATGGCGATCCTGCGCAGCCCCATGGCGCACGCCCGCATCGAGCGGATCGACGTCACACCCGCCCTGGAGCGGCCGGGGGTCGTCGCCGCGTACAGCGGCCGCGACCTGGCCGAGGGGCTCGGGTCGCTGCCGTGCGCCTGGCCCGTCACCGAGGACATCGTGCTGCCCGAGCACCCGCCCGTCGCCGTCGACGAGGTCCGCCACACCGGCGACCCGGTCGCCGTCGTCGTCGCCCGGGACCGCTACGCGGCCGCCGACGCGCTGGAGGCGATCGACGTCGACTACGAGCCGCTGCCTCCGGTCCTGGACATGGAGGCGGCGCTCGCCGAGGGCTCCCCGCTGGTCCACGCCGACAAGGGCACCAACCGCTGCTACACCTGGCCGCTGGCCACCGGCGAGGACTACGCGACCGTGCGCGAGCGGGCCGACGTCGTGCTGCGCCGGCGCTTCGTCCAGCAGCGGCTCATCCCCAACGCCATGGAACCGCGGGCCGTCGTGGCGGTGCCGCCGGACACCTCGGACCAGTACACCCTGTACTCCGCGACGCAGATCCCGCACATCGTGCGCGTGATGATGGCCGTCGTCACCGGCATCCCCGAGCACCGGCTCCGGGTGGTCGCGCCGGACGTCGGCGGCGGCTTCGGCTCCAAGCTCCAGGTGTACGGCGAGGAGGCGCTCGGCCTGGCCGTCGCCCGCAAGCTGGGCCGCCCCGTGAAGTGGACGGAGTCCCGCTCGGAGGGCTACCTGGCCACCCACCACGGCCGCGACCAGATCCAGGACCTCGAACTCGCCGCGACGCGCGAGGGGAAGCTGCTCGGCCTGAAGGTCGACCTGCTCGCCGACATGGGCGCGTACCTGATGATCGTGACGCCGGGCGTCCCGCTGCTCGGGGCGTTCATGTTCCCCGGCATCTACAAGATGGACGCCTACGACTTCACCTGCACGGGCGTCTTCACCACCAAGACCCCCACCGACGCGTACCGCGGCGCGGGCCGCCCCGAGGCCACCTTCGCCATCGAGCGCATGATGGACGAGCTCGCCGCCGAACTCGGCATGGACCCGGTCGAGGTGCGCCGCCGCAACTGGATCGGTCACGACGAGTTCCCGTACACCACCATCGGCGGACTGACCTACGACAGCGGCAACTACGAGTCGGCGACGGACAAGGCGCTCGCCCTCTTCGGCTACGACGACCTGCGTTCCGAGCAGCGCAAGCGGGAGGAGCGCGGCGACCGGACGCGGCTCGGCATCGGGGTGTCGACGTACACGGAGATGTGCGGGCTCGCGCCCAGCCGGATCCTGCGCGACCTGCGCTACGGCGCGGGCGGCTGGGAGGCGGCGTCGATCCGCATGCTGCCCACCGGCAAGGTGGAGGTGCTGACCGGCACCAGCCCGCACGGGCAGGGCCATGTGACGAGCTGGAGCCAGATCGCGGCGGACGTGCTGGGCGTGCCCTTCGAGGACGTCGAGGTGCTGCACGGCGACACGCGCACGGTGCCGCAGGGCATGGACACCTACGGCTCGCGCTCGCTGGTCGTCGGCGGCGTGGCCGTGCACCGCGCCGCGCGGAAGGTGGTGGACAAGGCCCGCAAGGTCGCCGCGCACCTGCTGGAGGCGAGCGAGGACGACCTGGACTTCACGAACGGCGTCTTCTCGGTGAAGGGCTCGCCGGAGGCGCGCAGGACCATCCAGGAGGTGGCGTTCGCGACGTTCACCTCGCACGACCTGCCCGACGGGCTGGAACCGACGATCAACGCCGAGCACGTGGAGGACCCGGAGGCCTTCTCCTACCCGCACGGCACGCACCTGTGCGCGGTGGAGGTCGACACCGAGACCGGCCGGGTCCGGATCCGCAGTTACGTGTGCGTGGACGACGTCGGAAAGGTCGTCAACCCGATGATCGTGGAGGGCCAGGTGCACGGCGGTCTCGCCCAGGGCATCGCCCAGGCCCTGTTCGAAGAGGCCGTGTACGACGCGGAGGGCAACCTGGTCTCGGGCACCATGGCCGACTACCTGGTGCCCTGCGCGGCCGACCTGCCCGACTTCCTCACCGACCGCACCGAGACGCCGGCGACCACCAACCCGCTGGGCGTCAAGGGCGTCGGCGAGGCCGGGACGATCGCCTCGACCCCCGCGGTGGTCAACGCCGTGGTCGACGCCCTGCGGCCGCTGGGCGTCATGGACGTGCCGATGCCGTGCACACCGGAACGGGTCTGGCGGGCCCTGCGGGACGCGCGGTCCGCCCGGCCGGAGGAGGACGGCTCATGATTCCCGCGTCGTTCGACTATGCCAGGCCCCGCTCCGTGGAGGAGGCGGTGGGGCAGCTCGCGCTCGCCGGGGAGGAGGCGAAGGTGCTGGCGGGCGGTCAGAGCCTGCTGCCGATCCTGCGGATGCGGCTCGCCTTCCCCGAACTCCTCGTGGACGTCGGCCGGATCCCCGGCCTGCGCGGGGTGCGGGCCGACGGGGACACCCTCGTCATCGGCGCCCTGACCTCGCACCACGACGTCGTGCACGACCCGCTGGTGCGGCGGCACGCCGGGCTGCTGGCCGCCGCCACGGCCACGGTGGCCGATCCGGCCGTGCGTCACCGCGGCACGATCGGCGGCGCCCTCGCCCATGCCGACCCCGCGGGGGACGTGCCCGCGGCCGTCCTCGCCCTGGACGCCGAGCTGGTCGTCCAGGGGCCGGACGGGCGGCGGACCGTCCCGGCGCGGGAGTTCTTCACCGACTACCTGCAGACGGTGCTGCGGCCCGACGAACTGCTGGTGGAGGTACGGGTGCCCAAGACGGACGCCTGGGGCTTCCACTACGAGAAGTTCCAGCTCAGCGCCCAGGCCTGGGCGGTGGTGGGGGTGGCCGCGCTGGTGCGGAGGGACGACGGCCGCATCGTCGAGTCCCGTGTCGGGCTGTCGAACATGGGGCCCACCCCGGTGCGCGCCACCGCCTGCGAGGCGGCCCTCGCCGGTGCCGACGCCGTACCGGAGGCGGTGGCCTCGGCCGCCGACAGCGCGGCGGAGGGCACCCGTCCGGCGTCCGACCTGTCGGCGTCCGCGGACTACCGGGAGCACCTGGTGAGGGTGCTGACCCGCAGGGCCGTCCTCGCCGCGGCGGACCTGACATGAGGAGCGGACGCAGCGCATGACCTGGCCGGCGCACGGGATTCCGCCGGGGTGGACCGCCCCGGCGGGATCCTCCTGCGGGCCGCTTGCCGCGACGACGGCACGCGCCGGGGCGGTGGGGCCCCACGGCCCCGGCGCCCCAGGCCCCGGCGCGCCAGGCCCGTTCGCCGCCGCGCCGCCCGCCGCCGCGCCCCGCGATGCCCGCCCTCCCTTCGCCGCCACCGCCGGGCCCCCGGCGCACACGACCGGCCCGCTCCCGGGGATCGCGGGCCCCGAGCAGATGCGGGCCCGGCTGGAGGAGACCGGCTACCTGGTCGACGACGGCCTCGCCGTCGCCTGCTACCTGGCGCTGACGCTGCACCGCCCGATCTTCTGCGAGGGTGACGCGGGCGTCGGCAAGACCGCACTGGCGCACGCGCTCGCCGAGGCGCTCGGCGCGCCGCTGATCCGGCTGCAGTGCTACGAGGGCATCGACGCGTCGCAGGCGCTGTACGACTGGGACTTCCCCCGGCAGCTGCTGCACCTGCGGGCGGCCGAGGCGGCGGGCGTCAGCGATCCGGAGACCCTGGAGGGCGAGCTCTACAGCCGGCGGTTCCTGCTGGCGCGGCCGCTGCTGCGGGCCCTGGAGACCAGCCCCTCGGTGCTGCTGGTCGACGAGATCGACCGCGCGGACGACGAGTTCGAGGCCTTCCTGCTGGAACTGCTGTCGGAGTACTCCGTCACCGTCCCCGAACTGGGCACCCTGCGCGCGCAGTCGCCGCCCGTGGTGGTGCTCACCTCCAACCGCACGCGCGAGGTGCACGACGCCCTCAAGCGGCGCTGCCTCTACCACTGGTTCGACCATCCCGGCTTCGAGCGGGAGCTGGCGATCGTACGGCGCAGGCAGCCGCACGTGGCGGCCCGGCTCGCGGCGCAGGTGACGGCCGTGGTGCAGTGCCTGCGGGAGCAGGACCTGGTGCGGCCGCCCGGGGTGGCGGAGACCATCGACTGGGCGGAGGCACTGGCCGCGCTGGGGGCGACGGAACTCGACGCGGACCTGGCGATGACCACCCTCGGCTCGGTGCTGAAGTACCGCGAGGACGCGGAGCGGGCGCGTTCGCTCGACCTGTCGGAGATCCTCGCCGCGCGGGCGGGCGGGTCGCGGTGAGCACCATGCGCACGGTCACGGCGGACGGCACGGCGGGGGTGGTGGGCTTCGCGCGCGCCCTGCGGGCCGCCGGGGTGCCGGCCGGCCCGGACCGGGTGGCGGCGTTCCTGGCCGCGCTCGGCCGGCTCGACCCGTCGCGGCGCCGCGACGTGTACTGGGCGGGACGGCTGACGCTCTGCGGCGGCCCGGACGACCTGGAGCGCTACGACCGGGTCTTCGCGGCCTTCTTCGACGGCGGGCGGCCGCCGCACCGCCGGGTGCGGCCGGCGGTCCGCCCGGTGCGCCCGCCGGCGGTGCCGCGTGCCGTGCCCGGGGACCGCACCACCGGTGAGGAGGCGGGTGACGGGCCCACCGCGACCGCGCTCGCCAGCGCGACGGAGGTGCTGCGGCACCGTGACGTCGCCGCCATGACCGCACCGGAGCGGGCCCAACTGCACCGGCTGCTGGCGGTGTTCGCCCTGGACGGCGAACCGCGCCGTACCCCCCGGCGCCGTCCGGCGCGCCGCGGGGACGTGGATCCGCGGCGTACCGTACGGGAGTTGCTGCGCCGGGGCGGCGAGCCTGCCGCGCTCCCGCGGCGGGCCCCGGCCCGCAAGCCGCGCCGGGTGGTGCTGCTGCTGGACGTCAGCGGGTCGATGGCCCCGTACGCGGACGCGCTGCTGCGGTTCGCGCACGCCGCCGCGCACGGTTCGCGCGGCCGCACGCCCACCGAGGTCTTCACCCTCGGCACCCGGCTCACCCGGGTCACCCGCGAGATGGCGCGCCGGGACCCGGACGCCGCGATGGCCGCTGTCGGGGCGGCGGTGCCCGACTGGAGCGGCGGGACCCGGCTCGGGGAGACGCTGCGGGCGTTCCTGGACCGCTGGGGGGCACGGGGTACGGCGCGCGGCGCGGTCGTCGTGCTGCTGTCGGACGGCTGGGAGCGCGGCGACCCCGACCTGCTGGCCGCGCAGATGCAGCGGCTGGCACGGCTGGCGCACCGCGTGGTGTGGGCCAACCCGCGCAAGGCCAGGCCCGGGTACGCGCCGCTGGCGGCGGGGATGGCGGCGGCGCTGCCGAGCGTCGACGCCTTCGTGGAGGGGCACAGTCTGGGCGCGCTGGAACGTCTGGCCGCCGTGGTGAGAGGAGCCGACGGTGCGTGAGATCCTTCCGGCGCTGAACGACTGGTACGCCTCGGGAACCCCCTTCGGGCTGGCCACGGTCGTGGCGGTGAGCCGCAGCGCGCCGCGCGGACCGGGCGCGGCCATGGCGGTGGGACCGGACGACGAGGTCGTCGGCAGCGTCTCCGGGGGCTGCGTGGAGGGCGCGGTCTTCGAACTGGCCAAGGAGGTCGTCGAGTCGGGCGAGGCCCGGCTGCACACCTTCGGCTACAGCGACGCCGACGCCTTCGAGGTCGGCCTGACCTGCGGCGGTGAGATCACCCTGCTGGTCCGTCCGGTGTCCCCGGCCACGGACCCGGGCTTCGGCGAGGTGGCGGCCTCCGTCGCCGCGCACCGCCCCGTGGTCACCGCGACGGTGCTGGACGGTCCCGCGCCGCGCGGCGCCACGCTCACGGTGTGGCCGGACCGGGTCGCGGGCACCCTCGGAGCGGAGGGCCTGGACGCGGCGGTCACCGACGACGCCCGCGGTGAGCTGGCCCAGGGCGCGACCGGGCAGCGCCACTACGGGCGGCACGGCGAACGGCGCGAGGACGACGTGACGGTGTTCCTGCAGTCCTTCGCCCCGCCGCCGCGGATGCTGGTGTTCGGCGCGATCGACTTCGCGGCGGCGGTGGCGCGGATCGGGCTGTTCCTGGGCTACCGGGTGACCGTCTGCGACGCCCGTCCGGTGTTCGCGACCCCCAAGCGCTTCCCCGAGGGCGTGGAGGTCGTCGTGGACTGGCCGCACCGCTACCTGGGCGGCACGGAGACCGACGACCGCACGGTGGTGTGCGTCCTCACCCACGACCCCAAGTTCGACGTGCCGCTCCTGGAGGTCGCGCTGCGCCGCCCGGCCGCGTACATCGGCGTCATGGGCAGCCGGCGGACGCACGACGACCGGCTCAAGCGGCTGCGCGACACGACGCTGGCTCCGGCCGAACTGACCCGGCTGCGCTCGCCGATCGGGCTGGACCTGGGCGCGCGCACCCCCGAGGAGGTCGCCGTGTCGATCGCCGCCGAGATCATCGCGCTGCGCTGGGGCGGCAGCGGCACCCCGCTGTCGGGCACGGCCGGCGCGATCCACCCTCCGGTGCTCAGGCCGGTGTGACGAGGAGGAGATCAATGGAACTGCACCACGAGTTCGAGGTCCCCGTCCCGGTGGCGGACGCCTGGCGGGCGCTGCTGGACATCGAGCGCGTCGCGCCGTGCATGCCGGGCGCGACGGTGGAGGAGTACGACGGCGAGACCGTGAGGGGCGCGGTGAAGGTCAAGGTGGGCCCGGTGACGGTGACCTACCGCGGCACGGCGGTCTTCGAGGAGCGGGACGGGACCGCGCACCGCGTCGTGCTGGCCGCCCGGGGCAAGGAGGTCCGCGGCCAGGGCACGGCGCGGGCGACGGTGACCGGCACCCTGGCGGAGAAGGACGGCGCGACGGTCGTCTCGGTGACGACCGACCTCGCCGTGACCGGCCGGCCCGCGCAGTTCGGGCGCGGCGTGATGGCGGAGGTCGGCGACCGCATCATCGGCCAGTTCGCCGACTGCCTCGCCGGCCGGCTGGCCGCCCCGCAGCCCCCTGCCGGGGGCGAGGACGCCGCCGAGGACGCGCCTGCCGCACCGGCGAACCGCGAGGACGAACCCATCGACCTCCTCCGCATCGCCGGCGCCCCGGTCGCCAAACGCGCCGCGGCAGCCGGTCTGCTGGCCGCGGCCGTCGGTGCGCTCGTCGTCTTCCTGCTACGCCGCCGCCGCCGCTGACGCGGATGCGGATGCGGATGCGGATGCGGATGCGGGCGAGGCGCCCGGCCGACGCCTAGCCGGTGCCGTTGGGCAGCAGGGCGTTGGCCGTGGTGCGGGCGGGCTCAGAAGTTGATCATGTGGCCGGCGAGGCCGTGGAGCGCTTCCTGGACGGCCTCGCTGAGGGTGGGGTGGCCGTGGACGTTGCGGGCCAGTTCGGCCGCCGTGAGGTCCCACTTCTGGGCGAGCGTCAGCTCGGGCAGCAGCTCGGTGACCTCGGGGCCGATCAGGTGCCCGCCGAGGAGTTCGCCGTACTTCGCGTCGCTGATGAGCTTCACGAAGCCGCTCGCGTCGCCGAGGCCGTGCGCCTTGCCGTTGGCGGTGAAGGGGAACTTGGCCACGCGCACGTCGAGGCCGCGCTCACGGACCTGCGCCTCCGTCCACCCGAAGCTGGCGATCTGCGGCTGGCAGAAGGTGACGCGCGGGATCATCACGTAGTCCAGGGACATGGTCTCGGCCTCCGCGATGGTCTCGGCGGCGACCACGCCCATGGCCTCGGCGGCGTGGGCGAGCATCAGTTTCGCCGTGACGTCGCCGATGGCGTAGATGTGCGGGACGCTGGTGCGGCAGAACTCGTCGATGTCGATGGCACCGCGCTCGGTGAGCCGGACCCCGGTCTGCTCCAGGCCGTAGCCGGAGATGCGCGGCTGGAAGCCGATCGCCTGGAGCACCTTGTCCGCCTCGAGCGTCTGCCGCTGGCCGCCGGTGGTCACCATGACCTTGACCGAGTCGCCGGCGTCGTTGATCGCCTCCACCCGGGTCGAGGTGAGCACGTCGATGCCCAGCTTGCGGTACTGGCGGGCGAGTTCGGCCGACACCTCCTCGTCCTCCAGCGGCACGATCCGGTCGAGGAACTCCACGAGGGTCACCTTCACCCCGTAGTTGTGCAGGACGTACGCGAACTCCACGCCGATCGCGCCGGCGCCCGCGATGAGGATGCTCCGCGGGAGCGTGTCCGTCATGATCTGCTCCTCGTACGTCACGACCCGCTCGCTGAGCGAGGTGCCGGGGAGCAGTCTGGTGGTCGCGCCGGTGGCGATGATGCAGTGGTCGAAGGTGACGGTCTCGCTGCCGCCGGAGCCCAGCGCGACGTGGAGGGTGTGGTCGTCGGTGAAGGTGCCGTGGCCCTCGAACTTCGTGATGTCGTTCTTCTTCATCAGGAAGTGGACGCCCTTGACCCGGCCGTCCGCGACCTTGCGGCTGCGCGCGAAGGCCTCGCGGTAGTCGAAGCTGACCTCGCCGTTCACCCGGATGCCGAAGGTCCTGGCCTCCTTGGTGAAGATGTGTGCCAGTTCGGCGTTGCGCAGCAGGGCCTTGGAGGGGATGCACCCCACGTTGAGGCACACCCCGCCCCAGTAGCGCTCCTCGACGATCGCCGTGCGCAGGCCCAGCTGGGCGGCCCGGATGGCGGCGACGTACCCCCCGGGACCCGCGCCCAGGACGACGACGTCAACGTGTGTGCTCATGCGGCGACCCCTGTGTGGACCACGGTGCGGAAGCTCGAGCGGGCCGGACGGTCCCGTCGCCCACGATCACGCGCCGGGGGCGGCCGCGCAACACGGGGGTGGCGTCCGCCGCGTCACGTCGGCCGCCCGGCGTACGTCCGGGTCCTGGGCGGATCAGTTGTTCGCGACGAACTGGCGGGCGAGCGCGTCGCCGACGGAGACCGCCTTGGTGTGGCTCTCGATCGGCGCGACGGAGGAGTTCTTGAAGAGGATGTACGTCACGCCGGACTCCGTCCCGCCGGTCTCCGGGTCGGGGTCGATCCCGAGGGCCTGCGCGGTGGCGTAGGAGGCCTCGCCGATGATCGCGGTGGGGCCGGTGTCGCCGACGACGGCGTACTCGACCTGCCCGCCGTACACGATGGCCACCACGCCGCCGCCCTTGATGCCGGCGCCGCGGTAGTCCCAGGTGCCGCTGGGGCTGGGGACGACGACGTAGGGGAGCGTCTCGGCGTTGAGCGGGCGGCCGTCCGACTGGTGGAAGGCCGTGTCGTCCTGGAACCAGGGGTCGGTGTCCCAGTTGCAGCGGGCGGTGACCTGGCCGTCGCAGTCGATGTCCATGTCGGCCTTCCAGAACACGGCGCCGTTGGCACCGCAGACCGGGACGGTGGCGGAGGTCTCCTCGTCGGTGCGGTACCTGCCGCTGGAGATCTGCGTACAGCCGTTGACCTTGGCCAGTAACTGGGCGGCCGTGACCGAGCCCTCCTGGGGACTGCGGGGGGACGACCCGGCGGTACCGGCGGCGCCGGCGGCGGGGGTGAGGAGGGCGGCCAGCAGGGTGGCTCCGGCCCCGGCGGTGGCCAGTGCGAGGCGCTTGCGCACGAGGGACTCCTTCCGTTAGGAAACTTTCCTAACCCACAGCTTGGCATCTTGTCTGGGCCATGCCAAGAGGACGAAGGTCCCGCCGGCGAAGGACCCGAAGATGACCGAAAGACCGAGGGCACGCCGCCGCGCGCCGCCTACGGTGGGGGGCTGATCCGCATGCCCGGCATGCACGCAGCGGCCCCAGGAGGTACCACCGTGGCACTGACGACCCGCGCGACCCGAGCCCTCGGAGCAGTCGCGGCGGTGACGCTCGCCGGAGCCACGCTCGCCGCCTGCGGCACGGAGCACATGATGCAGGCCGCGGGCAGCGCCGCCTCGGCGCCCTCCGTCCGTGCCGCCTCGCCCTCCGCGCCCGCCTCGCCTTCCGCGCCGTCCGCGTCCTCGTCGGCCCCCGCTGCGACGCCGTCCACGGCACCCGGGGCTCCGTCCGGCACGCCGGGCGCGGCCCGCCCCCCGGCGGGCACCGCGCACCACGACGCCCCGCACCACGAGACCGCGCACCACGACGCCGCCGCCCCGGGGACCGCCCGGTCGCAGGCCCCCGCGCACGGCGCGGACCCGCAGCGCGGCGGCACTGGGGCCCACGGCACCGCGGTCCAGGCCCCCGCCCATGGCACGTCAGTGACCGCGCGCTCGATCCAGCACGGCGTGGAGGCCCCGGGCAGGTCGGTGGCCCTCACCTTCGACGACGGCCCGGACCCGGTGTGGACCCCCAAGGTCCTGGACGTGCTCGCCCGGCACCACGCCAAGGCCACCTTCTGCGAGATAGGCCCCAACGCCAGGGCCCACCCCGACCTGGTGCGGCGGATCGCCGCCGCGGGACACCGGCTGTGCGACCACTCCGTCCACCACGACGAGGCGCAGAGCCGCAAGTCGCAGGAGTACAACCGCCACGAGATACTCGACGCCCAGAGCGAGATATCCCGCGCCGCAGGCTCCGGCGACACCGCGCTGTGGTACTACCGGGCCCCCGGCGGCGACTTCTCCCCCGCGATCCGCGCCATCGCCGCCGACCACGGACTGCGCCCGCTCGGCTGGACCGTCGACTCCGACGACTGGCGCCGCCCCGGCGCGGAGGCCATCCTCGCGACCGTGAACTCCGAACTGAAGCCGGGCGCCATCGTGCTCATGCACGACGGCGGCGGCGACCGCAGCCAGACCGTGCAGGCGCTGGAGACCCTGCTCGACCGGCTCGACGCGGCCGGCTACACCTACACCTTCCCCCAGCGCTAGATCCACGGCCCGGGCCCGGCCCCGCCGGGGCGCGCCCGCGTGCGGAGCTGGTCGAGGATGGGGGAAACGGAGGACACGACCCGCGTTCTTCTCACACCCCGTGACGATTCCCTGCACACGGGCTGCGCCGGGGCCCCGGAGGCGGTGTAATGACCACGTGGTCAGCGACGGCGCGAAAGGACGCAGAGTTCGGGCGCTGTCCGCCGAGCTCGCGCTCAAAACGCTCCGATCCGACCTTGGCCAGTCCGCCCGCCTGCGATCCGTCATCGAACAGGCGCTGGTCTTCACCGGTGCGACCCACGTCGCCGTGTACGCACCCTCGGAGACCGGCGGGGAGTTGTGCCTGGTCGCCTCGGCCGGGGTGCCGCGCGCCCTGCACGGGCTGCGCCAGAGCTACGCGACGGACGGCGGTTCCCCCATGGCCGTCTCCGTGCGCCAGGACCGCGTGGTGTCCGCGGGGCCCGCGGAGGTCGCCCGGCTGACGGGGAACGGGACCCCGGAGCCGCTGGAGGTCTCGCTGACCGCCCTGCCGCTGCGGGCGGACCATGTGAGCGTCGGCTGCCTGGTGGCGGTCACGGACCAGCCCGGCGGCTTCGACACGGAGGACCGGCAGCGCCTCGAACTGTTCGCCACCGCGATCGGCCACCCCGGCCCGACGCCCGGCGACGCGTGCGGCGACGCCGACCCGATGGCCGGGGCGGAGTCCCGGGGCACCGGGTTCACCCTCGACATGGACACCGGCTGGATCAACGTGGGCGACGACGTGCTCGCCCTGTTCGGCCTGGAGCCCTCGGGGTTCGACGGCCGGGTGGAGACCCTGCTCGCGCTGACCCTCCCCGAGGACCTGCCCGCGCTGATGTCGGTGGTGGAGGCCGGGCACATGGCCACCGGCGACCGCGAGCTGGAGTTCCGCATCCGCCGGCCCTCCGGGGAGCTGCGCTGGCTACGGCTGCGCGGGCGGGTGCTCTTCGCCCCGGACGGCCGCCCCGTACGGCTGCTGGGCACGGTCGGGGACGCCTCACGGATGCGCGCCGGGGTCAACGACGTGGGCCGGGTGCAGCAACTCGCCGCCGACCTGGCCAACGCCGCGACGGTACGGGACGTCAGCGCGGTGGTGGTGGCGGCGCTGCGCCGCCCGCTGAACGCCGACCGGGTCGCGCTCGCCGAACTGGAGAACGACCGGCTGGTGGTCACCGTCCTCGACCCTGCGGACCCCTCCGCGTGGCCCGAGGTGTGGCGCACCGAATGGCGTTCGGAATGGCCGGACGCACCGACCCGGGCCATGCCCACGCTGGCGACCGCGCTGCGCGAGGGCCGGGTCGCCTTCTGGCCGGCCGGGGCACCGCTGGAGTCCACGCTGGCCGGGGTGGGCCCCGGCGGACTCGCGGTGCTGCCGCTCCCCGCGGCCGGACGGGTCGTCGGCTGCTGCCTCATCGGCTGGGACGAGCCCCACGAGTTCGGCGCGGACGAACGCGCCGTGCTGACCGCCGCGGCCGGGCTGGTCGGCCAGGCGCTGGTCCGCGTACGGGCCTTCGACGCCGAGCACGAACTGGTCGGCACCCTCCAGCGCACCCTGCTGCCGCGCCGGCTCCCGGTGCTTCCGGGCGGGGTCGCGATCGCCCGGTACCTGCCGACGACCGGCGGGCTGGAGGTCGGCGGCGACTGGTACGACGTCATACCCCTGCACGACCACCACGTCGCCCTCGTCATCGGCGACGTCCAGGGGCACAACGCCGGGGCCGCCACGCTCATGGGCCAGATGCGCACCGCGATCCGCGCCTACGCCGTGGAGGGCCACTCCCCCGACGTCGTGGTGTCGCACGCCAACCGCCTGCTCATGGGCATGGAGACCGACCTCTTCGCAACCTGCTGCTACGTCAGCATCGACATGGAGGAGGGCAGTGCCTGGTGCGTGCGCGCCGGTCACCTGCCCCCGGTGCTACGGCTCCCGGACGGCACCACCCTGACCGTGGAGGGCGACGGCGGGCCCCCGCTGGGCGTCGTCGACGACGCGGACTTCCCGCTGATCCCGCTGCGGCTGCAGATCGGCACCGTCCTCGCCCTGACCACCGACGGCCTGGTCGAGTCCGCCGAGCTCCCGATGGACGACGGCATCGCGCGGATGTCGCGCGAGCTGTCCGAGGCCGACCCCTCCCACCTGGGCCGCATGGCGGACGCCCTGCTGAGCAACGCCACCCGCAGCGACGACATCGCACTGCTGCTGATGCGTTACGACGGCATGGCCGTCAAGCCCGTGCGCGAGAGCTGGACGGTGTGGCGGCTCCCCGACGCCGCCTCGCACGCCCGCCGGTTCACCGCCCGCACCCTGCGTGCGTGGGGGCTCGGCGAGGCGGCCGACACGGTGCTGCTGGTCGTCTCCGAGCTGGTCACCAACGCCCTGGTGCACACCGAGGGCCAGGTCCGCCTGGACATCACGCTCACCGGCGACCGGCTGCGGATCGCCGTGGGCGACGGCTCGCCGCGGACGCCGGTCAAGCCGGCGATCATCAACTGGCACGACACCGGCGGCCGCGGCATCCTCCTCGTCGAGGCGATGTCGGCGGCCTGGGGCACGATGCCGCTCAGCGGCGGCAAGCAGGTGTGGTGCGAGATCCCCGTCCACCCCCCGCACGTCGAGCCGGGCAGCGGCAGCTGACGCGAGCTGCCGGGGGTGCGCGCGAGGGACCGGTTGCACGGGCGGCAGTTGCGCCCGGCGCCTGACGCGGCCTGGGGCGACGGCACGCGTCCCCGCCACGAGGCGCCGCCGGCCGGATCCCGTGGGTCCTCGCGCACGGGACGCTGGTGACGCGCAGTCGCCGCCTGCGCGAGCAGCCTCTGCTGCGGGTCAAAGGACTCGATGCCACGCCTGGCGTGCCCCTTCGCCCGGACCCCTCAGGCCGTCCGTGTGGGCCCGCGCGCCGGACACGAGCGTGGGGAGCCTGCCGAGTGCAGCAGTCCCCGGCTCGCCGGGTGCAGTTGCGTCCGCGCGAACATGCGGCGCAGCCCTGGCTGGGCGGCGCGCGCCCGCGCCGCGCGCTGTTCCCGCGCCCGGCGGGGTCCCACCGGCGAGGCGGTGCCCGCGCCGGCCGGCACCGTGAACTCCGCTGGGGCAAGGAACAGTTCCGGCGGCCCGGGTGTCGCGAAGGCAACGCCCGGACCCCGGCGTGGCGGTCGCACGGGCCCCTCCGACCGTCCACGCTGAGGCAGCACGGCGCCGGGCGGGAGTCGCTTCCGGCACACAGGCCCGGACGGGCGGGCGCGCGCCCGCGCCGCGAGGTGCCCCTGCCGGTCCGCGCGACGGCCCAGCCGCGGCAACCCCGTCACGCCGGTCCTTCGCCCGCCCGGGCACAGGGCCCCGCGCCGCCACACCGAGAAGCACCCGCGCCCTCACGCGGGCACCACACCATCGCTCCGAACCCGCCCCGCACGCAGGCACGTTGCCGCCTGGCCGGGCACCGGCAGCGGGTCCGCGAGGGGCCGGTCGGCTTGGTGCTCCAACCGTGACCTGCAGCACCTCTTCCCGACATGCCGACCAGTCGGTATCGTGCGGCCACCCCGGGGCACCGACGCCCAGGGGCGTACCGGTCGAACCTGCCCGTCCCCCCACCGCGCCCGCACACCCTCGCCACGCAAGCCGCTTGGAGACCGCGCGATGACGTACTACGGCGACACCTGGCACCACCGGCAACCACCGCCGCCCGCACCGGCACCACCACCGCGACCACCCGTGCGGCCCGTCGAGCTCAGGCGGCTGCGTTCGGCCTACCGGCTGCTGCGGCGGGTCTCGGCGCTCACCGCGCTCGGCTACTTCCTGGCCTTCCTCCTGCTCTCCGTGCTCGCGCGGGACACGATGGGCACGAGGGTCGCCGGACAGCTGACGCTCGGCACGCTGATGGGGCTGTCGCAGCTCGCCGTCACGTTCGCGGCGATCCGCTGGTACGAGCGCAGCGCGCGGCGGTCGGTGGACCCGCTGGCGCTGCGCGTGCGGCAGCGGGAGACGGCCGACGGGGCCGCCCGGTGAACCGGTTCGCGGCCGCATACGACTCGGGGACGCAGACCGTCGTCCTGCTCTTCTTCACGTTCCTGGTGACCTGCACGCTGCTGCTCAGCGTCTTCGCCGGGCCGGAACGGGACGACCTCGCGGAGTTCTACACGGGCTACCGCACCCTCACCCCGTTCAAGAACGGCCTGGCCATCGCGGGCGACTACATCTCCGCCGCGACCGTCCTCAGCACCACCGGCATCATCGCGCTCTTCGGCTACGACGGCTTCGTGCTGGCGACCAGCACCGGCATGTCGCTGGTGGTGCTGATGTTCCTGCTCGCCGAACCCCTGCGCAACGCGGGGCGGTTCACCATGGGCGACGTCCTCGCCCGTACGATGCGCGGCCGGTCCGTGCGGATCGCCGCCAGCGTGGTCACCCTGGCCGCGTGCCTGCCGTTCCTCATCGTGCAGCTTTCGGGGGCGGGTTCGCTGCTCACCGCCATCCTGGACATCCACCTCGACGGTGCACGCACGGTCTCCATCGCCATGATCGGCACCCTGATGGTCGTCTACGCGGCGATGGGCGGGATGCGGGGCACGGCGCTGATCCAGATCATCAAGATCGTGATGCTGCTGGGCAGCAGCGCCGTGGTCGCCGCGCTCGTCATGAGCCGCTTCGGCTGGAGCGCGGACGCCCTGCTGCGCGCCGCGCAGGCGGGCAGCGGGGCCGGCGAGGCGTACCTGCGGCAGGGCCTGGAGCTGGGGCGGACCACCGAGGGGAAGCTCGACTTCATCGGGCTGCAGCTCACGGTCGTCCTCGGGGTGGCCTGCCTGCCGCACGTGACGATGCGTCTGTACTCGGCGCCCGACGCCCCTGCCGTGCGCCGCTCGATGTCCTGGGCGGTCGGCGCGGTCACCACGTTCTGCCTGCTGGGCACGGTCATGGGGGCGGGCGCGGCCGCCATGGTCGGCGCCCGGCTGATCACGGGGGCCGACCCCGAGGGCCGTACGTCGGTGCTGATGCTGGCCCGGGCGTTCGGGGAGGCCGCGCCGTCGATCGGCGAGACGCTGCTGTACGCCGCCGTCTGCGGGACGGTGTTCGTGACGCTGTTGTCGTCGGTGTCGGGACTTACCCTCGCCGCGGCCTCGTCACTGGCGCACGACCTGTTCGGGCACGCGATGCGCGACGGACGGGCCGCCCCGCGCACCGAACTGGCGGTGGCCCGCTGGGCGGCCGTGGGTGTCGGCGCGGCGGCGGTGGCCCTGGCCGCGCTGGTCCAGGACTGGAACGTCGCCGTCATGACGACGACCGCGCTGGCGATCGGCGCCTCCGCGGTGGCGCCGGCCCTCACGTACTCGTTGTTCTGGCGGGGCTTCGGCCGCACCGGCCTGCTGGCCGCGCTGTACGGCGGCACAGGGTGCGTCCTGCTGCTGACGGTGTTCTCCACGGCGGTGTCCGGCGGCCCCACGGCGCTCTTCCCGGACCGTGACTTCCACTGGTTCCCGCTGCAGACCGCCGGATTGGTGTCCATCCCCTTCGGCTTCCTCGCCGGCTGGCTCGGCAGCCGCTACGACCGGCGGCGCCGCGACGGGACGGCCGCCGAGAGCAGGCGGCGCTACGAGGCGGGCGAGGCACGGCTGCTGGCGGGCGCCGGCTAGTCCAACTCCCCGTCACCGGGGGCTTGTCAGCGCTTCGGACAGGGGTCACCCTCAGTCGGAACCGAATCCGATTCTGATTCGGTCGGGCCGGGAGGAGCCCTCCCGGACGGCAGGCCGCCCCGCCGCCGGAGGGCCGGGCCGACCGCGCGATCCGATCCACGATCCCCGTTCCCCGACCCCCGTTCCCCGACCCCCGTTCCCCCGACCCCCGCCCCCTCGTCCCGTACCACCCCGCCGAACTCCCAAGGAAGGGTGACTGGTGGAAAGCCTCCTGCGCATCGACGGACTCGAGGTCTCCTTCGGAGGCCTGTCCGCGCTCGATGCGGTGTCCCTGTCGGTCCGGCCGGGCGAAGTGCTCGGCGTCATCGGGCCCAACGGGGCCGGAAAGACGACCCTGTTCAACGCGGTGTGCGGCTTCGTACCCCCGGCCGCCGGGACGCTGCACTGGCAGGACCGGGCACGGCCCTGGCCCCGGCCGCACCAGCTGGCCCGGCTCGGCATCGCCAGGACCCTGCAGGGTCTGGGGCTGTTCCCCCGGCTGACCGTGCTGGAGAACGTCATGGTCGGGGCGACCCGGCACGCGCGGGCGGGCTTCACCTCCGCGCTGCTGGGCCTGCCGCGTTCGGACCGCGACGAGCGGCTGCTGCGCCACCGTTCGCTGGCCGTCCTGCGCGAGCTCGGCGCGGAGGACGCCGCCGGCCGGCTCCCCGGCGAACTCCCCTACGGGGTGCAGAAGCAGGTGGCGCTCGCCCGGGCGCTCGCCGGTGAACCGCGGCTGCTGCTGCTCGACGAACCGGCCTCGGGGCTGTCCGAGGACGGCATGCGCGACCTGGGCGAGGTCATCTCGGGACTGCGCGAACGGATGGCGGTCATCCTCGTCGAGCACCACATGGACCTGGTCATGAGGGTCTGCGACCGGGTCCTCGTCCTGGACTTCGGCAAGGTCATCGCCCACGGCACCCCGGACGAGGTGCGCGACGACCCGCTGGTGACGGAGGCGTACCTCGGCGACGAGGTCACCGCGGGAGCGGCCGCGGCGCCTGCCGACACCGCCGCGCCGGGGGCACCCGGGTCCCGAGAGGAGTCCTCCCGTGCTTGAGGTCCGCGAACTCGTCGTCTCCTACGGCATGGTGCGGGCCCTGGACGAGGTGTCCCTCACCGTGGACCAGGGCAGCATCACCGCCGTGCTCGGGGCCAACGGCGCCGGCAAGACCACGCTGCTGCGCACGGTCAACGGACTCGTCCGGCCGCGCTCCGGCAGCGTCCTGCTCGACGGCACCGACATCTCCCGGCTGCCCGTCGAAGAGGTCGTGCGGCTGGGCCTGTCCCACGTACCCGAGGGCCGTGGGGTCATCACCGAGCTGACCGTCCACGACAACCTCCGGCTGGGCGGGCTGTGGCGGGGCCGGCGCGAGCGCAGGGCGCTGCAGTCCGCCGGCCTGGAGGAGGTCTACGCCCTCTTCCCCGCCCTGGCCGAGCGGCGCGCGCGGCCCGCGGAGACCCTCTCCGGCGGCGAGCGGCAGATGCTCGCCATCGGCAGGGCGCTGATGACCCGGCCGCGGCTGTTGCTGCTCGACGAACCGTCGCTGGGGCTCGCGCCCCGGGTCACCGCCCAGATCCTGGCCGTCCTGCGGGACCTGCGGGAGCGGCAGGGGCTCACCGTGCTCCTGGTGGAGCAGAACGCGCGCAGCGCCCTGTCCGTCGCGGACCACGGCGTCGTGCTGAACCTGGGGCGGGTGGTCGCGGCCGACGCGGCCGCGCGCCTCGCCACTGCGGAAGACCTCCGCCACGCCTACCTGGGGTTCTGAATGTACTTCATCAATCTGACACTGGGCGGGGTGAGCAGCGGCATCGTCTACGCGGCGGTCGCGCTGGCCCTGGTGCTCATCTGGCGGGCGACCCGGATCGTCAACTTCGCCCAGGGCGGCATGCTGATGATCACGACCTTCGTCGCCCTCGGCGTGATCCACGCGACCGGTTCGTACTGGCTCGGCCTGCTGGCCGCCCTCGCCTCGGGGTTCGTCCTGGGGGCGGTCGTGGAACGGGTGCTGGTCCGGCCGGTCGAGAACGGGCCGCCGATGAACGCGGTCATCGTCACGCTCGGACTCCTGCTGTTCCTGCAGGCGGTGGCCGGGATGGTGTGGGGCGGCTCGCCGCGCTCCTTCCCGCCGCTGCTCGGCATCAAGGGCTTCACGGTGGGCGGTGCGAGGCTGCTGCTGTCGCCCTCGGACCTGTTCGTCATCGGGGCCGTGCTCGTGGTGATGGCGTTGCTCGTGCTGCTCTTCCGGGTCACCCCGGTGGGGCTGCGGATGCGGGCGGCGGCGTTCTCCCCCGAGGTGGCCCGGATGTTCGGGGTGCGGGTCGGGCGGGTGCTCACGCTGGGCTGGGCGCTGGCGGGGGCGGTCGGGGCGCTCGCCGGGGTCCTCGTGGCGCCGGCGACGTTCGTCGGGCCCAACCAGTTCGACGCGGTACTGGTGTTCGGCTTCGCCGCAGCCGTCGTCGGGGGGCTGGACAGCCCGCCGGGTGCGGTGGTCGGCGGGCTCGTGGTCGGGCTCACCCTCTCCTACGTCTCGGGGTACCTGGGGTCCGAGGTCGCGCTGCTGGGCGCGCTGGCGGTGTTGATGACGGTGCTGATGATCAGGCCCAACGGCCTGTTCTCGCGGACCTCCGTGCGACGGGTGTGAGGGGCTCATGACCGAGACGACCGACACGAAGGACCTGCGGTCCCCGCTCGGGGGCCCGGCCGCGACCGGCCTGAGCGCCCGGCTGAGGGGTCCGATGGACCGCACCGCGGTGCGGCACCTGGTGCCCGCGCTGCTCGGGCTGCTGGTGGTCTGCGCCGTCAGCGCCCTGCTGTCGCCGTACCAGAACCTGGAGGTCGCCGGCGTCGCCACCTATGTGTGCGCGGTCGCCGGGCTGACCGTCCTGACCGGGACCAACGGCCAGATCTCGCTGGGGCACGGCGCGCTGATGGCGGTCGGCGCCTACGGGACCGGTCTGTTCCTCACCGAACTGGGGTGGTCGCTGGCCGTCTCGCTGCTGGCGGGCACGGCGGTGACGGCCGCCCTGGGCGCGCTGGTGGGCGCCGCGGCGGCGCGGCTGCAGGGCCCGTACCTCGCGGGCGCGACCCTCACCCTGGCCGTCGGGCTGCCGGCGCTCGCGAACTACCGTCATCTGACCGATCTGCTGGGCGGCGAGAACGGGCTCGTGGTGGCCTCGCCCCCGCCGCCCGAGGCACTGGGCCCGTACTTCCCGCTGGAGCGCTGGCAGGCCTGGGTCTGCGTGCTGTGCGCGGTGGTCGTGCTGGTGCTCCTCGCCGACCTCGGGCGCAGCCGCGTCGGCCGGTCGTGGCGGGCGATCCGGGACGACGAGGTCTCCGCGGCGCTGGCCGGCATCCACGTGGCGCGCCTGCGGGTGCTCGCCTTCGTGGTCAGCGCGGCCTGCGCGGGGCTGGGCGGCGGGCTCCTCGCGGTGGTCAGCTCGCTGGCCGCGCCCGGGGCGTTCCCGCTGGCGCTCTCCCTGTCCCTGCTGACGGCGGCGGTGCTCGGCGGGCTCGGCAGCCTGGCGGGCGCCGTGTACGGCTCGGTGCTCCTGGTCCTGCTGCCCAACTGGACGGGCGACGTGGCGGACGCCCTGCACCTGTCCCGGGGCTTCTACGCGAACCTGCCGCTCGCCCTGTACGGCCTCGCCCTCGTCCTGTCGATGCTCCTGTTCCCGCAGGGGATCCACGGGGCCCTCATCCGTCTGGTCCGGCGGCTCCGAACGCGGGGCTCCGGTACCTGACCGCCGGTATCCCGTTCCCCCGGCCACCGGCACGTCACCTGAAATCCGTCCAACACCCACCGAATCCGATTCGGTTCCAGGAGGGGTCATGAGAAGAAGTCACCGACACGGCCTGCGCCTTCGCGGCGGCGCCGCGCTGGCCGTGCTGGCCTTGGTGCTCACCGCCTGTTCCGACGGCTCCGGCAGCGGTTCCGCCGCGCCGGGCGTCACCAAGGACAGCATCGTCATCGGCAGCCACCAGCCGCTCACCGGCCCGGCGGCGCCGGGGTACAGCAACGTCTCGGCGGGCGCGAAGGCGTACTTCGACCACGTCAACGCCAAGGGCGGGGTCAACGGCCGGAAGATCGAGTTCAAGTACAAGGACGACGCGTACAACCCGACCCAGACGGTGAAGGTCACCAAGGAACTCGTCCTGGAGGACAAGATCTTCGCGATGGTGGGCGGTCTCGGCACGCCGACCCACACCAAGGTGGTCGACTACCTCAACAGCCGCCGCGTGCCGGACCTGTTCGTCTCCTCCGGCTGCCGCTGCTGGGACGAGCCCGACAAGCACCCGCAGACCTTCGGCTGGCAGCCGGACTACCTCGTCGAGGGCAAGATCCTCGGCCAGTACATCAAGGAGAACTTCGCCGGCAAGAAGGTCGCCTACTTCTACCAGGGCGACGACTTCGGCAAGGACGGCGTCGAGGGCCTGGACCAGTACATCCCCAAGGAGTCGGTGGTCACCCGGCAGAGCTACCAGCCCGGCGGCACCGACATCGCCCCGCAGGTCACGGCCATCGCCCAGTCCAAGGCGGACGTGGTGGTGCTGTTCACCATCCCGACGTACACCGCGCTGTTCAAGCTCACCTCGCTCAAGCTCCAGTACAACCCGCAGATGGTGGTGACCAACGTCGGTTCCGACCCGACCACCCTGGCGGGCCTGCTGGAGTCCTTCGCGAAGCAGGCGGGCGGCACGGCCGACCCCGCCGCGCTGATGAACGGCATCATCACCGACACCTACATGCCGCCGACGACCGACACGTCCAACAGCTGGATCAAGCTGTTCCGCGAGGTCCACGACAAGTACATCCCCAAGCTGCCCTTCGACGGCAACGTCGAGTTCGGGATGTCCATGGCCTACACCTTCGTCCAGGCACTGCAGGGCGCCGGGGAGAACCCGACGCGGGAGTCGCTGGTGAAGGCCGTGGAGAAGGGCGGCTTCACCGGGCCCGGACTGGTGCCGTTCCGGTTCAGCGCGGACTCGCACGCGGGCTACACCGGGGTCCAGATCGGCATCCTGAAGGGCAGCACCGAGGTCACCCTGCAGGGCACGCCGCTGGTGACGGACGACGAGCAGGGCGCCATCACGCCGTACACCACGGCACAGCCGCAGGCCCCGGCCGACGGCATCCCGGCGTCCTGAGGGGCGAGGGGTAGTGTGCTGCCCCGCCAGGCAGTGGGTCCACGGCGCGACGCGACCGTGACGGACGGAAGGTCCCGGGATGGGCGACAGACGCGGTGACGAGCTGCTCATCGGCGATCCCGCGGACCTCCCCACCACCGGTGGGGCGTCCGGGCCGGCCCCGGCCCGGCCGCCCGGCCGGGCGGCGACCACCCGGCAGGCGCTGCTCACGGCGGCCCGCGAGGTCTTCGGGGAGTCGGGGTACGCGGCGGCCGGCATCGCCGAGGTGGTCCGCCGCGCGGACGCCAGCGTCGGCGGGCTCTACCACCACTTCGACGGCAAGGTGGACCTCTTCCTGGCCCTGTGGGAGGAGTTCCGCACCGCCCAGGTCCACACCACGGCCCGCGCGGTGGCCCGGCTCCGCGAGAGCGGGGAGAGCCGGCCCCGCGCGCTCTTCCTCACCGGCACCCGTGCGTACCTGGAGCACACCTGGGCGCGGCGGGAGATGGCCAGGCTCTTCTACACCGGGGACACCCCGCCGGGCTTCGACCTGCTGGGCCGGCAGAACCTCCGGACCTGGATCAGCCACAACGCGACCCTGCTCGGCATCACGCAGGAGCGGCCGGGCGACCGCGCCCTGCTGATCTCGCTCACGACGACGATCGCCGAGATCGGACGGGAACTCGTCGCCTGCGACGACCCGCGCGAGGCCGCCGGCCTCACGGACACCGCCCTGGAACTCATCGGCAGGCTCTGCGACTTCGGCCTGTCGGCCGCCACCGGCGACGCCACCGGCTGAGTCCTTCCGGCCACCGGCCCCGACGCTCCGCGCGCCGTGGATCCGCCCTGGTCACGGGCTCGGCGGAGCGGCTCAAGCGCAGGGCTGAACATTACCTTCGGTAAATCTGCACACCGCACACGCGAGCGACATACGCCCGCACGTACGCACGGGACATCCCCCGCCGGTGCGCACGGTTTGATCCGGAGTGCCCGGTTCCGCAGCCCCGACGGGAAGCGCGTCTGTGAAGGAATTGCCACCGGGGCGTGGGAAATACGGTACACCGGTGAAGCCGCGGATCCGAACCAAATTCGAACGCGGCAATCTCCAATTGGCCGTCCCACCTGCCCCCATGCTTGTATCCCGTGCCGTGGCGAAGAGGTTGCCCCCCTGATGATTCGCCACATGAAATGTGTTCACACGAAGGGAAACCCCCCATGGACTTCACCCCCCAGGTTGAGACCCGCGAGATCTCCGACGCGGACCTGGACAACGTCTCCGGCGGTCTCGTGGGCGGCCTCGTGGCCAACGCCACCGGCACCGTCGAGTCGATCGCCCCGGTCGCCGGCACCGTGTCCGGTGTCGTCGGCACCGTCGAGGGCATCTCCGGCGTCAACACCGGCGCCGTGACCGGCCTGGCCACCGGCCTGATCGCGGGTCTCTGAGACTGATGGATCCGCGGGTCCCGGAGGCCTCCCTTCCGGGACCCGCGGACGCCATTGCGGCCTTGTGTCCCAATGGCGAGGGATGCGGCTGAGGGAAGAGTTCCATGCAGTTTCGCCAAAAGGCCCTTGCCAAGCTCCAGTCACCGGAAGAACTCGATCTCCCGGTGCGATTCGCGCGCCCGCAGGGCCGTCTCGTGCTCTCCGTCGCCATTCTCGTGATGGCCGCCGCGAGTTCCTGGGCGGTAAACGGTTCCGTGTCCTCGAAATTGAGCGCACCCGGAATCATCGGCTACGGGCAGGGCAGTTACGTCCTGCAGAGTCCGGTCGCCGGACAGGTCACCCGGGTCCTCGCCGAGGAAGGGGAGCGCCTGCCCGCCGACGCCCCGTTGCTCAGCGTGCGCACCCCGCGCGGCGACACCGTCGTCCGCACCGTGGCCGCGGGCCGGGTCAGCGCCCTGGTGGCCTCCATCGGCACCGTCGTCACCGTCGGCGCGGACGTGGCGACCGTCGAACGCGCCGCCCGCACCGGCGACCCGCTCGTGGCGACCCTCTACGTCCCGGCGACCGGCGCCTCCTCGGTGCCGGTGGGCGCCGCGGTGGACCTCGCCGTGGAGTCCGCGCCCCAGGCCCGGTACGGGGTGCTGCGCGGCCATGTGCGGGCCGTCGGCCGCACCTCGCGCACCACCCGGCAGATCGCCGCCGACCTCGGCGACCCGCAACTCGCCGCGCAACTCACCCGAGCGGGACGCCCGGTGGCCGTCGTCGTGACGCTCGACGCCTCCTCCCGCACTCCGACCGGCTTCCGCTGGTCCAAGGGCGACGGCCCCTCGTACGAGCTGGACTCCATGACCCTGGCCACCGGCGCCGTCCACCTGGCCGCACAGCGCCCGATCGATTGGCTGCTCCCTTGACCGCGCCCGCCCGGCCCCAGCAGCGGCCGCTGCCGCCCGCCGGCCGCCGCAGACACCGCCCCGAGCCCGCACGCACCCGCCGGCAGCGGCCGGGCCGCAGGCCCCGGAGCGTCCGCACCCCCACCGTGCTGCAGATGGAGGCCGTGGAGTGCGGCGCGGCCTCCCTGGCGATGGTGCTGGGCCACTACGGCCGGCACGTACCGCTGGAGGAACTGCGCATCGCCTGCGGCGTCTCCCGCGACGGCTCCCGCGCCAGCAACCTGCTGAAGGCGGCCCGCGGCTACGGCCTGCAGGCCAAGGGCATGCAGATGGAGACCGCGGCCCTCGCCGAGGTGCGCGCCCCGGCCGTCCTCTTCTGGGAGTTCAACCACTACGTCGTCTACGACGGCATGGGCCGCCGCCTCGGCCGGCGCGGCGTCCACGTCAACGACCCCGACAAGGGACGGCGGTTCGTGCCCCTGGAGGACTTCGACACCAGCTTCACCGGAGTCGTGCTGACCTTCGAGCCGGGCCAGGACTTCCACCGCGGCGGCCGCAGGCCCGGCGTGCTCGGCGCCCTCCCGGCCCGGCTGCGCGGGACCAGCGGCACCATGCTCGCCGCGCTGGTGGCCAGCCTCCTGCTGGTCGCGGTCGGGGCCGCGCTGCCCGCGCTCAGCCGCACGTACATCGACCTGTTCCTGATCGGCGACCAGACCTCATTGCTGGGCACGCTGTTCGCGTCGATGGCCGCGATGGTGGCGCTCACCGCCGCGCTCACCGCGGTCCAGCAGTCCAACCTGCTGCGCGGCCGCATCATCTCCTCCACCCTCGGCAGCGCCCGCTTCCTGCGCCACCTGCTGCGGCTGCCGGTCACCTTCTTCACCCAGCGCAATCCGGCCGACCTCGTACAGCGCCTGCAGTCCAACGACGCGGTCGCCGAGACCCTCGCCCGCGACCTGGCCGCCGCGGCCGTCGACGGCGTCGTCGTCGTGCTCTACGCGCTGCTGATGTGGACGTACGACCCGCAACTCACCGTCCTCGGGGTGGGGATCGCCCTGCTCAACGCCGTCGCCATGCGCGTGGTGACACGGCTGCGGGCCACCCGGACGCAGAAGCTGCGCGCCGACAGCGCCCGGCTCACCAACACCTCGTACACCGGCCTGCAGTTGATCGAGACGATGAAGGCCACCGGCGGCGAGAACGGCTACTTCCGCCGCTGGGCCGGGCAGCACGCCGCCACGCTGGAGGAGCAGCAGCGCCTCGGCGTGCCCAGCGCCTGGCTGTCGGTCGTCGCCCCGACCCTCGCGACGCTCAACAGCGCGCTCATCCTGTGGATCGGCGGGCTGCGGGCGGTGGAGGGGCACATCTCGATCGGCCTGCTCGTCGCCTTCCAGTCCCTGGTCGTCCGGTTCACCGCGCCCATCACCCGGCTCAACGGCGTCGCCGGCCGCATCCAGGACTTCGCCGCCGACGTGGTGCGGCTCAAGGACGTCGAGAACTTCCCCGTCGACTCGCTGTACGCGCGCCCCGAGTCCGGGGCGAGCACCCGCCGGCTGAAGGGCCACGTCACGCTGGAGGACGTCACCTTCGGCTACAGCCCCCTCGACAAGCCGCTGCTGTCCGGGTTCTCACTGTCCGTCGCGCCCGGCCGCCAGGTCGCGCTCGTCGGCGGCTCCGGCAGCGGCAAGTCCACCGTCTCCCGGCTGATCGCAGGTCTCTACAGCCCCTGGGAGGGCACGATCCGCATCGACGGGCAGCGCCTGGAGGACATCCCGCGCGGGTCCCTGGCCGCCTCCGTCTCCTTCGTCGACCAGGACGTCTTCCTCTTCGAGGGCACGGTGCGCGACAACGTCGCGCTGTGGGACCCCTCCATCCCCGACGGGGACGTCGAGGCCGCGCTGCGCGACGCCTGCCTGTACGAGGTCGTCGCCCGCCGCCCCGGCGGCGTCCACAGCCACGTCGAGCAGGACGGCCGCAACTTCTCCGGCGGGCAGCGGCAGCGGCTGGAGATCGCCCGGGCCCTGGTCCGGCGGCCCAGCGTGCTGGTGCTCGACGAGGTGACCAGCGCCCTCGACGCGGAGACCGAGCAGGTCATCATCGACAACCTGCGGCGCCGCGGCTGCGCCTGCGTGGTGATCGCGCACCGGCTCAGCACGGTCCGCGACAGCGACGAGATCGTGGTCCTCGACCACGGCACGGTCGTCGAGCGCGGACGTCACGAGGAGCTGATAGCGGCGGGCGGCGCGTACGCCGCCCTGGTCAAGGAGCACTGAGGTGATCCCCGTACAGCCCGGCACCGCCGCCGGCGATCCGGTCCTGACCGCCCTCGGCGGGCTCGGCGGCCCCGTCGACTGCACCGGCCTGCGCAGCCTGCCCCTGGAGGGCCCGCACGTGCTGTGGCTCGTGGTGGCCGGCGCCCTCGACCTGTTCGCGGTCGACGCCGCCCAGCAGGGCCACTGGCACTACCTGGGCCGCCTGGAACCCGGCACCCTCCTCCTCGGCCCGGTCGAGGGGCCCCGGCACACCCTCGTCGGACGCCCGCTGCAGGGCTGCTTCCTGCGCCGCGTCCCGCTGCGCGAGCTGTACCGGCCGCCCCACCCGCACCACACGGCGCACGGCGACGGCTGGGCGCAGCAGGGCCCGTACGGCGCCGGCCACGACACCCAGGAGCTCGCCCTCAGCCTCCTCGAGCACGCCTTCGCACTCGGTGTCGGGCGCAGCCAGCGGGTGCTCTACGAGGCCCCGCTGACCGGCCGCACCACGGACGGCGAGCACGTCGCCGACGACGACATCCTGTGGCTGCCGGTCCTGCCGGGCAGCGTGCAGTACGGCGCCGCGTACTCCGCGGAGGCGGCGGGCGACCTGCTCCTCGACGGCGCGATGTGGCAGAGCATGGTCAACCAGCAGTACCGGCTGCTGTCGACGCTGGACGGCTGGATCGAGGGCCTGGAGCGCGCCCACGAGGACCGCACGGCCGCGGGCATCAGGGCCGGGGAGGCCGTCCGCGAGCAGGCCGACCGCGATCTGCTGGCCTCCATCGCCACCTCCCGCAAGGCCCCCGCGCGTACCGCCGAGGCCTCCGACGACACGACGTACGCCGTCTGCCGGCAGGTCGCCGAGGCCGCCGGGATCACCCTCACCCCGCCGTCGCGCAGCGGCGCGGTCAGCGACCGCATGGACCCGGTCGAGCGGGTCGCCGTCACCTCCGGCATCCGCACCCGCCCGGTACGCCTCGACGGCGCCTGGTGGCGGGAGAACACCGGCCCCCTGGTCGGCCGGCGCGCCGCGTCCGGCGCGCCGGTGGCCCTGCTGTGGCGGCGCGGCGGCTACGAGGCGGTGGGGCCCGGCGGCAGCAGCCGCGTGCGGGTCGCCGACCACAACGCGGAGGACTTCGATGAGCGCGCGGTCATGCTCTACCGGCCGCTCCCCGAACGGGGCACCGGGCTGACGCGGCTGCTGCGCTTCAGCCTTCGGGGCTCGGCGGGCGATCTGCGCAACCTCGTCCTGAGCAGTCTGGTCACCGTGGGCCTCGGTGCGTTCGTGCCCATCGCGACCGGGCAGGTGCTGGGCACGTACGTACCCGACGCGGAGACCGGGCTGATCGTCCAGGCCGCCCTGGCCGTCGTCGTCACCGGCCTGGTCTGCGCCGTCTTCATGCTGATGCAGAACCTCACCGTGCTGCGCATCGAGGGCCGCATCGAGGCCACCTTGCAGCCCGCCGTGTGGGACCGTCTGCTGCGCCTGCCGACCGGGTTCTTCGCCGGCCGCTCGACCGGCGAGCTCGCCAGTGCCGCGATGGGCATCAGCGCCATCCGCCGGGTGCTCGCCGGGGTGGGCCCGGTCGCCGTCCAGGCGACGACGGTCGGCGCGATGAACCTCGTCCTCCTGCTCCTGTACAGCGTCCCGCTCGCGCTCGCCGCCCTCGGCATGCTCGTCGTCATCGGGGCCCTGCTCCTCGGCCTCGGGCTGTGGGAACTGCGCTGGCAGCGACGGCTGGTGGTGCTCGGCAACAAGCTGAACAACGAGGCCTTCCAGACCCTGCGCGGCCTGCCCAAGCTCCGCGTCGCCGCCGCCGAGAGCTTCGCCTACGCCGCCTGGGCCCGCCGCTTCGCCCGCAGCCGCGAACTCCAGCAGCGCGCGGGCCGCATCAAGAACATCACCACCGTGCTCAACGCGGTCTACCTGCCGCTGTGCTCCCTCATCATGTTCATGCTGCTGGCCGGCCCGGCCCGGGGCTCGCTGTCCGCGTCCGGCTTCCTCACCTTCAGCACCGCCATGACGATGCTGCTGACCTCGGTCACCCAGCTCACCGGGGCGCTGCTGTCGGCCGCGGCGGTGCTGCCGATGTACGAGCAGGTCAAACCGATCCTCGACGAGACCCCCGAGGTGCGCGGCGGCAGCACCCAGCCGGGCGTCCTGTCCGGCGCGATCGAGGCCCGCAACCTCTCCTTCCGCTACTCCGGCGACGGCCCGCTCGTCCTCGACGACGTCTCCCTGCGGGTCGGGCCCGGCGAGTTCGTGGCGATCGTCGGCCCCAGCGGCTGCGGCAAGTCCACCCTGCTGCGCCTGCTCATCGGCTTCGACCGACCCGCGTCCGGCAGCGTCCTCTACGACGGCCAGGACCTGGCCGCGCTCGACCAGGGCGCGGTCCGCCGGCAGTGCGGCGTGGTGCTGCAGAACGCCCAGCCGTTCACCGGCTCGATCCTCGACTGCATCTGCGGCGCCGAGGTCCACACCCAGGAGGAGGCGATGGAGGCCGCCGCCATGGCCGGTCTCGCCGAGGACATCAAGCGCATGCCCATGGGCCTGCACACCATGATCGCGGGCGGCAGCACCATCTCCGGCGGCCAGCGCCAGCGCCTGATGATCGCCCAGGCCCTGATCCGGCGGCCCCGCATCCTCTTCCTCGACGAGGCCACCAGCGCCCTCGACAACGAGACCCAGCGCACCGTCATCGACAGCACCCGGCGGCTGCGCGCCAGCCGTGTCGTGATCGCCCACCGGCTCTCCACCGTCATGGACGCCGACCGCGTCGTCGTCATGGAGGACGGCCGCGTCGTCGAGGAGGGCCGCCCCTCCGACCTGCTGGCGGACCCCGGCGGCCGGCTGCACGAGCTGGTCCGGCGTCAGATGAGCTAGATCAGGCGCTCTGCTGGTTCACTCGGTCACCCGTGAAGGTGCTCGCGGTGTCGGCATCCCGACACCTGTCTGCAAAACGACAGGCAGTTGGGTGCGGACGTCGCTCAGGGCCGCGGCAACGTGCCGCCTCCCGGGAACCCCGCGATCAGCACCCAGGAGCGCGGACCGAACCGCCACCACCCGTATCCGAGTTCGCGCTGCTCAGGGCTTTGCGAGGCTCGGTCACCCGCACTTCGGCGAGCGACCGGGCGCCGTTCCCGTCGCGGGGAACCCACCGCGCCCGCGGCGGTGAAATGCCCCCAACAGGCGGGCGTGGCAACGCCGGGCGGGACGGATCGTCATTCGAACGTGATCTTCTCGTAATCGGTCGGAGGTTGGGTGTGACGGACATTCACACCGTTCACTTCATGGGAGGAGACTCGTGGTCACGAGCGCGAGCCTTCGACGACGACGACGCCGCATCGTCGCGGCGTCGGCAATCACCGTTTTCGCCACCATATTCAGCGGCTTGGGGAACATCGGGCCGGCCGCGGCACAGACCGGCGCTCCGCTGCCGGACCTGAGGCTGGGCCAGTACGACCACTCCCGAGCCGCCCTCACGGGCGGTGGCGCCCTGCACACCGCCGCGCAGCCCGGCACCATCAAGGGGCAGTACGTCGTGCGGCTGCGGGAAGCGCCCGTCACTTCGTACACGGGCGGCGTCAAGGGCCTCGCGGCGACGAGGCCGGTGGCCGGGCAGGAACTCCAGCCCCATTCGGCCGCGGCCGAGAAGTACCGGCAGCACCTGGGCGAAGCGCAGCGTGACGTACTCGGCGACTTCGGTGTGCGGGCTCAGCGGACCTACACGACCGCCTTCAACGGCTTCGCCGTCAAACTGACCGGCGCGCAGGCCGGCAAGCTGTCCAAGGACCCGCGCGTCGCGGCGGTCACCCCGGCCCGTCTCGTGAAGGCCGACGCGGCGACGACCGGGACAACGCAGGCGGCGCAGCCCCCGGCACAGGCGCCGACGGGTAGGGCTCCGCAGACCGCGACGCAGACCAAGCCGGCTCACGGCTCCGATGTGGTCATCGGCGTGATCGACACCGGCATCTGGCCGGAGAGCGCCTCCTTCGCTGCCACCATGCCGCGGCCGGCGGGCTGGCACGGCACCTGCCAGACCGGTGAGGGCTTCCCCGCCGGCGCCTGCAACGGCAAGATCGTCGGCGCCCGGTACTTCGCCGACGGGTGGCTCAGCGCCTACGGCTCGCTCCCCGACGGGGAGACCCTCTCGGCGCGAGACATGAACGGACACGGCACCCACACCGCCTCCACCGCGGCGGGTCTTCCCGTCAAGCACGCGATGGTCCTCGGGCATGACTACGGCGCGATCTCCGGAGTGGCGCCCGACGCGCGGATCGCCGTGTACAAGGCCCTTTGGGGCGGCTCGGGCACGGACGCAGACATCATCGCGGCGATCGACGCGGCCGTGGCCGACGGTGTCCAGGTCATCAACTACTCGATCGGCAACTCGATGGGCGACTACCAGCCCAACAGCCCGATCGGGGACGCCTTCCTCAACGCCTACCTCGCCGGCGTCTTCGTCGCCGCGGCGGCCGGCAACGACGGCATGTCCGGAATGGTCAGCAACGCCGAACCGTGGGTGACCACGGTGGGCGCGACGGTGGAGCGTTCCCACGAGGCGACCGTGCGGCTCGGCGACGGCACCCGCATCGTCGGCACGTCGATGGACCAGCTGCCGTCCCGTCGCAGCACCCCCATCGTCTTCGCCGACCAGGCCGGATCGCTCGACGACGGCGCGCAGTACTGCTGGTCCGGAAGTCTCGACCCCGCCAAGGTCAAGGGCAAGATCGTGGCCTGCGACTTCATCGACCCCGTCGACGCGGTGGCGACGGTCAAGGCCGCCGGCGGTGTCGGCGTGGTGCTGTTCCAGTCGACCGGCAACACCCGGCTCAACGTGATCTACGACTTCCCGACCGTCTACCTATGGAGCGCCGAACAGGCGGGCAAGCTCTTCAACTACCTGTGGGCGCACCGTACGGACGGGACCGCGTCGCTGGTCGAGGGCGGCGACGGCAGCAGCCTCGTGGGACTGCCGAGCGTGGCCGGCCTCTCGTCGTACGGCCCCGACCAGGTCCACACCGGACTGCAGAAGCCCGACCTCGTCGCGGACGGCATCGACGTGGTGGCGGCGGTGTCGCCGATGGACGGCGGGCGTCTCTTCGACGCGTACTCGGGTACCTCCATGGCGGCCCCGCACGTGGCCGGCATGGCCGCGCTGCTGCGCACCCGGCACCCGAAGTGGTCGCCCGGCGCGACCGCCTCGGCCCTGCGCACCACCGCCACCGACACCAAGGGCACGGCCAGCCCGCTGCAGCAGGGCTCCGGCATGCCCCGTACCTCGTCCGCCGACGACCCGGGCCTGGTGATCGAGCCTTCCGCAGCCGAACTGACCGCCTTCGCTTCCGCGGCGACTCCGGACGGCAAGGAGATCAACCTGCCCTCGATCGCGCTGCGCGAGTACGACGGGACGAAGCCGGTGCGCCTCACGCGTCGGCTGACCAACGTCGGCACGCGAACCGAGACGTACACGGCGCGCGTCGAGGGACTGGCCGGTATGAAGGTGACGGTCAGCCCCCGGACGATCTCGGTGAAGCCCGGTGCCACCGCCACGGTGACCATCACCCTGGAGCGCGGCACCGCGACCTGGGACCGCTACACCACCGGCTCACTGGTCTTCAGCAGCGCCAAGCACCGCGTGCGCCTGACGGTCGCCGGCCGTCCGTGGGGCTTCACGCCGCGGCCGTACGACGACACGGGAATCGAGTTCGGCCGCACCGGCGGCCAGGGCCAAGGCTTCCTGGAACCGGGCTTCACCGGCCCGCTGGCCGGCCGCACCACCGGGTACACCCCCGTGACCTGGACGGACAAGAAGCTCACGACCTCCGTCAGCGGCGGCGTCTTCTCCCCCGGCGGGGTGGGCACCCAAGGCACGAAGATCACCGTGCCGCGCGGCGCGGCCGGACTCGTCGTGCAGACGGCCTCGGACGACCCCAACACCAATCTCGACCTGTACCTCTACAAGGACGGCAAGCTGGTCGACCGGAGCTGGGCGTCGTGGCACAGCAACGAGCGCAGCGTCCGGTTCTTCCCCGAACCCGGCGTCTACACCGCCTACGTGCACGCCCAGACGGCCACGTCACCCGACATTCCCTACCGGCTCGGGGTGACCGTCATCCCTGAGAAGGCCGACCGGCGCAACGCCACCTTGACCACACCGTCCGCGGTGCAGCGGGGCGGGAACGCGCAGGTGACACTGAACCCCGTGGGTCCGCAGCCCGACGTCGAGCAGTGGGCGTACACCGAGTTCCGCACCGGCCGAACCGTCGTACCCGGCCTGCTGATCAGTTCCCGCTGACCGCAGACCGAGGTGCCGACCGTTCCATGCCGAGCCGGGGGCCGGCCTTCCCGAAGGAAGGCCAGCCCCCGGCCGGGCGGCCGCGCAGAGGGTTCCGGGGGCCGCCGTCAGGGGACGACGATGACCGGCCGCTGGGCGCTGCGCGCCAGCCGGTCGGAGATCGGGCGGAAGAGCCGGATGCCGGCCCCGCGCCTGCGGCCGACGATGATGGCGTTCGCCCGGTACTTTCGGCCGGCCTTCTCCAGCTCCTGCGCGACGGCGCCCCTGCGGTGGATGAGCGTCCACGGCAGCCCCGACAGATGGTCCTCGCAGGCGAGCTGCCCCAGCAGCGTGTGCGTGCCGCCGGCGTGCGGCCCGCAGCCGCCACCCGGGTTCTCGTAGCCGAGCAGCGACGCGACGGGGTTCTCCTTCGCGACGTGGACGATGAGGAGCGCCGCGCCGGTGCGCCGCGCCATTCCGGCCGCGTACGACAGCGCCCGCCTGCTGGGGGCTGAGCCGCTGTACCCGACGAGCACCCCGTACTTGTCGACGCTCGTACGACTGGCGCCCGTCGCGGGAGCCGGTTCCCCGGCGGTGGACGACCGCGCCAGGGGATCGTCGCCGACAGGTTCGGGAACGCCATGGCCTGCCATGAGAAACCTTTCGGGGGTGAACGGGAGACGGCCTCGGGAACCGGAGGCGGTCACGCGAGGACGACCGGGCATCCACCGCTTCCGACCGGCGCCGCCCGCGAAGTGTGACAACCCCGGCACCGCGGGACGGGGCGGCGCGCCCGGTGACGCCCCGTTCCCCGGGGTGTGTCACACGCGCGCAGGACGTCCGGTCTCAGTGGAGGAAGCAGAGCCCTGTCCCCGGGAATGTGAGGAAGCGTGCCGTGAGCGAGGAAGCGGTTCCCGGACGGCGCGGCACGGCGTGCGCTGCGGGGACGGGAGCGGCGTGAGCGCGCCGCAGAACACCGCCACGGCGTGGCGGCGGCGGATGGTCGCCCGCGTCGCCGACGAGAAGCACCGCACCGCCACCGCGCTGGAGCTCTTCTTCGACCTCTGCTTCGTGGTGGCCGTCGCGCAGACGTCCGCCGCGTTCGAGGAGGAACTGGCCGGAGGGCACGTCGGGCGCGGTGTCCTCGGCTACGCGCTGGTGTTCTTCGCGATCTGGTGGGCGTGGATGAACTTCACCTGGTTCGCCTCCGCCTACGACACGGACGACGTCCCGTACCGCCTGCTCACCGTCGTGCAGATCAGCGGCGCCCTCGTCATGTCCGCGGGCACGGCGGCCGCCCTGCAGCACGGCGACTACACCGTCATCACCTGGGGCTACGTCGTCATGCGGCTCGCCATGGTCAGCCAGTGGCTGCGGGCCGCCGGCTCCGACCCCGAGCGGCGCCGGTGCTGTCTGCGGTACGCCGCGGGGATCCTGGTGGTGCAGACCGGCTGGCTGGCGCACCTGGTGGTGCCGGGCGACATCCGCCTCCCGGCGCACGCCGTACTCGCCCTGGCCGAACTCGCCGTTCCCGTGTGGGCCGAGCGGGCGGCCCACACCACCTGGCACCCGCGCCACATCGCCGAGCGCTTTGGCCTGTTCACCCTCATCGTGCTGGGCGAGTCCATCACGGCCGCCGCCGGGGCGGTACGTACCGCCCTCGACACCGACGCCACGTTCGGCGACATCGCCACGCTGGTGCTGGGCGGCACCCTCACCGTCTGCGCCCTGTGGTGGCTGTACTTCGCCCAGAATGCCTCCCGCCGCCTCAACAGCTTCACCACGGCCACGTTGTGGGGCTACGGCCACTACGCGGTCTTCGCCTGCGCCGCGGCGGTGGGTGCCGGACTCGCCGTCAACGTCGCCCAGGCGACCGGGCACGGCCATCTGGGCGCCCACGGCGCGGCGGCCGCCTACACGGTGCCCGTCGCCGGGTTCGTCCTGTCCGTGTGGCTCCTGCACCGCCGGACCGCCGTGCACCCCACCGCGCCCGACGTGGTGCACGCGCTCGCCGCGGCGGCGATCCTCGCCGCCACGTTCACCCCTGCCCCGGTCCTCGTGACGGGCGTCGCGGCCGCGCTCCTGGTCGCCGCGACCTGCGTCCCGGTCGGGCGCGGCAGCCCGCGGGCGGCGGCGCCCTGAACGGGCGGCGCCGACGGAACCCACCCTGCGGCAACCACGTCCAACCGCCATGACCACCAGGCACTTCGCACGCACCGCCGCCCTCGCGGCCGCTGCCGCCGCCCTCGCCGCCGCCCTCGCGGGCTGCGCCGACCGGGACGCCCCCCGCGTGGCGCTCCCCACTGCCCCTGCTCCGTCCGTCCGGTTCCCGACCGCCCCGGCCCCGACCTCCATCCCCTACGAGCTGTACACCCACTGCGGGATCGACGAGGCCCTCATCGGCTCGACGTACTTCGAGGCGGAGACCCCGCTCTCCGGCGGCGCCTTCAACCCCCCGCCGGACTGGGACAACCCCACGCAGCGGGGCACGATGACGCTGCTGTCACCGACGTCGGCGGTCTTCACCGACTCCGCGGGCCACGAGGTGCGCTTCCGCGCACGGGTGGGGGCGGACGACTTCAAGCGCGTGTGCCAGTAGCGGCCGTCATCGCACGGCCCAGGTCGCGAGATGTGGAGCGCCGCCTCGATCCGGGCCCTCTCGCCCTCGCCGGGCTCGCCCGCGAACCGCACGAACACCACGGAGGAACCGGGGTCGCCCGCGACGAGCAGCGTCAGCGGCACACGGCCCGACAGCGGGTACGCGTACCAGCCGTCGTGCCGCTCGACGTCCGTCGCCGGGAGGGCCGCGTCGATCGCCTGCCAGTCCCGGTCGTCGAACCCGTACCCCGTGAAGTGCGCCACCGACTCGCACAGGGGCCGCAGGTTGGTCTCGATGACCCAGCTCCCGGTGAAGACCCGGTCGTTGTCCCCAGTGGTCAACTCTCGTCCCCCCGCGCCCAGGTTCTGAGGGGATCATGATAGGTCGGGCTCAGCAGTAGGAGTTCCAGCTCTGGGGGCGGTAGGAGTCCCATTGGTTCCGGCAGCGCGGGCGTGAGCGGGCGTCGTGGCGTCCGTCGTCCCGGCCGTCGCGGTAACCGCGCCGGTACCGGTCGCCCGCCAGTGGGGTGAGGGTGCCCACGGCCCGCGCCTGGACCGTGCCCGCCGTGACATGGCCGGCGGTCGCGGCCCGCATGACCCTCACCGAGGACCAGCCGCTCGCTGCCGTGAGGACCGAGCATCACCCATTCGGCTACCGAGAGTGCCTGAGTCGCCACGCTGGGCGATTCTTGCGTTGGGTTCGCTGCTGCCCATGACAGCGCCGCTCCCTGGAAACGGGGTCGGCCGCGATCGCGAACCCCTCCCTGGAGGTGACGTGTTGTCCCGAATAGCCGAGCCTCAGGCGTCTACACGGCGGCGCCAAGGCCGTATGCGGGCGTGGACGGTGGCCGCGAGCGTGGCCCTGGCGTCCTGCGCAGTGACGGGTGCGGCGTATGCGGACCGTGGCCACGCTGACGTCGCGAAACCCGGCGCCCAGAACAGTTCCGGCGACCCGTGCTTCTTCATCCCGGGGCTTCCCGGATACTGCTCCGGCCACCACGGCCGCCCTGGTCGCCCCGGTCCGCCTGGACCTCCCGGCCCGCAGGGCCCCGCCGGGCCGCAGGGCCCCGCCGGGCCTCAAGGGCCGAAGGGCGATCCCGGCCAGCAAGGGCCGGTGGGTCCCGCCGGGCCTCAAGGGCCGAAGGGCGATCCCGGCCAGCAAGGGCCGGTGGGTCCCGCTGGGCCGCAAGGGCCGAAGGGCGACACCGGACCGGCGGGGCCGCCGGGATCGGAACCGGTCTTCGGTCAGTTCCTCTCGACCCAGATCGTGCACGGCGCGACGCTTACTTGTGCGAGCACCACCACTACCGCAGCCAGTTCGTTGTGCAACGGGCCAATGATCAACGGTCTGAACGTCGGATTCCGGTCTGAGACTTGGCAGGCCATCTGCGCGGCCGTCACCGGTGGGGCCGTCACTGACGCCAGCGGGGATGACCCCGTCCCGACGCCCTGGGTCATCTGGACTGGCACGACATGGGCGCTCAGCTCGGACAGCGCCCTGACTCTGACCGAAGTCGCGTGCGCTCGCAGCTAGCGGCTCTGAGAGTGCCGATGCACCATCTGCCCCGCTCAGCACGCTCGTAGAGGAGGCCGGCCTCTTCGCCGGCCTCCTCCCGGCCGCCGAGGTCGCGGCCGCCAGTCGGCGCCACGGCGCAGCACAGCCGCCCGGGGCCCTTGCAGGAGTGCCGGGCCGATGCGGGGACAAAATCACCCGGTCGGCTACTGAATGTGCACGACGCAACAGGCAGGGCGATTCTTGCTGTGGGCTCGCTGCTGTCTCCGACAGCTCTCCTCTCCTGGTGATCCGGCCTCTGCCGCGCGTTGCGGGCCCCCTTGCTGGAGGTGGCGTGTTGTCTCGAATAGCCATGCCCCATGGAGCCCGAGGGCGACGCCGAGGTGGTCTGCGGATGTGGACGGTGGCCGCGAGCGTGGCCTTGGCGTCCAGTGCTCTCTCGGGTGCCGCGTACGCCGACGGTCGCGAGGCCGCCGCCGTGAAGCCCGACGCTCAAGCCGGGCTCGCCGGCCCGTGCTTCCTCTTCCCCTACTTCCCCGGGTACTGCCCCAGCCGCCCTGGCCACGGTCACCCGGGCCGCCCCGGGATACCCGGCCCACCAGGGCCTCCCGGCCCGCCTGGGCCTCCCGGATCGCAGGGACCCGCCGGACCCGCCGGACCTCAGGGGCCTCCGGGCGAGACCGGCCAGCAGGGACCTGACGGGCCCGCCGGACCTGTCGGGCCGCCGGGGCCACAGGGCCCGCAGGGCCCGCAGGGCCCGCCCGGTGTCGCCCCGGCCCACGGCCTGGTGGACTTCCAGAACGACGGTCAATTCGTGCCGCCCGCCAACGTCACCACGGTGTTCGTCCAGGCGTGGGGCGGCGGCGGGGGCGGTGGTGGAGGCGACGTTAACAACAGTGGATCCGGTGGCGGCGCCGGAGGCTTCGCTTGGTGCGTCCTTCCCGTCCAGCCGGGCACACCAGTCGCGGTGGACGTCGGCACGGGAGGCTCGGGCGCACCCCCGTCCTTTCCCGGCGATCTGGGCACACCCAGCACGGTGGACAACGGCCTCGGCGACGTCGTGACTGCCAACGGCGGCGTATTCGGGTCGCACCTCAACGGTGGCGCTGGCGGCACGGCCTTCTGTCCTGGCCAGGGCACAGTCCGACAAGGCGCCAACGGCGGAGATGGCTCGGGCGTCGCCCCGGGTGGGCCCGGTGCCCAGGGAGGCCGTCCGGCAGTGGACGGCATCATCCAGCCGGCGCCGCCGGGTGCAGGCATCGGCGGCTCAGGCGGCGCACGCGGCGTCGGCCCGGACGCCGGCGGCGAGAACGGCGGCCCCGGATACGTCGTCATCTGGTGGTAGCCACTGCACTTCGGCCGACACGCGCCACGGCGCAGCACAGCGGCCCGGAACCCCACCGAGGGGAGCCGGGCCGCTGTGCTGCATCACCGCTTGACGCGCGCGCCCGCGGACCGCGAGGACACCGAGGGCCAGGAGCGTCGGCTCACATAGCCGCGAGGCCATCTCGATGTACGTGCCCCAGGTGGTGAGGTTCTGACGAGACGAACGGAAGACCACCGAATTCACCGCGACGCGTGTGGCCACCTCCAGGCCGAAAGACCGCATCGTCGCCGAGATCGGATGGCGCTCCCGATGGGGTCGGGCCCCTGCCACCTGCCGGAATCCGAGGAGGCCGAGTAGGTGGCGGCGCCGAGGGCGCGGTCCCAGCGGGAGGAAGTCCGCCGGGCACGCACCGAAGTGCGTGCCCGGCGGGCGGCCGTCAGCCGCCGGGGGTGGGGTCCGGCGCCGGGACCGTGCGCTGGTGCGGCAGCGTTATCGCGTCCTGCTGCTCCTGACGCAGCACCACGTTCCGCGTCGGGAAGGAGATCTCGATGCCCTCCTCCTGGTAGCGGCGGTGCAGGCGCTTGATGAACTCGTGCTTGATCCGGTACTGCTCCCCGTACTCCGACGTCCGCAGGATCACCGAGAAGTCGATCCGCGACTCGCCGAAGGTGTGGAAGCGGACGACCGTCTCGTGCTCGGGGATGCCGCCCTCGACGTGGGCCATGACCTCGCCCGCGACCTCGATGGTCACCCGCTCCACGTGCTCGAGGTCGTTGCCGTAGCCCACGCCCGCCTGGACGATGAGCGACATCTGCTGCTCGGGCTGGTGGAAGTTGGTGGCGATCGCGCTCGCGAGCTTGGCGTTGGGGATGATCACCAGGTTGTCCGACAGTTGGCGCACCACGGTGTTGCGCCAGTTGATGTCGACGACGTAGCCCTCCTCGCCGCTGCTGAGACGTATGTAGTCCCCGGGCTGCACGGTCTTGGACGCGAGGATGTGGACGCCCGCGAAGAGGTTGGCGAGGGTGTCCTGCAGGGCCAGGGCGACGGCGAGACCGCCGACGCCGAGGGCGGTGATCAGGGGCGTGATGGAGATGCCCAGGGTCTGCAGCAGGACCAGGAAGCCCATCCCCAGCACGACGACACGGGTGATGTTGACGAAGATCGTCGCGGAGGCCGCGACCCCGGACCGGGCCAGCGCCAGCGACCGTACCGTCTCGGCGACCATGCGGCCCGCGGCGACCGTGGCCGCCAGGATCAGCACCGCCACGAGCACCTGGTTGACGGTGCGGTCGACGATGCGGGTCAGCGGCAGCGCCGCGGCGGCCACCCAGGCGCCCGACGCCAGTGCGGCCCACGGCACGACGGTGCGCAGAGCGGCGACGACGATGTCGTCACCGCCCCACCTCGTCGACCTGGCCCGCTCGCCCAGCCACTTCAGGGCCAGCCGCAGCAGCAGCCCCGCCAGGGCGCCGGCGGCGATCGCGGCACCGGCGACGATCAGGTCGTGCAGCGTGAGGGCGCGGTTCACCGGTCGCCTCCCCACGTGCGTACGGATTCACGCACGGGGCGCGGGGGGTGGTGTGTCGTCACTGGTCGCCTCATCGTTCGGGGACGTTCGGGGGATGTTCGGGGAGTCGCGCCGAACAGGCGTTGTCCAGGCGCGAGGTGACACATCCTGCCGCAGCGGCGACGCCGTCCGCATACGGCCCCCACCCCGGCGGCCCGATCCCGCCAAGGTCGCCGCGACCGGACGCACCGCCGGCGGGTGTGCCGGTATCCTTCCTGGTCACGATGCCCATCGCCCTTCGGCGTTGGCGGCGTTCCCGGTGAGGACTCCCCCTTGGCACCACGCTTCGACACCGCCCGCTTCCACGTGGCCACCGGCCCCGCGGCGCTCTTCGCGCGGGTGCGGCACGTGCTGCGCGAGCCCGTACGGCTCACCGCGCGCGGCCCGCACGTGACCGAGCGCCTGGAGCGCCGCGGAGCACCCGTCGAGGCGCTGCTCGCCTTCGACCCCGCGACCTGGGAGCTGGTCTCCGCGGAGGTGCGGGCCGACACCGGGAGGTGGGTCAAGGCGACGTGGCGTGTCCGGGCGGCCGGACAGGACTGGTGGGCGGTGATCGGGTTCGGCGACACCCTGGTCACCGTCATCGACGTGGCGCCGCACCGCCGGGGGCTCGGGGACGACATCGTGCGCGAGGGCCCGCTCCACGCGCGCGTGGCGGACGTCAACGAGGCCCTCATGGCGGAGGGGTGAGCCGACCCGACGCGGTCCGGCCCCGCCCCCCGGGGATCGTGGGGGCGGGGCCGGGCGCGCCGGCTACCGGGTCACCGTGCCCGCGGGGGCCGGGGCGTACCCGGCGGGGCGGGTGGTGAAGGTGCCGCGGCCCTGGGTGCGGCTGCGCAGGCGGGTCGCGTAGCCGAACAGTTCGGCCAGCGGCACCGTCGCCGTGACGACCGCCGTGCCGGAGCGCGTCGTCGAGCCGGTGACGCGGCCGCGGCGGGCGGCGAGGTCGCCGAGGACGGTGCCCACGGCGGCGTCGGGGACGGTGACCGTGAGCTCGACGACCGGTTCGAGCAGGGCCATGACGCCGCTGCGCAGCGCCTCCCGGAGCCCGAGGCGGCCCGCGGTGCGGAAGGCCGTCTCGGAGGAGTCGCGGGAGTGCGTGGCGCCGTCGGTCAGGGTGACCCGCACGCCCGTGACGGGGTGGCCGCCGAGGGGGCCCTCGGCGAGGGCGTCCCGGCAGCCGGCCTCGACCGCGCGGACGAACTCCTTCGGCACCCGCCCGCCGACGACCGTCGAGACGAACGCGAACGCGGACTCCCCGGACGGCTCGACGTCCAGGACGACGTGCGCGAACTGCCCCGCGCCGCCCTCCTGTTTGACGTGCCGGAAGACCAGCCCCGGCACGCCGCGCACGAGCGTTTCCCGGTAGGCAACCTGTGGCCGTCCGACGCGGACGTCCAGCCCCCGCTCGCGGCGGATCTTCTCCACGGCCACCTCCAGGTGCAGTTCGCCCATGCCGGACAGGACGGTCTGCCCCGTCTCGGGGTCGGTCCGCACGGCCAGCGAGGGGTCCTCCTCGGCCAGCCGGGCCAGGGCCACCGCCAGGCGGTCGGTGTCGGTGTTGCGGGCGGCCTCGACCGCGACGAAGACAACGGGCTCGGCCACGGACGGCGGTTCGAGGACCAGGGGTGCCCCCGGGGCGCACAGGGTCGCCCCCGCGGCGGCGGACTTGATCCCGACCACCGCGACGATGTCCCCGGCGACCGCGGCGTCGACGTCGACGTGCCGGTCGGCCTGCACCCGCAGGATCCGGCCGATCCGCTCGGTGCGTCCGGCGCGCGTGTCCAGCACGGCGTCCCCCTTCCTGATCGTCCCCTCGTACACCCGCAGGTAGGTCAGCCGCCCGGTGGCGGTGACGTTCACCTTGAACACCAGCGCCGTGAACGGCGCCGCAGGGTCGGCCGCCTGACGTACCGCCGGGACGTCCAGCGGCGACGGCAGGTAGTCGACGACGGCCTCCAGGAGCGGTTCGATCCCGCGGTTGCGGTACGCCGAGCCGCACAGCACCACGACGCCGTCGCCAGCCAGCGTCAGGTCGCGCAGCGCGGAGCGCAGCGTCGCCTCCGACAGCGCCGACCGTTCGCAGAACTCCTCGAACGCGGCCGCATGCAGCTCCGCCACCGTCTCCTCCAGCGCACGGCGGCGCCGCAGCGCCTCCTCACGCAAGTCCTCCGGCACCGGGCCCTCGGCGTACGTGCCGTGGCCGTCGGCCCACACCAGGGCGCGCATGCGCAGCAGGTCCACGACGCCCGTGAAGCCGTCCTCACGCCCGATCGGCAGCTGGACGACGAGCGGCACGGTGTGCAGCCGTTCGCGCAGCGAACCGACGGCGGCGTCGAGGTCGGCGCCGGCGCGGTCCAGCTTGTTGACGAACGCGATCCGCGGCACGCCGTGCCGGTCGGCCCGCCGCCACACCGACTCGCTCTGCGGCTCCACGCCCGCGACGGCGTCGAAGACGGCGACCGCGCCGTCCAGGACGCGCAGGGAGCGCTCCACCTCGTCGGAGAAGTCGACGTGGCCCGGGGTGTCGATCAGGTTGAGCCGGTGGCCGTCCCAGTCGCAGCTCACGGCGGCGGCGAAGATGGTGATGCCGCGGTCGCGCTCCTGCGGGTCGAAGTCGGTGACGGTCGTGCCGTCGTGGACCTCGCCGCGCTTGTGGGTGGCGCCGGTGAGGTAGAGGATCCGTTCGGTGACGGTGGTCTTGCCCGCGTCGACGTGGGCGAGGATGCCCAGGTTGCGGACGGCGGTCAGCGGATTGACGGTGCGCATGGCCCGGTGGCCTTTCGGGTGATCCGGAGAGTGGGCGGCGCGATTCCCGGACGGGACGGCCCGCGTGCGGGCCGTGGGGATGCCCCCGTGCACGTCGACCGGGTCGCGGCAGGGCGTACCCGGCCGTCGGCCCCGGCCCCGGCTCCGCTGGTGCGGTTGCGGGTGTGCGGGGGTCAGATGGTCGTCGCGGACTTCCGGTGCCGGCCGCGCAGCGGGCACCGGGCCTGCGAAGACACCAGGATCACCTCATGGCGTGACGGGGGCACGACGGCTGCGGTGCGGTAACGCACGGCCGGGCTCCCTTCGTTCGTCACGGAGCGCGCCACGGTGTCGGGGGGCGCGCGATCAACGCGAGTGTAGTGAGCGGGACCGGATGGGGGCACCGGGTTTTTCCGGGGAGGCCCGAACCGTCCCGGCCGCCGCCGCATCGGCGCGCCCCCGACGGTTACCGGTGCCACGACATCGGCGCGTGCGGACCGTGAGCAGCGGCACGAGAGGGCGTGCGCGACCCGTGCACCCGACTCCCCGCCCCGGTCCACGGAATCCGGTCGAGGACCGGTGCCGCCCGGCGACGGGTGCGGATCGAGCGGGCTTCACGCGCCCTGCGGAGTTGTGCCGCCACGGGCCGCGCGCTACCTGACGGAAGGCCATCAGGGCCCGCTGCGCGGGCCCCTCGGACGCAGGCTTCGCCCCCGCGCCACCGCCGTTGCGGCGGGCCCAGGACGGTCAGGCCCCCACCGCCACCGGCACCCGCACGCATGCTCCGTCCGGGTCCCGGCCCGGCGGAACCCTTCCCCCGGCTTCACCGCCACAGACGCGGGGAGCAGCGTGCCGGTACGACCACTCCGCACGGACACGGTCCGCAGCCTGGACGGCGTGCGCCGACCGGGAGCCACGCGGCCCGCGCCGCCGCCGTGACGGGCCAGGACGAACCGGAAAGGCCCACCTGCCGGTTGGGCCGCCTCATGCCGGGAGGCCGGCCCTCGGGAGTCACCCGGAGCTCAGCCGCTGGACGAACCGCAGGCGCCCGGCCAGGCGTAGCCGGGCAGCAGGTGCCGCCAGCGGGCCGGGACGGAGGGGCCGGCGAGGCGACAGAGCACGGCGGTGCGGTGGCGGACGTCCGGGTCCCAGAGGCGGATGGTGCCGTCATTGCCGGCGCTGGCCACGGTCGCGCCGTCGGGGCTGAAGGCGACGCTCCACGCGGCGCGGGTGTGCCCGGTGAGGGTGGCGGTCAGGCTCCGTGCCGCCGGGTCCCACAGCCGTACGGTGCGGTCGTTGCCGCTGCTGGCGAGGGTGCGGCCGTCGGGTGAGAAGGCGACGCCCCGGACGGACCCGGTGTGGCTGGTGAGGACCCCTGCGGCGCGGGCCCGCGGGACGTCCCACAGGCGGACGGTGCCGTCGTTGCCGCCGCTGGCGAGGGTCCGGCCGTCCGGGGCGAAGGCGACGCCGCGCACGGAACCGGTGTGACCGGTCAGGACGGCCGCGCGGCGCCCCGTCGCGGGATGCCACAGGCGGAGCGTCAGGTCGTCGCTGCCGCTGGCCAGCAGTCGGCCGTCGCGGCTGAAGGCGAGGCAGTTCACGAAGTCGGTGTGCCCGGTGAGGGTGGCCGCGCGGCGCCCGGTCGCGGTGTCCCACAGGCGCACCGTGCGGTCGGCGCCGCCGGTCGCGAGGGTGTGCCCGTCGGGGCTGAAGGCGAGCGCGAAGACGGCGCCGTCGTGGCCGCGCAATATGGCGCGGCTCCGCCGGGTCCGGGTGTCCCACAGCCGTACGGTGCGGTCGGCGCCCGCGGAGGCGAGCAGCCGGCCGTCGGGGCTGAAGGCGACGTCGTAGACGGGGCCGCTGTGCCCGGTGAGGGTGGACGCGGGGGCGTGGCGCGCCATGTCCCAGACCCGTACGGTGCCGTCGCCGCCGGCCGAGGCCAGGGTGCGCCCGTCGGGGGCGTAGGCGGCCTTCCACACCTCGGTGACGGGTGAGGCGCCCAGCGTGCTGCGGCTGAGGTCCCACAGGACGACGGTGCGGTCGAAGCCCGCGGTGGCGAGGAGGTCGCCGTGGGCGGCCACGGCGACGGACAGCACGTAGTCGGTGTGGCCGGTGAGGGTCTCGACGGGCAGGTGGGTGTGGACGTCCCAGCGGATGACGGTGCCGTCGCCGCCCGCGGAGACGACCGTGTGGCCGCCGGGCCCGAAGGCGAGCCCGTTCACGTCGTCGTCGTGCCCGGCGAGGGTGGTGGTGCGGCGCGGCGCGGCGACGTCCCGCAGGCGCACGGTGCGGTCGGCGCCGCCGCTGGCGAGGGTGCGTCCGTCCGGGCTGAAGGCGAGGGCGAGCACGTCGCCGCTGTGGTCGCGCAGCACGGCCGTGCTCCGGCGGGTCCGGGTGTCCCACAGGCGCACCGTGCGGTCGGCGCCCGCGGAGGCGAGCGTCCGGCCGCCGGGGCGGTAGGCCAGCGCGAGGACCTCGTCGGTGTGCCCGGTAAGGACGGCCTTCCGGCGTCCGGTCGCGGCGTCCCACAGCCGTACGGTGCCGTCGGCTCCGGCCGAGGCCAGCGTGCGGCCATCGGGTGCGAATGCCACGGCGCGTACGGGTCCTTGATGTTCGGTCAGCACGGCGACCGTCCGGCGCTCCGGTACGGACCACAGCCGCAGGGTGCCGTCGGAGCTCGCCGAGGCGAGCAGCCGGCCGTCCGGCGAGAAGGCGACCGACCGGACGGGCCCGCGGTGGCCGGTGAGGACGCCCGCCGCGGTCCGTCCGGCGACGTCCCACAGCCGTACCGTCCGGTCGGAGCCCGCCGACGCCAGCAGCCGGCCGTCCGGGGAGAACACCACGGCGTTCACGGCGGCCGTGTGGCCGGTCAGCCGCCCGGCGAAGGCGTTGGCCTGCGTGCTGAGCAGGGCGCTGCGGGCCTCGGTGGTGGGGGCGGTGCGGTAGGCGGCCTCGGCCAGCAGCATCGCGGCCTCCGGCCGCCCGGCGGCCAGTTCGGCGGAGCGGGCGGCCATCGCCTGGGAGAGCGCCGTGGCGCGCTGCCGGTCGGCGCCGAGGCGCTGCTCGACGGCGACGCCGCCCGCCAGTACCGCCAGCACCAGCAGGACGGCGAGCACGACCAGCCCGGTCCGCTGCTGCCGGGCCCGGCGCCGTACGAGGGTGCGCCGCAGGTCCTCCTCGTGGGCGGCCGCGGCGAGGAAGTCCGCCTCCACGGGGCCGAGTTCGCCGTCGCGACGGCCGGGGCCCGCGGCCCACTCGCGGGCGGCGGCCAGTCGTGCGCCGCGGTGGAGCAGCGCGGGGTCGCGGCCCTCGCGTTCCCATTCGCGGGCGGCCGCGGCGAGTTGCTGGTGCAGCAGGAGGTCGGCGCGGGCGGCGTGGATCCAGGTGCGCAGGCGCGGCCAGGCCCGCAGCAGCGCCTCGTGGACGATCTCGACGTGGTCGGTGCCGACGGTCAGCAGGCGCGCGGCGACGAAGGAGTCGAGCGCGGTGCGGGCCGCGGCGGTGTCCGGCAGCCCGTCCAGCAGGTCGGCGGTGTCGCGGGGGCGCCGCGACTGCTCGTTGTCCTCGCCGACACGGACCAGCCTCAGCAGCATCCTGCGGGCGGCCAGTTGCTCGGCCGGGGACAGGGCGGTGAACAGCGCCTCGGCGGCGGTGGCGACGGAGCCGTGGATGCCGCCCGCCGCGAGATAGCCCTCGACGGTCATGGTGCGGCCCGTGCGCTGCCGCCAGGTGGCCATCAGGGCGTGCGCGAGCAACGGCAGCGCGCCGGGGTCGCCGCCGGGCCGGACGGCACCCGCCGGGTGCCCCGGGGAGTCCGGCGACTCCGCAGCGCCCAGGTCCCGCAGCAGGACCTCCACCAGTCCCGGTTCGAGCTCGGTGCCCTCCTCGCGCGCCGGGCGCACGATGCATTCGCGCAGCTCGTCCGGGCTCATCGCGCCCAGCGCGAACAGCCCGTCGCTGATGACGGGGACGAGCGCGGGGTACTCCAGGCAGCGTCCGGTGACGTCGGCCCGGATCCCGAGGACGACGAGGGCGTCACCGGTCGCGGCGAGCCCGGTGAGGGCGGCGATGAAGGAGCGCCGCTCGGCCTCGTCCTCGCAGAGCGTGAACGTCTCCTCGAACTGGTCCACCACGACGACGCATCCTCCGCGCGGCGCGGCGACGAGGACGGCGGCACGCGCGGAGGGCGGCCCCTGTTCGCCCGGGTCCTGCGGCGTTCCGCCCGCGGCAGGCTCCAGGGCCTGCTCCAGCGCGTGCCCGAGGGAGTCCAGGGGCCGCGCGGTGGGGGTGCAGAAGGCGACCGGCCACCGGCCGTACGGGCCGTCGGCCAGGGCGGGGAGCAGCCCGGCCCGGAGCAGCGAGGACTTCCCGGCCCCGGAGGGGGCGACCACGGCCAGCGGGCCCTGGCCGGCCCGTCGTCCGAGGCGTTCCACCAGGTCCGCGACGGCGCGTTCGCGGCCGAAGAAGCGCCCCGCGTCCTCGGTGCCGTAGGCGGACAGCCCGGGATAGGGGCAGGGCGACGCCTCGTCATCGGCCCCTGACAGCCGGGTACTTCGCGGCCCGGACTCGGGCGGCAGCAGGGCGAGCAGTGTCCCGCCGGCCTCCAGCGCCTCGTCGCAGCGCCGGGCGACGTCGGCGTTGACCGGCTTGCCGCCCGTCTCGATCTTGCTCAGGTACCCCTTGCTGTAGTGGGTGCGCCGGGCCAGCGCCGACAGCGACAGGCCGCGCTCCAGGCGCAGTTCGCGCAGGGCCGGGCCGAAGGGCTCGGTCGGCCTGTGTGGTGTCCGGTCCATCCCGTCCCCGCCGCGTACGGCGCGGAGGGCGCCGTCCCCTGTCCCCGGCCGCCTGACCGGCGTGCCCGTCGGAAGGTGAGGAGTGCGCGGGGCGGGGCGTGGTTCCCAGGGTCGCGGGCGAAGGGGTGCGCACGGTCGAGAAATGGCCACGGTCCGGCGGGCCCCACCGCCCCCGAGAGCGGTGGGACCACGCCGGCCGTGGCGGACCGGGGTCGCTCAGATCGCGCCGCCCGGGGCGCCGCAGCTCGGCACACCGGACAGCCAGGCGTCGCCGCGCATGTAGATGTTGCTGATCCAGCCCTGGTACTCCGGCAGGTACGACCAGGCGTCGTTGGTGTAGCCCTCGGCCGTCACCGACTCCGCGTGCTTCTGGCAGGACACCGCGACGTTGGTCGGACCGGCGAGCCGGACCACCACGGCGGACCCGGTCGCCGGGTAGGCGTGGACCGCCACGCCGGTGCCCCAGGTGCCGTACGGGCTCGCCCCGGCCGGCGTGGAGGTGCCCTTGCCGTCGCAGGCGGGGACCCCGGCCAGCCAGGCGTCGCCGCGCATGTAGATGTTGGTGACCCAGCCGCCGTACTGCGGCAGGTAGGACCAGGCGTCGTTGGTGTACCCCTCGGACGTCACGGTCTGCGCGTGCGTCTGGCAGCTCACGGCGACGCTCGTCGGGCCGGCCAGCCGGGCCACCGTGGTGCCGGTGGTCGTGGACGGTTCCGAGCGGACCGCCACGCCGGTGCCCCAGGTGCTGTAGGCGCCGCCCTGCGAGATGTCGCCGCCGCCCCCGGAACCGGTCTGCGGGTCGTAGGCGGAGCCGGTGCAGGCGGGCACCTCGGGCAGCCAGGCCGGCCCCCTCAGGTAGATGTTGCTGATCCAGCCGCCGCGGTTGGACAGGTACGTCCAGGCGTCGTTGGTGTAGCCCTCGGCGGTGACGGTCTCCCCGTGCTGCTGGCACGTGGCGTACACCAGGTCCGGCCCGGACAGCCGGGTCACCAGTGCCGCCGCCTTGTTGGGGTGCTGCCGTACGGCCACGTCGGTGCCCCAGGTGACCTGGAGGCTGCCGTCGTAGCCGGGCGGCTCCGTGAAGGGGCTGCCCTGCGGCATGCGCGCCACCCCGACCAGGCGGTTGTTGTCGATGCGCGCGTTGATGTCGATCACCCGGACGGGGTGCTGCGACTGGTACGCCTCCACGACGTAGCCGCCGCCGAGGTAGAGCATCACGTGGCTGATGCTGTCAACCGTGCCGCCGACCCCGGTGAACACGATGTCCCCCGGCTCCAGGTCGGAGACGGCCGGCTTGCCGCCCCCGCTGCCGTGCACCGCCTGGTAGGTGCGCCCGGCACTCTGGTACATCGACTTGGCGGTGCCGCCGCCGAGGATGTCCCACCCGACGGCCTTGTACCAGGCCCAGCGGACGAACCCCGAGCAGTCGAAGCCGCGGGTGTACGGGTCGTTCCAGGTCTCTTCCAGGTCGTGGATGTCGATGGTGCCGTAACTGGCGCCGGGCGCGGGGCCGTGCCCGCCGCCCCAGGTGTACAGCGTGCGGTTGCGCCACTCCTGGCAGGCCGCGTCCGCGGCCCGGTGCGCCTCGTCGGAGGCGATGCCCTGCAGGCTGCACCAGTTCTGCTCCCCGGTCCCGGCCGCGCGGGCGGCGGCGGCCGGGACGAGCGCGAGGAGCAGGGCGGTCACCACGGCGGCGACCAGCCCGCCTCCCCAGCGTCGTGCTCTCATGCGGTCTTCCCCCAAAGACGGGGCGGCGCCCGGCGCCGCCCTCGGTCGCGTGTCGGCCCTCACGGTGACCCCTGACGGACCGCCGGCACCAGGGGTTTCCCGTTTCCTCTTCGCCTCCCGGCCGGAGAGCCCCTGGTGGGCGGGGTCGGCCGCGCCGGACCGGCCGGATCTCGGGGAGGCGCTGTCCGAACGCGCGGAGGGCGGTCGGGCCGTACAACCGCGTATGCGGTCGCGTTCAGCCGGGTTGGAAAAACGCGAGCATCTTCTTGCCGGCGTCCGGCGACATCAGCAGTTCCTGGATGTCCGCGGACATCCGGGCGGCAGCGCCGGTGCGTTCGAACATCTCGCGCTCGTACTCCCTGACGGCGGCGGGGAAGTCGTCCGGGTGCGCGGCCAGCGCGAGACCGAGCAGGGCGCCGTCGAGCAGCGCCATGTTGGCGCCCTCCCCCACCGGCGGCATCAGGTGCGCGGCATCGCCGACCAGCGTGACGTCCGGCGTCGACGGCCAGGTCAGGCCGACCGGGAGGGTGCTGATCGACCTCGGGACGACCGTGTCGTCGCAGGCCGCGATCAGCGCGGTGAACCGCGGGTCCCAGCCGGGGAGCAGGTCGATCAGCCGCGCCCGCGCGGCGGCCGGGTCGTCGAACGGGATCCCGCTGGTGGCGAACCAGTCCTCGGGGGTGTTGTAGAAACTGAGGCCGATGCGGACGCGGCCGTCGCCGTTGCGCTGCGCCGCCAGGGACAGTCCGTTGCCGAGCACCCAGTAGTTGCCGCGCCCGACCATCGCCGCGAGGTCGGGGTGCGTGCGGTCGATGTCGGGGATGCCGACCTCGACGACGTTCTGGCCCATGTGCGCCGGGCGGGCGTCGGTGAGCAGCGGGCGGACGCGGGACTGCGCGCCGTCCGCGCCGACCAGCAGGTCATACGTCGCGCTGCTGCCGTCGGCGAAGTGCAGCAGGCCGTTGTCGGCGGACGTGAACGCGTGCCCCCAGCGCACCACGTCGTCGGGGAGGGAATCCAGCAGCAGGTCGCGCAGGTCGGCGCGGTCGACCTCGGGTCGCGCGAGCGGGGCGTCGTCGGGCGTGTCCTCCTGGAGCAGCAGGGTGCCGTCCGGCTCGAGAAGACGCATGTCCTGGCCTTCACCACGGGCGATCGCGTGGAACCGGTCGATCAGACCGGCCTCGCGCAGCGCCCGCTGGCCGGAGTGGATGTCGAGCATGCCGCCCTGACCGCGCGCACCGCGTGACGACTCTCGTTCGTACACGACGCAATCCATGCCGTTCACGTGCAGCACACGGGCGAGAGCCAGGCCGCCGAGGCCGGCTCCGACGATGGCGATGGTCATGGCCGCTTCTCCTTCGATACACCGTACTGACCGATACACTGTATCGGTCCGAGGCGATGTATGGTGAGCGGCATGTTGGTGTGGGAGAGGCCGGAGCCACCGAATCGACCTGTGCCGGCCCCGTTGAGCCGGGAGCGGATCGTGCGGGCGGCGATCCAACTGGCCGACGCGGAGGGCCTGGACGCGGTGTCGCTGCGCAAGGTCGCCACCGCACTGGACGTCCGTCCGATGCGGCTGTACGGCTACATCGCGAGCAAGGAGGAGTTGCTCGACCTCATGGTCGACGCCGTCCACGCCGAGATCCGGCCGGCCGGGGACGGCTGGCGGGAGGTGCTCCGGTCCCTTGCCGAAGCCACCCGGCACGCCGCCCACGAGCACGAATGGCTCGCCGACCTCCTGGGTGGCCGACCCCAGCTCGGGCCGCACGCGCTGGCCAGTGGGGAGACCGTGGTGGCCGCACTGGGCGGGGTCGACGTGGACGCCGTCATGCCGGTGGTCGCCGCGGTCAACGCGTACGCGATCGGCGCGGTGCGCCGTGAGGTCGCCGAGCGGCGCGCGGAGCGGGCCACCGGGATGGACGAGGCGCGTTGGCAGGCCTCACTCGGGCCCTATCTGGAGCGGACCTTCGCCACCGGCCGATTCCCCGCGCTGGCCACGGTGGTGCGCGATGCCGCCCACCTGGACGCCGACCACACCTTCCGAATCGGCCTCGACTTCCTGCTCGACGGCATTGAGGCCCGCATGTCGAAGTGACGCGCGGCCGAAGCGGGTCCACGCAGGGCGTGGGTTCGCGTGCGGGTCGTGTGCACGAAGTCCTCCGGGAATGGGGTGGATTGCCCGCGCCGGGGAGCCGCCGCCCGCGTCACGGCGGGCACTTGTCTTGATCTCGCCGTACGGGTGCCACTCCCGGGCGACCCGGCCGCCACCGCCCAGGGGTTTCCGGGCGGTTTCCCGTTGCCCGCGCGACAGGCGACCTGTGGTTGCATTCCCGGGTGGACGAGGCGACGGCAGGTGCGGCGATCCGGGTCCGGCGGCGGGAGGAGGGCGACCTCGACGCGTGCGTGCGGGTGCTCGCCGCGGTCCACGACCGGGACGGCTACCCGGTCGACTGGCCCGCCGCACCGGCCGCGTGGATCTCCGGGGCGGCATCCCTCGCCGCGTGGGTCGCCGAGTCGGACGGTGTCGTCGTGGGTCACGTCGGCCTCGGGGCGGGCAGCGGGAGCGACGCCGCGCCGGGGCTGTGGAGCGCGCGCGAGGGCGCGGCCGCCGGACCGGCCGCGGTCGTGGGCCGGCTGTTCGTCGCGCCGGGGGCCCGCGGCCACGGCATCGGGGCCCTGCTGATGGCCGCGGCCGTCGAGGAGGCGCGGCTGCGCGGACTGCACCCGGTGCTCGACGTCGTCGCGTCGGACACGGCCGCGGCCGCCCTGTACGAGCGGCTGGGATGGACGCTGCTGGCCACCGTCGAGCAGCGGTGGGGCCCGGACCGGCGGGTGGCCGTCCGCGCCTACGCCGCGCCGCGACCGGGCGGCTGACCGGCGCCTGCGGCGCGTCCGCCGCGGTTCAGCGGCGGACGCGGACGCCGTCGAGGGCGACGGAGAGGATGCGGTCGCGCTGGGCGTCGTCCGCGAAGTGCGTCGCGGAGATGCCGGAGACCATGCGGAGCAGGTCGTCGAAGGAGATGTCGGCGCGTGCCTCGCCGGCCTGCTGGGCGCGGTCGAAGAGCGGGCCGCCGGCCTGGAACATGGAGTCGCGGCAGGCCAGGAAGACGTCGGACTCGTTGTTGAGGGCCTCGCGGATGGCGCGCTTGGTCACGGTGTAGTCGACGAAGCGGCCCAGCCAGGAGGTGAGCGCCTCCCACGGCTCGCGGTCGGCGACCTCCTGGGCGACCCGGCACAGGTCGTTGACCTCGTCCGCGTAGACGGACTCGAAGAGGTGCCGCCGCGTGGGGAAGTTCCGGTAGAGGGTGGCGATGCCCACGCCCGCGCGACGGGCGATGTCCTCCAGCGAGGCCTCGGCGCCGTTCTCGGCGAAGGCCTCGCGGGCGGCCGCGAGCAGGGCGTCGTAGTTGCGCGCCGCGTCCCTGCGGTGCGGGCGCTGGGACGCGACGATCGCGCTGACGGGGAACGTGTCGGCCGTCACTGCTGCCTCCTGACCGGAAGTTTGAAGTGGAGGGTAGCCTCCGCTACAGTGGAGGCATACCTCCACTTTACCAGTCGGGGTGTCGTTCCCGTCGCCGCGTGCCCGGCACGCGGCGGTCAGGCGTACGCGCCCCGGCGTGACCCCTTCCACGGGCCCTGCGTCGGCGCATCGCCCGTCCCCCGACTGTTCCCAGGCTTTCCCCGGCGGCCGCCGCGCGCGGTCGCCGTCCCCAGGCTGCCCACGCGGCCCGTACGACCACGGCCGGACGGTCCCGGCCACGCCCCCGTTCGGAATCGGAGAGGCTTTCCATGCCACGCAAGTCCACCCGCCTCACCTTCGCGGTCCTCGCGACCGGTGCGGGCGTGTTCTCCATGCTCCAGTCGCTGATCGCGCCGGCCCTGCCGACCGTCCAGCACGCCCTGCACACCTCGCAGTCCACCGCGACCTGGGTGATGACGGCCTACCTGCTGTCGGCCTCGGTCTTCACCCCCATCCTCGGCCGGGTCGGCGACCTGGTCGGCAAGAAGCGCACCCTCGTCGCCGTCCTGGTGGTCCTGACGCTCGGCTGCCTGCTCGCCGCGCTCGCGCCGTCCATCGGCGTACTGATCATCGCCCGCGTCATCCAGGGCATCGGCGGCGCACTGTTCCCGCTGTCCTTCGGGATCATCCGGGACGAGTTCACCGCGAGCGAGGTGGGCCCGAGCATCAGCAACCTGTCCGCCGTCATCGCCGCGGGCGGCGGCGTCGGCATCGTGGCGGCCGGCCCGATCGTCTCGGCGCTCGACTACCGCTGGCTGTTCTGGCTGCCCGTCGGCGTCGTCGCGATCACCGCGCTGATCGCCTTCCGTTACGTGCCCGAGTCCCCGAGCCGGGCCGAGGGACGCGTCAACTGGCTCGGCGCCGTCCTCCTGTCGGGCTGGCTCGTGGCCCTGCTGCTGCCGCTCAGCCAGGCCACCCAATGGGGCTGGACCTCCGGCCGCGCCCTCGTCCTGTTCGCCGCCGCGGTCGTCCTGTTCGCCCTGTGGCTGACGGCCGAGGCCCGTTCCCGCCACCCCCTGATCGACCTGCGCATCATGCGGCTGCGCGCCGTGTGGACCACCAACGCCGCTGGTCTCCTCTTCGGCGCGGGCATGTACTCGATCTGGTCCTTCCTCCCCGGCTTCGCCCAGACCCCGAGCGCCGCGGGATACGGCTTCGGCGCCAGCGTGACGGGGGCCGGGCTGCTGATGCTGCCGATGCTGGTGGCGATGTTCCTCTCCGGCGTCCTCAGCGGCCGCCTGGAGCCCGTGGTCGGCGCGAAGCGCCTGCTCACGGCGGGTGCCGCGCTGGGCGCGGTGGCCTGCGGCTTCCTCGCCGCCTGGCACGACCAGCAGTGGCAGGTGGCCTTCGCGGCCGGCGTCTTCGGCCTCGGCATCGGCCTCGCCTTCGCCTCGATGGCCAACCTGATCGTGCGCAGCGTCCCGGCCGAGCAGACCGGCGCCGCGAGCGGCATGAACGCCAACATCCGCACGATCGGCGGTTCCATCGGCGCCGCGGTCACCAGCGTGCTGGTCACCAGCCGGCTCCAGCCCTCCGGCCTGCCCTACGCCTCCGGCTACACCCACGCGTTCAGCCTGCTGTCGGTGCTCTGCCTGGCGGCGGCCCTGGCCGCGCTCCTCGTCCCGGTCCACCGCGCCACCGCCCGCCACGCCGCGGCCGCGACCGCGCCGGCCCCGGCGGAAGCCGAACCCGTGGCGTCCGGCGCCCGCGGCTGACGGACACCCTCGGGCGGGTGCGGCACCTCACGCAGGCCGCCGCACCCGCCCGCGGCCATTGCCGCCGCGGTCATCGACCGGTTCCGGTTCCCGGCCGCCTGATGGGCGACCCTCGCGGCGCTCCTCGCCCCGGCCCACCGCCCGTCACACCGCGGGCCGGGCCTCACCGGTCACGGCGGAAGCCGCACCCGCCTGCGGCCGCGATCACCAACCGGCCCCGATCTCCCGGCCCGCCGCAGGCAAGAGCGCGGACGCGCAACGCGCCCTACCCCGGCCACCGGCCCCCGGGTAGGGAGCCGGCCGTCACTCCCCCGGTTCGGACAGGTGCTCACGCCGCCACTTCGGGTGCCGCTCGTAAATCTCGACCCACTGGGACCAGGCCGGGTCGGCCAGCATGATGGCGAGGGCGTCCTCGGGGCTGCACCGCCCGGGGCCGAGCACCTGGCGGGTGATGACGACGGCGACCGGCGGACCCACCTCGGCGGCCAGCCGCTTCTGCAGACCCGCCATGCCCTCGCGGTCGTGGACGCCGCGGTACTCGGCGAGCCAGGGCGCCATCCACCAGGCCCGCAGGGCGGCGCCCTGCGGGGCGGCGTCGAACGTCGGGGCCAGGGCCGTGGTCAGGCGGCGGCCGTACGCGGTCGCGTCGCCGCCGAGCCGGGGGTACTCCGCCGCGAAGTGCCGCCACTCCACCTCCGGCACCAGGTCCCCGAGCGCGTCCGCGGTGACGGGGTGCAGCGCGTACCAGCCCTCGGCGTCGAGGAAGACGTCACGCAGCACCTCCGGCCGCAGCCGGCAGGACTCGGCGAGCAGCACCGCGTCGTACAGGTCCTTGCCCTGCGGATGCCTGTCGCTGACCAGCCACATCAGCTTCCACGCCAGCGACAGTTCCGGGGAGACCCCGAGCACCGCGGCCTGCGGGCCGTCCGCCGACAGGGCGGGGAGCGGGAAGCGCTCCGGCGGCGTGGGCAGCCGCTCGTTGAAGACGACGTCGAGCTGGACGATCCCGCCGGGCAGCCCGTCCGCCGTCCAGGGCAGGACGAGCCGGCGCCCGGGCACGCGGTCGTACGTCCAGATGTCCTCCGCGACCGCGTCCGCGGCGGAGATCCGTACCGGCCCGGACGCGGAGACGTGCCCGGCCGCGCGGGCGATGCCCTCGAACAGCCCGGTCGTGCGCGGCTCCTCGATCCGCCACTCCCGCGGAACGACGACGAAGTCCAGGTCGCCGGGCTCCCGCGCGGCGTCCCCGAACCAGGCGCGCAGCAGCCTGCTGCCGCGCAGCACCAGATGCTCCGCCCACGGCGAGTCCGCGACGGCCGCGAGCACGAGGTCCGTCGCCCGGCGGCGGGCCTCAAGCCAGCGCGCCTCCACCCCGGCGTCCGGGAAGTGCGGGTCGGCCGCACGGTACGCGTTGGGGTACTGCTGCAACGCCGGGTCGAACACCGGCCGCTGCACGGCCCGCGCGTCCTGGACGGCCCGCAGTGTCAACGGCACGCCCGCCCGCAACCGTTGCCGGTGGTCGAGCGGCGCCTGCGGCACCTCCGTGGCCGTCCAGTCGAAGCGCTTCCACGAACGGTCCATGGCGCGGCCCCCTCTTCTCCGGATTCCCGTCGCCGGGTCCAAGCCTCACGAACCGCCGCGTCCCCCCGCAACTCCGTTCCGCTCCGCGGCGCCGCCGTCCGGTTGCGCGGCGCAATGATCGGTGACGTCGCGCCGCGAGCCGAGTACCGTACGCGCAATGCGGATCCTGCATCTCTCCGACACCCATCTCGATCGCTTCGGTGCGCCGAGGGCGGGTGGTGTCAACGCGAGGGAGTCGCTGCGCGGTCTGCTGAACGACCTGGAGCCGGTCGCGGACATCGACGTCATCGTCATCAGCGGCGACATCGCCGACGACGGGTCGCTGGACGCGTACATCTCCGTGCGCGACATCGTCCGGGACTTCGCCCTGCGGCGGCGGGCGCCGGTGTTCTACAGCACCGGCAACCACGACGAGCGCCGCGCCTTCGCGCGGGCGCTGGGCAGCGGGCACCTGCGCCCCGAGGGCGGCAACCACGCCCGGGCGATGCTCACCTCGCCCGCCGGGGAGCGGGCGGCCGTGAGCCTGGTCGACGGCTTCCGCTTCATCACCCTGGACTCGCTCGTGCCGGGCATGGGGTACGGCCTGCTCGGCGGGGCCCAGCTCGACTGGCTGCGCGAGGTCCTGGCCACCCCGGCCCCCATGGGCAGTGTGCTGGTGCTGCACCATCCGCCGATCGCGCTCGACGTCGAGGTGCAGCACGCGCTGGGACTGCGGAACGCCGGCGAGCTGGCCGACGCGATCCGCGGTACGGACGTGCGGCTGATCCTGTGCGGCCACTTCCACCTCCAGCTGTCCGGGCACCTGGAGTCGGTGCCGGTGTGGGTGACCCCGGGGGTCGTCGGGCGGGTCGACCTCACCGCGCCGCCCGGTACCGAGCGCGCCGTCCGGGGGGCCTCGGCCACCCTGGTCCAGATCGGCGCCCACGGGGGGCCGTTGTTCCACACCCTCCACGCACGCGACCCGAGGGCGGGCGAGACGATCTACGAGCTCGACCGGGAGCAGCTCCGTACGATCATCGACCGGCTCGGGCCGAACGCCTGGACCGCACCCGGGAACTGACTCCCGGAGGACTCGGCCTCACCGCACGTCACGGCGCGAACACCCGCCGCGGCGAACGAAAGGGAAATCCCCGGGGAATTCGGTCCTGTTCGAGGACCCGGATCACGCCAACTTTGTTCGCAACAGCAAACGCTGACCCTCGCACGCCCCAGGGCCCCGCGGCACCCCGTGCCGCCGTCCGCCCGGTGACCGCGACGGCGGACCCCCGGTAACGCCGGAGCCGGGCCGTGGCCGGAATCCACCCGCCCCGACCGGCCCGCCGAGAGTTATTACCCACGGGTAGTAGCGTCGACTCCAGCGCGCAACACACAACTGGTCCGATCGACCGAACCTGCCCATGCACGGTGAAACGCCGGGAAGACCAACGGAGTTGTTGTCCGATGCCAGTCTTACAAGCACCCACGGACGAGCGCGCCACCCACCGCGGCGGCGACGCCGCGGTGACCTGGACCGCCCGCCTGCGGACGGTCGAACAGGACCCCTTCTTCTTCGACCACCCCCTCGACCACCTGCCCGCGGCCCTGCTGATCGACGGGGCCACCGAACTCGTCGAGCGCATCGCCGGGGCGGACGCGGACTCCCGTCCCGCCTGGCGGGTCCACGCACTGGAGCTGGAGTTCGGCCGCTTCACCGAGAAGCACCTCCCCGTGGAGATCACCGCACGTGCCCTGCCCGGGACGCCCGGCGGGTGGCGCGTCCACTGCCTGCAGCAGGACCGCGCGGTCTGCGACGGACGGATCCACGCGGTGGCCGTCCCGGCCCCGGGGAGCCCGGGCGCCGTGGGACTGCCCGGACCGCGGGCCGGCGAGGACCGGGGGCCGCGCCGGGACACCATGGTCGCCCCCGAACTGGTCCACCGCCACCGGCCCGAGAACGTCCTGCTCGCCGGCTACCGCAACCACGGCCCCGGCGGCTACAGCGCCGAGTTGCTCTCCCCGCCCCGCGGTCACCATCTGCGCGCCCGCTCCCGCGGAACCGGCGTGGAGCTGCGATCGCTGACCGAACTCACCGAGGCGGCACGGCAGTTCGTGACGCTGCTGGGCCACCAGTCACGCCGGGTGGACTTCGACCGCCGCTACGTCGTGGCCTCGCTGCGCGCCGCCACCGCCCGTCCCGTACGCCGCGCCGAGCGGGTCCGGCTGTGGACGGACTCCCTGCCCCCGGTCTGCGGCGGTGACGTCCGCGTCCGGTTCAGCGCGAGCGGCGGTCCGGTCGGCGAGGCCCGCTTCAGCGGGTACGCGATGTCCCCCGCCGCGTACCGCAGGCTGCGCGGCGCCTCCGCGGGAGGCACCCGGTGACCCCGGATGCCGGGACGGGCACCCGCCCGGCACCCCCGCCGCGGCACGAGCGCCGCCCCCGCCTAGAGAGTCTCTTCCCGCCCGCTCTGTTCGCCGCCGGACTGGTGGCCCTGGGCTGGGCCCTGATCCGGGAGGGCGGCCACTGGTCCGAGCCCCGGCACCGCGCCCAGGCCGTGGTGATCGGCCTCTACCTGCTGTGGACCCTCCTCGAACTGCGCGTCACCTTCCGTGCCGCCCCGCGGGCCGGCGGCGGCGACGACCGCGGCACCATGCAGTGGTACGGGGCGGCCCGCGGCGCAGTGGTGGCCGCCGCCCTCTTCGTGGCGCCCTGGTGGCAGGGCTGGGGGCCCGGCCAGTGGTTCGCGACGGCCGTGTTCGTCTGCGGTGCCGCGCTGCGCCTGGCCGCGATCCGCCGGCTCGGCCGCTTCTACTCGCACAAGGTGCGCACCCTCGGCGACCACGAGGTCGTGACCGACGGCCCCTACCGGGTGGTGCGCCACCCCGCCTACAGCGGCATGGTGCTGGCGCACGCGGGCTTCGTCGGGGTCCTGGCCAACCCGCTGAGCGTGGCCGCGTTCCTCGCGCTGCTGCTGCCCGCCGTCGTGCTGCGCATCCGCGCCGAGGAGCGGGCCTTGGCCGACCTGCGCGGGTACGCCGCGTACGCCCGGCACCGCAAGCGGCTGATCCCGGCGGTGTGGTGACCGTGACCGTGACCGACGACAGGGGCCGGCGCGCCCGCCGGCGTCCCAACGCCCTCGTCCCGCTGCTGGACGGGAAACGGATGACCGCCGACGACTGCGGGTACAAGTTCGCGCGGCTCGCCCGGATGCGCGAGGCCGGACTGACCGTGCCCGCCTTCTTCGTCCTGCCCGCGGACTGGCACCGCGCCCTCACCCGGCCGCTGCGCCCGCGCATCGACGCCCTGCTGCGGTCGACGGACTTCGCCGACCCCGCCTCCGTCCGGGCCGCGGCCGCCGGGATCCGCGAGCTGTACGCCGGCGCGCCCCTGCCGCCGGAGGCCGAACGGCGGCTGCTCGCCGCCTTCGACGAGGTGATCGGCCCCGGCGCGCCGGCCGCCGTACGGGCCTGCACCGTGGGAGTCCACGGGGAGGACTCCGCCGAGGACCCCTTCGCGGGGCTCAGCGACAGCTTCCTGCAGGTGCGCCGCGCCGCGCTCGTCGACCGGGTCCGGGCCTGCTGGGCCTCCGGGCACAACGCGGAGGCCCTGCTCTACCGGCACGCCCGCGGCCTGCCGGTGGACTCCGGCGGCACCGGCGGCGTCGCGGTCGCCGTCGGCGTCCAGCGGATGGTGCCGGCGGAACGCTCCTTCGTGATGTTCACCTGCGATCCGGGGACGGGCGCCGCCGACACCCTGATCGCCGCGGGCCTGGGCCTGGGCGAAGGCGTGGTGCAGGAGAAGGTCGGCGTCGACCACTACTTCCTGCGCGGCCCGGAGCAGCGGCTGGAGCGCGTCGTCGCCACCAAGCCCGAACGCCTCGTCCCCGACCCGCGGCGCCCCGACGCCGGACCGGTGCCGCAGCCCGTGCCGCCGGAACTGCGCGACGCCCCCGTCCTCGACGACCCGCTCGTACGGGAACTGGCGGCCCTCGGCCGCACCGTGCAGAAGCTCTTCGGCGGGCGGCCGCAGGACGTCGAGGGCGCCGTCACCGCCGACGGACGGGTGCACCTCGTCCAGTCCCGCCCGGTCGCGGTGGACCTGCGGCTTCGCCGGCTGTGGAGCAGCGCCAACGTCACCGAGAGCTTCCCCGGACCCACCACCGCGCTGACCTACTCCTTCGCGCAGCGGTTCTACCGCACGATCTTCCACGACCTGTACCGCAGGCTGGGCGTGCCGGCCCGGACCCTCCACGACGACGAGCCGTACCTCGAGCGCATGATCGGCCTGCACCGCAACCGGATCCACTACGACCTGGAGTCCTGGTACCGGCTGCACGGCCGGCTCGCCGTCTTCCCGTGGTTCCGCGCCTCGTGGGAGTCGATGATGGGCCTGGCCGAGGGCAGCGGCCCCGCCCCGGCGCCCGCCCCCTCCCCCGTGCGGCTGGTCCGTCCAGTGGCCCGGGTCGTCCGGCTGATCGCCGGTCACCACCGGTCCATGACGGCCTTCGAGAAGTGGTGGGAGGCGCTGATCGCCGATCGCCGGGGCGCCGACTGGTCGGCCGTCGATCCGCTCGCCCGCATCCAGGACCACCGCGAGGTGTGGCGGCAGGCCGGCAACCACTGGGGCGTCACCCTCCTCAACGACTCCGTGCTCGGCGCCACCGCCGGCATCACCGGCCGGCTGCTCGCGCGCTGGGCGCCGCACGAGGGCCCCGGCCTCCTCAGCGACCTGCTCTGCGGCGACGAGTCCAACCGCAGCAGCGAGGCGGTGATGTCGCTGCTGCGGCTGGCCGGAGCCGTACGCCGGGACCCGCGGCTGTCCGCCGCCCTGCGCTCCGGCCCGGAGCCGGGCCCGGAGCTCTGGCGTGCCGTACGGGACGGCGCGTACGGGCGGGAAACACGGGCGGCCGCCCTGGAGCACCTCGACCGCTACGGCGACCGCGGCCTGCACGAACTGAAGATGGAACGGCCCAACCTCCGCAGCACCCCCTGGACGCTGCTGCGGATGGCCGGAGAGCACGCCGCCGGCGGCCTCGACGGGCCCGCCCTGCGCGCGGCCGAACTACGGGTGCGCGCCGCGGCCGAGGAACGGCTGGCCGCCGCGCTCGGCGCCCGCTCGCCCCGGCTGCGGCTGGTGCGCGCGCTGCTGACGGCCCTGCGCCGGGCCATCACCCACCGGGAGAACTCCCGTTACTTCCGCAGCGAGCTCTTCGGCTACAGCAAGGCGGTCTTCGCCTCGCTGGGCGAGGACCTGCACGCGCGCGGGGTGCTGCGCGACCCCGGCGACGTCGTCCACCTCACCCAGGACGAACTGTTCGGCTGGTACGACGGCAGCGGGGTCAGCGGCAACCTCCAGGCGCTCGCCGACGTCCGCCGCGCCGAGTACGAGGCCCCCGGGCCGGACCTGCCGCCGGGCTTCACCACCCTGGGCCCGGTCCGCGACCGGCTCCCCGGCGGCCCGGCGGCGACGACCGCCTCCGCCTCCGGCGGGCACGGCGACGGCGACGGCGACGGCGACGGCGACGGCGACGGCGAACTCTCGGGGCTGGGCTCCAGCGGCGGGGTCGTCCGCGGCACCGCCCGCGTCGTCCTCGACCCGTTGCGGCCCGTCGAACCGTGCCCGGACATGATCCTGGTGGCCCGGGAGACCGACCCCGGCTGGCTCTTCCTCATGCTGGGCGCGCGCGGGCTGGTCGTGGAACGCGGCACGCTGCTCTCGCACACCGCCATCACCGGCCGCAAGTTCGCCATCCCCACGGTCGTCGCCGTCTCCGGTGCCACCACCGTCATCCCCGATGGCGCGCTCATCGAGATGGACGGCTCCACCGGGCGCGTCAAGATCCTCGCGCCCCCGCCGGACCGGGAGGGGGACCGATGAGGACGGCGACCGCGCTCGTCCGTTTCACCGTCCAGGTCTTCACCCCGTACGTGTACGTCCCCTACGCCACGCTGTGGGTGCTGTCGCTGGAGGCCGCCGCCGCGGCGGCGACCCGCACGCCCTGGCACCCCGGCGCCGGCACGGCGGTGCGCTGCGCCTCGGCCGTCCTGGTGCTCTTCTGGCTGCGGGTGGTCGACGAGCAGAAGGACCTCGACTACGACCGTGCGCACAACCCGGACCGCCCCCTGGTGCGGGGCACGGTCACCGTCGCCCAACTGCGGTCCGCGATGGGCGCCGTGGCGCTGCTCCTCGTCACGCTGAACGCGGCGCTGTCCCCGGTGTCGCTGCTCCCGCTCACCGCCTGCCTCGCGTACTCCTGGCTGCTGGTGGTGCTGGAGCGGTGGTCCCCCCGCCTCCGGGACGGCGTCCTGCTCAACCTCGCCGTCACCCACCCGGTGCAACTGCTGCTCAGCGTGTACGTCTACGTCTCCCTGACCGCCTCCACGCCCGTGCCGGCCCGCTGGCACGCGCTGCCGCTGCTGCTCGTCCCCGCCTGCGTCTTCCTGCACTTCGAGTTCGCCCGCAAGACCCGCTGGCGGTCCGAGCCCGGCTCCCGGACGTACTCGGGCGTCATCGGCCCGGTGCCCAGCGCCCTGACGGCGCTGGGCTGGGCGGTGCTCGCCACCGTGCTGGCCGCGGCCCTGCTGCGCGACCCCCGGGCACTGCTCCCCTGCGCCCTGCTCGCCCTGCCGGTCATGGCGGCGCTGCGCTTCCTGCGCCACCGCACGGCGGCCTGGCCGGTGCCCGCGGCGATGGCCTTCGTCGTCGGCTTCCTGTCCGCCCTGCTCACCTCGGCGTTGCTCATCCAGTCCGCGGCGCCCGGAGGCCCCCGATGACGACCCTTGGCGACCGGCAACTCCGCCGCCACCGGGCGGAGTTGCCCTGCGTCCCGCCGGCCCTCCGGGGCTCGGCAGCGCCCGGCTGCCCCCGCCATCACACCGCCGCCCGGCCGGCGTGCGTCCCCGCCGCCCCCGGAGGCCCGCGATGACGACCACCGCCAACCACCAACCCTGCGGCCCGCGACCGGACTTACGGCCACCGGGACACCGCCGCCCATCCACGGCCCTGCCCAGCGCTCCGCTGGCCCTCCCGACCTCGGCAGCACCGGACTTCCCGCACTGCCGTGTGGCCGGCGCCCGCGGCAATGGCTTGCGCCGTCAGCTTCCCCGCCGCCCCCGAGAGGCCCGCGATGACGACCGCCGCCAACCACCAACCCTGCGGCCCGCGACCGGACTTACGGCCACCGGGACACCGCCGCCCATCCACGGCCCCGCCCTGCGCCCTGCAGGTCATGGCGGCCCTGGGCTTCCCACGCCACCGCAACGCCGCCCAGCCGATGCCCGCGGCGAGGGCCTGCGCCGTCGGCTTCCCGTCCGCCCCCGGAGGTACCCGATGAGGACCGTCCTGCTCACCGGCGCCGCCGGCTTCACCGGCCGTGCCGTCCACCGCCTACTCCGCCGCCAGCCGGTGGAGTTGCGGCTGCTGACGCACCGCCGCCCGCCCGTCGCCGACCCCGCGGCCCGCCTCGTCCACGCCGACCTCGCCCGCCGCGGCACCCTGCACGGCGTCTGCGACGGCGTGGACACCCTGCTCCACCTGGCCTGCACCGTGGACGAGGAAGATCCCCGGGCCTGCGGCCTCGTCAACGACCGGGGCACCGCCGCCCTGGTCGCCGAGGCGCGGCGTGCGGGGGTGCGGCGGATCGTCCACCTCAGCACCGCCGCCGTCTACGGCGACGGACCGCACCGCGGCGCCGCCGAGGGCGACCTCGTCCCCGCGCCGGTCTCCGCCGTCAGCCGCTCGCGGCTCGCGGGCGAGCGCGCGGTCCGGGCCGCCGGGGGCGTCGTACTGCGGCCGATGTTCGTGTACGGGCCGGGCGACCGATGGCTGGTCCCACAGCTCGTGCGCACCCTCACCGCGCTCCCGGTCTCCGTCGACGGGGGCCGGGCCCTGCTCTCCCTGGTCGCCGTCGAGGACCTGGCGGCGGCGATCGCCGCGCTGGCCGTGGCCGACTGGGGTCCGGTGCCCGGCGGGGAGGTCCACCACGTCGGCCACCCGGAGCCGGTCGCCGTGCGCGACCTGACCGCGGCGCTCACCGAGCACCTGGGCGTGCCCGCCCCCGCGGCCGACCTCACGTACGACGAGGCCCGCGAGCTCCTCGCCGGGCGGCCCCGCGACCTGCGCCACCTCGCGCTGTTCGGCCAGGACCACCACTACGACAGCGGCCGCGTCTGGCGGCGCACCGGACACACCCCGGGAGCCTTCGCCACCCGCTTCGCCGCCGCCGCGCCCTGGTACCGCGCCCACCTCGCCCCGCTCACCCATCTCACCCATCTCGCCCCTCTGGCCCCGCCGGCGGCAGCGACCGCCGGCCCGACGGAAGACGGGACGCCGTGACCCCCATCCCCACCACCGCGACCGCCGGCGCGCCCTCCGCCGTGCGGCGCGCTCCCGAGGCCCCCGGTGCGCTGCCCCTGCTCGGCCACGGCCCGGCACTGCTGCGCCGGCCCCTGCAGTTCCTCGGCTCGCTCCCCGCCGTCGGCCCGGTGGTCCGCATCCGCCTGGGCGGCCTGCCCGCGTACGTCGTCAACGACGCCGAACTGGTCCGCGCCGTGCTGGTCGGCGAAGCGGGCCGGTTCGACCAGGGCGTGCTCATCGAGAAGGTGCGCCCTCTGCTCGGCTCCGGCGTCGGCACCGCCGACGGCGCCGAGCACCGCAGGCTGCGCCGGCTGATGCAGCCCGCCTTCCACCGGGCCCGCATCGCCCGTTACGCGGCCACCATGACCGCCGTCGCCGCCGAGCGCACCGCCGCTTGGCGGCCGGGCGGGATCCTGCGCGTGGACGAGGAGATGAACGCGCTCGCCCTCACCACCGTGGCCAGGGCGCTGTTCTCCTCGGACCTCGGCGCGGAGGCCGTCGCCGAGGTGCAGCGCTCGCTGCCCGTCGTCCTGGACGAGATCCCGCGCCGCTCCATGCTCCCCGACGCCCTGCTGCGGCTGCCCACCCCCGCCAACCGGCGCTTCGACCGGGCCGTACGGCGTCTGCGCTCGGCGACCCGGCACGTGGTGGAGGCCGCCCGCGCCGACGGCACCGACCACGGCGACCTGCTCTCCGTCCTGCTGCTCACCGCGGACGAGGGGACCGGGGAGCGGCTGACCGACGACCAGGTCCACGACCAGCTGGTCAACATGCTCGTCGCAGGCACCGAGACCACCGGCGCCACCCTGGCCTGGGTCTTCCACGAACTCGCCCGCGAGCCCACGGTGGAGCGCCGGCTCCACGAGGAGACGGACCGGGTCCTCGGCGGGCGCCCGGCCGTCTTCGAGGACCTGCCCCACCTCCCCCACACCCGGCGCGTCGTCCAGGAGGCCCTGCGCCGGTACGCGCCGTGGATCATCCTGCGGCTCTCCCCGGAGGAGGTGCTCCTCGGCGACGTCGCCGTCCCGGCGGGCGCGACGGTGCTGTTCAGCCCGTACGTCCTGCACCACCTGCCGCAACTCCACCCCGACCCCCTCGCCTTCGACCCCGACCGCTGGCTGCCCGAACGCGCCGCGCGCCTGCCCAGGGCCGCGTCCATCCCCTTCGGCGCGGGCGGCCGCCAGTGCCCGGGGAACGTCTTCGCCCTCACGCAGGCCGTCATCCAGGTCGCCACCGTCGCCGCCCGGTGGCGCCTGCGCCCGGCGGACGCCGGCCCGCACGTGCGCGAACTCGCCCGCGGCGCGGTCGTCCACCCCACCGCGATGCCGATGCGGTGCGTGCCCCGCGAGGACGCCCAGGTGGAGACCCTCCCGCTTCCGTAAAGACATCCCCATGCAATGGTCCGTTTTCCCGACGTACGGGAGATGGGTGAACCGGAGCGTGGGGCGAGCCGTACAGGCTTGTCGGTGGCCCAAGCTCCTCCAGCGGGGGTCGCCCCCATCACTGTGGCTCGCTTGGAAGGAACTTCGGGTTGTCGCTCTCCAGCGCTCATCAGCGACCGGTAACGGACCAGGCGGACACGACGGAGCAACCACCCCCGGGCGACGCTCCGGAGGAGGAGGCGGCGGCGGAGACCGAGCCCGAAGCGAAGCAGGAGCCCGAGCCCGAAACGGAGGCGGCTCCCGCCCCCGACCTCGGGGCGGACGACGAGCAGGCCCACGAGGAGGCCCCCGGCGAACCGGCTCCCGCCGCGGGCAGCGCCCTCGCCCGATGGCGGGAGCGGCACCCGGACGTCACCCGCGCCGTGTCGTGGAGCCTCACGATCCTCGCCGCCGCCCTGGTGCTCTTCGCCTTCCTGATGCCCGACCGGCTCCCCTACCTGACCGCCTCCCGCTTCGTCCGCGTCCCGGCGGAGCCGATCCTGCTGGCCGCCCTGCTGCTCGTGCTGCCGCCCAGGCCCCGGCGCGTGGTGGCGGTCCTCAGCGGGGTCCTGCTCGGCCTGCTGGTCGTCCTCAACTGCGTGGACATGGGCTTCTACCAGACGCTGCAACGCCCGTTCTACCTGCTGTTCGACTGGCCCCTGTTCTCCGACGGGCTGTCGTTCCTGAAGGACTCGGCCGGGGCGACGACCGCGTACGGCGCCCTGGCCGGGGCCCTGCTCGCCGTCCTCGCGCTCCTCGTGCTCATGCCGCTGGCGATCGTGCGGCTGTGCAAGGTGATGGTGCGGCACCCCTCGGTGGCACGCCGCGGCACCCTGGTGGCCGGCGTGGTCTGGATGACGTGCGCGACGCTCGGCCTCCAGGTCTCCGGGCTGAACTTCGCCGCCAAGGACGCCAGCCTGCGGGTGCGGGGCCAGGTGGACATGGTGCAGCAGGGCCTGGCCGACCAGAAGGTGTTCGCCAAGAAGGTGGCCAACGACCCGTTCGCGAAGATCCCGTCCGACCGGCTGCTGTCCGGGCTGCGCGGCAAGGACGTCATCTTCACGTTCATCGAGAGCTACGGCCGGGACGCGGTCGAGAACCCGGCGATGGCGCCGGACGTCGACGCGGTGCTGCGGGGCGGCACCAAGCAGCTCGCCGACGCGGGCTTCTCCGCCCGCAGCGGGTGGCTGACCTCCCCCGTCACCGGCGCGGGCAGCTGGCTCGCCCACACCACCTTCCTGTCCGGGCTGTGGGTCCCGGACCAGCAGCGCTACCGCTACGTCAGCTCCAGTGACCGGATGACCCTCACCAGTGCCTTCAAGCGCACCGGCGACTTCCGGACGGTCGGCATGATGCCCGGCGTCACCCGGGCCTGGCCGGAGGGCAAGTTCTTCGGCCTGGACCACATCCACGACTCGCGCACCATGGGGTACCAGGGGCCCAAGTTCAGCTGGTCGCCGGTGCCCGACCAGTACACCCTGTCGGCGTTCGAGCGCCTGGAGCACGGGAAGGCGTCGAACCAGCCGATGATGTCGGAGATCATCCTGGCCTCCAGTCACAACCCCTGGGCGCCGATCCCCCACATGATCGACTGGGACCAGGTAGGCGACGGCTCGGTCTACGACGCCATCAAGAAGGAGGGCAAGGACCCCAAGGAGGTCTGGAAGGACCCCAAGCAGGTGCGCCAGGAGTACAGCAAGGCCATCCAGTACTCGCTGACCAGCCTCATCGACTTCGTGACGAAGTACGGCAACAAGAACACCGTGCTGGTCTTCCTCGGCGACCACCAGCCGGTGTCGACGGTCGTCGGCGTCAACGCCAGCCGGGACGTGCCGGTCGCGATCGTCGCCCACGACCCCAAGGTGCTGGACCAGGTCTCCGACTGGGGCTGGAGCGACGGGCTGCAGCCCGAACACGACGCGCCGGTCTGGCGGATGGACGCCTTCCGCGACCGCTTCCTGACCGCGTTCACCTCCCGACAGCCTTAGCGCTTCTCCCCGTCGCCCCCCGTACCGCCGGGGGGCGACGGGACCGCCGGGAAGGGGCCGGGAAGGGGCCGGGAAAACCGGCTGCCCCACGATCACGGGCCTGATAGCGTCACCGTGCAGTGACGACCGAGGAGGTGAGACCCATCAACGCTGTAACAGGCCGGGTGCTCCCCTCCCGCACGGCTGCGCGGACCCTCTGACGCAGGTGTCCCCGGGAGTGCCCGAAGGCATCCCGAAAGGCATCGAGCCATGCGCTTCCTCTCGGAGACGACCGCGAACGGCGTCTCGGAACACCTCTTCGTCCTCGGCGACATCACCGGCGTGCTCTGGTCCCCCGCCGACGCCCCCGCCGACGCGGCGGGCGACCGCCCGCTGATCCTGCTGGCCCACGGCGGCGGCCGGGACAAAAAGGCCCCGGGCCTCCTGGCCCGCGCCCACCACCATGTGACGACCGGCGGCTTCGCGGTCGCCGCCATCGACGCACCCGGGCACGGCGACCGCCCGCGGACCGCCGCCGACGAGGCCGCCGCGGTACGCATCAGGGAGGCGGTGGCCTCGGGCGGGCCCGTCGCCCCGCTCATCGCGGCCCACAACGCGGCGCTGGCCACCCGCGCCGTCCCGGAGTGGCGGGCCACCCTGGACGCCCTGCAGGCCCACGGCCGTGTCGGCCCGGACGCCCCGGTCGGGTTCTGGGGCGTGTCGCTGGGCACCGCCGTCGGCGTACCGCTCGTGGCCGCCGAACCCCGGATCACCGCCGCCGTGTTCGGGCTGCTCGGTCACCAGTCCCTGGCCGGGACGGCGGCCCGGATCACCGTCCCGGTCCGCTTCCTCCTGCAGTGGGACGACGAGTTGGTGCCGCGGTCGTCGTCCCTCGCCCTCTTCGACGCCTTCGCCTCCCGCGACAAGACGCTCCGCGCCAACCCGGGCCGGCACATGGAGCTGCCCACGTCCGAGGTGGAGAGCGAACAGCGCTTCTTCGCCCGCCGTCTGGTCCGGGACCACCCCGGCGCGCGACAGGCACACCACTGACCCTCCGGGCCCACCGGTACCGCGCTTCCCCCAGCACCGCCGAAAGGAACTCCGCCATGCCCGTTTTCCCCTCGTACGACGGCACCGAGCTCGCCTACCACGTCCTCGGCTCGGGCCGCCCGCTGCTCTGCCTGCCCGGCGGGCCGCAGGACTCCGTGTACCTCGGTGACCTCGGCGGCCTGTCCGCGCACCAGCAGCTGATCAGGCTGGACCTCCGGGGCACCGGCCGGTCCGCGATGCCGCGGGACATCGCCTCCTGCCGCTGCGACCGGCTCGTCGACGACGTCGAGGCCCTGCGCGAGCACCTCGGCCTCGACCGGATGGACGTGCTCGCGCACAGCGCGGGGGCCAACCTCGCCGCGCAGTACGCGGGCCGCCATCCGCACCGGGTCGGCAGCCTCGTCCTCGTCACGCCGAGCGTCCGGGCCGTCGGCCTCCCCATCACGGGCGGCCTCCGGCGCGAGACGGCCCTGCTGCGCCGGGACGAACCGTGGTTCCCGGAGGCGTTCGCGGCCCTGGAGGCGATCGTGGCGGGCGAGGCCACCGCCGAGCGGTGGCAGGCCGTAGCGCCGTTCTCCTACGGCCGCTGGGACGAGGTGGCGCGGGCCCACCAGGCGGCGGAACGGGAGCAGATGAGCGACGAGGTCGTGTCCGCCTTCGGTGCCGAGGGCGCCTTCGACCCGGACGGCACCCGTGCCGCGCTCGCCGGGCTGGCGTCACCGGTCCTCCTGCTCGCCGGGCAGGTCGACCTCGGGGCGCCCCCGGCCACGGTCGCCGAGTTCGCCGCGCTGTTCCCGGACGCCGGGCTCGTCGTCCAGCCCGGGGCCGGGCACTTCCCCTGGCTCGACGACGCCGGCCGCTTCGTGACGTCCGTCGCGGCGTTCCTGAAGGGTGAGGACGGGCTCAGCACCTCATGACGTCCGGCGCCGGCGGCACGCCGACCGCACGGCGCGGGCCAGGACCGGAGGGACGAGGTCCTTGGCCAGGCGGCGGGCGGCGGAGGCCCGTTCCCCGAACGGGGACGGGTACCCGTTGACCGGCTCGTGGCGGGAGACCGGCAGAGCCGGGGACTTCGCCTTCGTGCCCCTGATGCGGATCAGGGGCACTCCCGCCACCTGGTCCACGGCGTGCCACAGGTCCTGGCGCGTCCTCAGCCACCGCAGCAGCTCCTCGCGGACCTGCTCCGGATCCCCCCAGGTGCCGTAGAGCTTGGTGCTCGTGACCACGACGGGCTTGAGTCCGACCGTCGCCACCGCCGCCCACACGGCGGCGGCGACTCCCGGGCAGTGCTCGCTCCGGAAGTCGTCGAAGGCCGCGATGCCTTCCGGGACGAGCAGCTCGCGGGCGGCCGCGATGTCGCCGGAGACGTGCTCGTACAGATGCGACGCGTCGACGTGCACGAAGCGGCAGCTCCCGGCGCCGACGTGCGAGGTGATCACCGATGTGGGGGCCTGCACCATCGTGGGGAGCCGGTCGTGGAACGACAGGTAATTGGCCTCGAACGCGCGCCGGGTGAGCGTCGCGTACGCCGAATTCATCTCGGCGCTGTTGGGGTCGTCCACGGCCGGGGAATCCCACAGGTCGCACACCGTGAACCGCTCCCCCTGACGGAGGTAGCCGCCCATGAAGATGGCGCTCTTCCCCATGTAGGCACCGAGTTCCAGCAGGTCACCCTGGTGTTCGAGGTTGCTCTGCCGGCGCAGGAACCAGTCGAAGAGCAATTGGTCGACCGGCCAGAACCAGCCTTCGACGTCGGCGAACCGCTGCGGCCGGGGAATCGCGTCCGCGGTCTCTCCCGAATGTGGCATGAGCTTCTCCCTGGAGAAGGTGGTCCGCCGAACTGGACGCGAGGATATCGATCTCCGGCCGGAATCCCGGGGAGGCCGTGAGGCGAGGGCGGGCGCACTCGGACCGGAGGGCGGTGCGTCACCACCAGATGACGACGTATCCGTCGCCGCCCGCCGAACCCGGAGCGTCGGTGTCGCTGCCGCCGTCGCCGCCCTCGCCCGCACCGGGCGGAGCGGGCTGGACGACGCCGTCCACCGCGGGGCGGCCGCCCTGACCCGGGGCGCCGGGTGGCGGGTTGCCCATCCCGCCGTCCGCGCCCATGCGGACGGTGCCCTGCCCGGGACAGAAGCCCGTGCCACCGCTGCCGCCGAGGAGCAGCGACGCGCCCCCGCCCCCACCGGCCGACACGACGCCGCCCAGGTTGTTGTCCACTTCGGTCGGCGTCCCTGGAGCACCGTTGGCCGCGCCGGCGCCACCGGCGCCGCCGGCGCCGACGTCCACCGCGACCGGTGTGCCCGGCTGGACGGGGAGGACGCACCAGGCGAAGCCGCCGGCGCCACCTCCGGCGCCGGTGATCGCGCCGCCGCCTACGGCTCCACCCCCGCCGGCGCCCCATGCCTGGACGAAGACCGTGGTCACCGCGGCGGGGGGCACGAACACACCGTCGTCGTCGAAGTCCACCAGGCCGTGGGCGGCTGCGGTTCCGGGCGGCCCCTGAGGCCCGGCGGGCCCCTGGGGACCTCCCGGTCCGGCGGGCCCGGCGGGTCCCTGCGGACCGGTCCCGCCCTGCGGACCCTGAGGGCCGGCGGGGCCGGCGGGTCCCTGCGGACCGGGAGGGCCGGAGGGACCGGAGGGTCCCGGCGGACCAGGGGGCCCCGGTGGACCGGGGCGGCCGGGCCGGCCCGGGCAGTGCCAGGGCAGGTACGGGAAGGACGAGCACGGCTGGGCCGCACGCTTCCCGACGAGAGGTTCGCCGGCCTCGAAGGCGGCACCACCGTCCGCACCGGCCGCGTCGGCCGCACCCGCCATCGAACCGGCCGCCAGGGCCACGCTCGTGACCACCGCCCGCAACACGCGGGGCATGACTGTTCGAGACACCACGTCACCTCCAGGAACGGCCCACGACGGCCGGCAGCTACCGCTTTTGGGGAGAGTGAGCGGTCGTGGACAGCGGCGGGCCCGCATCAAGCCTCGCCTCGGGCACCTCGTCATGCACATCCAGTAGCCGGACCGGGTGATCCCCGGGCCGCGCAACCTCCGCGCGAGGCGTTTTGTCATCTTGTCGACTTGGCGGGGTAACCCGCATTCTCGTTGTCTGTCGACGGATCGGGGGATGCGGTGGCGGTGTTGCAGTGCAAGCGATGCGGGTCGACTCAGGTGCAGAGCCTGGAGCTGTACGTGGCGACGATGGATCCGGGCTCGGCGCTGAAGAAGGATTTCGCGCAACCGGCGGAGGAGAAGGCAGCGCTGATCGGGCCGCTGCTGGTGGCCGGGTTCGGGGTGGCGCTGCTGGTGTCGGGGGTGATCCTGCTGGGGCTGCTCGTGACGGTCGGCGGGGCGGTGTGGGGTACGCGGGAGCGAGGCAAGGAGCAGACCTCTCAGCGCAAGCGTGCGGAGTGGCTGAAGCAGATGATCTGCATGCACTGCAAGAAGCCGTTCCTGCCCGTGACGTAGCCCGGGACGACGAAGCGGCCCGCCCACGGTGCCGGGCGGGCCGCGTCGGCGCCCAGGGGAGGGCGGCGGCGTGGCGAAGCCGGGGGCCACGGCTGGGAGGAGCCCGCGGAGCCGGAGCCGACCGTCGAGCCCGTAGCCGCCCCTCGAGGCGAGCATCGCCTCGGGCACGTCGTCATGCACATCCAGTAACCGGACCGGGTGCGGGCACCCCGGATCCGGCGCATTCGCGGGGTCGCTTGACCTCAAGGTCGGTCGAGGTTCTACGGTCACTGCATGAGCATGGAGACCACGGCCTGGACCCAGCTGCACAGCGTCATGAACGCCACGCAGGACCGACGCCCCCTGGCCCGCGACACCCTGCGCCGCGTCGGCGCCTTCGCCCGGCCCCACCGGCGCCGCATCACCCAGTTCGTCCTGCTGAGCACCGTGACCGCGCTGCTCGCCGTGGCGACCCCGGTCCTCGCCGGCTGGATCGTCGACGCCATCGTCTCCGGCGGCGACCCAGGCCGGGTCACCACGCTGGCCGTGCTGATCGCCGTGATCGCCGTGGCCGAGGCGGGCCTCGGGCTGCTGAACCGCTGGCTGTCCGCGAACCTCGGCGAGGGCCTCATCCTCGACCTGCGCACCGCCGTGTTCGACCACGTCCAGCGCATGCCGGTCGCCTTCTTCACGCGGACCCGCACCGGCGCCCTCGTCAGCCGTCTCAACAACGACGTGATCGGCGCCCAGCGCGCGTTCAGCAACACGCTCTCCGGCGTCGTGGGCAACCTCGTCACCCTCCTGCTGACCCTGGGCGTCATGCTCACCCTGTCCTGGCAGATCACCCTGCTCGCCCTCGTCCTCCTCCCGGTCTTCGTCGTCCCGGCGCGCCGCATGGGCACCCGCATGGCCCGCCTCCAGCGCGAGGCCGCGGCCCACAACGCCGCCATGGGCACCCAGATGACCGAGCGCTTCTCGGCACCCGGCGCGACCCTGGTGAAGCTCTTCGGCCGGCCCGCCGACGAGTCGGCCCGCTTCGCCGAACGTGCCCGGCGGGTACGGGACATCGGCGTGCGGACCGCCATGGCACAGTCGGCGTTCATCACGGCCCTCACCCTCGTCTCCGCCCTCGCGCTGGCGCTGGTCTACGGACTGGGCGGCCACTTCGCGCTCACCGGCGCCCTCGACGCCGGCTCCGTGGTCACCCTCGCCCTCCTCCTGACCCGCCTCTACGCGCCCCTGACCGCACTCGCGGGCGCGCGCGTCGACATCATGAGCGCCCTGGTCAGCTTCGAGCGGGTCTTCGAGGTACTCGACCTGCGGCCCCTCATCGCCGACCGCCCCGACGCCCGCCCGGTGCCGGACGGGCCCGTCGCCGTCGAGTTCGAGGACGTCCGCTTCGGCTACCCGTCCGCCGACAAGGTGTCGCTGGCCTCACTGGAGGAGGTCGCGGTCCTGGACACCCGCGTCGGCGGCGAGGTCCTCCACGGGATCTCCTTCCGGGCCGAACCCGGCCACACCGTCGCGCTCGTCGGCTCGTCCGGCGCCGGGAAGTCGACCATCGCGCAGCTGCTGCCCCGCCTGTACGACGCCGACGGGGGCGCCGTCCGCGTCGGCGGCACCGACGTCCGCGACCTGACGGCCGCCTCCCTGCGCGCCACGGTCGGCATGGTCACCCAGGACGGCCACCTCTTCCACGACACGATCCGGGCCAACCTGCTGCTCGCCCGGCCGGAGGCCACCGACGAGGAACTGCGCGACGTGCTGCGCCGCGCGCGTCTGGACCGGCTGGTCGCCGAACTCCCCGACGGCCTCGACACCGTCGTCGGCGAACGCGGCTACCGCCTCTCCGGCGGGGAGCGCCAGCGCATGACCATCGCCCGGCTGCTCCTGGCCGGCCAGCGCGTGGTCATCCTGGACGAGGCCACGGCCCACCTCGACAGCACCTCCGAGGCCGCCGTCCAGGAAGCCCTCGCCGAGGCCCTCGCCGACCGCACCGCCGTCGTCATCGCCCACCGCCTCTCCACGGTGCGCGCCGCCGACCTCATCCTCGTCGTCGAGGACGGCCGCATCGTGGAGCGCGGCACGCACCCGGAACTCCTGGCGGCGGACGGCCGGTACGCGGAGCTGTACCGCACGCAGTTCAGCGAGGAGGGCCTCCTCCCGGGCACGCTGCGCTGACGCCTGAGCTGTTCCAGCACGGTCCCGGGTGTTCCGGCACATGCACCTTCCGCGCACGATTCTGGAGGCACCTTGAAGCTCTTGCTCACGTCAGGCGGCGTCACGAACCCGAGGATCCACTCGGCGCTCGTGCGGCTTCTCGGCAAGCCGATCGCCGAGTGCCACGCCCTCTGTGTCCCGACGGCACAGTGGGGTCACCCGATGTGCGGTCGGGCATCGGTGCGGGGCTTCGCAGCCGCCGAGCCCCGGTGGCAGCACCTGACCGGCCTGGGCTGGGCGTCGCTCGGCGTCCTCGAGCTCACCGCACTGCCCACCATCGGCGCGGAGCGATGGGTCCCCTGGGTCCGGGAGGCCGACGTGCTCCTGGTCGACGGCGGCGACGCGACGTACCTGTGCCACTGGATGCGGGAGTTCGGGCTGGCCGATCTGCTGCCTTCGCTGCCCGACACGGTCTGGGTGGGAGTGAGTGCCGGAAGCATGGTGATGACGCCCCGGATCGGAGCGTACTTCGTCGAGTGGCAGTCCGCGCCGGACGACCGCGCCCTGGGAGTCGTCGACTTCTCGATCTTCCCGCACCTGGACGCCTTCCCGACGAACACCCTGGCCGACGCGGAGCACTGGGCCGCCGACATCGGCATCCCGGCCTACGCCATCGACGAACAGACGGGCCATCAAGGTCCTCGACGGCTCCGTCGAGGTGGTCTCCGAAGGGCAATGGACGAAGTTCGGGTCATAGCCGGGACGGCGTCCGTGACGTCGCGTCGCCGGAAGGGCCGAGCCCGGGACACCACGTCCGTCGGTCACCCGTACGGCACGGATACCGCGCCTCGACGCGGCCCCCGTCTCACGATCGGTAGCGGAGCCGGTCCGGCGCGCACGATCACCGATCCGGACGGCCGGCGCACGTGATCTCTCCACCGTCGAGGAGGCCGCCTTGGGACACGCCGTCGGCGATGTGCTCGGCCTGGCCGCCGCTGTCGCGGTCAGTCCGCTCCCCATCGTGGCGATCATCCTCGTCCTGGCCACCCCGCGGGGGCGGACGAACGGCACGCTGTTCGCCCTCGGCTGGTTCCTGGGACTGGCCGTCCTCGGCGCGATCACGCTGGCGGTGGGCGGCCCCGGCGGGGCGTCCGCGCACGGTCACCCGGCCACGTGGGTGGGGGCCCTCAAGCTGGCGCTGGGCGTCCTGCTCCTCCTGTTCGCGGCCCGGCAGTGGCGGGGACGTCCACGCGACCCCTCACAGGCGCAGCTGCCGAAGTGGATGGCGGCGATCGACCACTTCACCCCGCCGAAGGTGCTCGGCCTCGGCCTGCTGCTCTCGGCCGCGAACGCCAAGAACGCCCCGCTGACCATCGCCGCCGGCGCCTCCATCAGCTCGGCAGGGATCCCCGTGCCTCAGCAGATCGGGGCGCTCGCCGTCTTCGTGGTCATCGCGTCGCTCGGAGTCCTCGCCCCGCTCGCCGTGTACCTGTGCATGGGTGAACGAGCCGAGGGCATCCTCGCCAACTGGCGGGACCGGGCCGCCCGGCACAACGCCGCCATCATGGCCGCCCTGTTCTTCGTCCTCGGCCTGAAGCTACTGGGGGACGGCATCAGCGGCCTGGCCTGAGGCCCCCGCAGCCCCGAATCGGGCTTCGCGTCCAACTACGCATAGAGCCGGGCGTCGGTCGCGTCGGCCAGGCCGGACACCAAGGCGTCGGTCGGCACGGAGACCCGCGCTCCCGCTTCGGCCGCGCCGTTCGACTGCGCCTCCATGCCGGTGCGGGCCGCTGCCGGCACCGAGGTGGAGGCCGTGACGGCGGTCCGCGACGCGGGCGGCACCACGCCACGGTGACCACCTGGCTGCCCGAGAAAGGCTGGAACCGCCGCTTCCAGGCACTCGGCAGCGCCTACCTCGCCGGGGACAACGGTGTCGGGATGGGCACCGCCGTCAAGACCGGCTACGCGGCGACCACCACGGACGCCGGCGTCGGTGATGCCCTCGACGTCAGCTGGGCGCTGAACAGCGACGGTGAGGTCAACACCACTCCGCTGAACAACTTCGCCTCCCGTTCCTCCTACTTCACCGGATGCTCCACCGGCGGACGCCAGGGCTACATGGAGGCCCAGCGCTACCCCGACGACTACGACAGCATCCTCGCCGAGGCCCTTACCGACCGCACCGCCGTCGTGATCGCCCACCGCCTCTCCACGGTGCGCGCCGCCGACCTCATCCTCGTCGTCGAGGACGGCCGCGTCGTCGAGCGCGGCACCCACACGGAACTCCTGGCGCCGGAGGGCCGGTACGCGGAGTCGTACCGCACGCAGTTCAGCACGGAGAGCGTCCTGCCGGGCACCCTCCTCTGACCTGGGCCGGAGAAACCCGCTTCGGGACGGACGGATTGGGCTACAGCGGTGCCCGCCGATTCGAACGTCATAAACCTGCGGCGGGCTGTCCCGACCGTCGTCGCCGCATTCCTGGCAGGACGCCGAAACGGGGTCAGACCGGGAGTGGGTACGGATCCTCACCTGGGCCGTGCCCACTGCGGGTGGTGTGGGCGGCCTTTCCTTCGCGGGCCTGTCCGATGGGGCCGAGCCGATCGACGTGACGCTCATCGCGGTCTTCGTGACGGCCGTGGTCTTCCGGCGCGACATCCGGCGCGTCTTCGGCCTCGCCGGCCTCGTCACGGGCGGGCCCTGACCACCGGGGCCCGGCGCACCGCGTGGCGCGCCAGGTCGGGGCAGTTCCGCATCACCCGGTCGGCTACTGAATGTGCACGTCACATTACGTAGGGCGATTCTTGCTGTGGGCTCGCCGCTGTCTTCGACAGTTCTTCTCTCCTGGTGAGCGGCGTCCGCCGCGCGTTGTGGGCCCCTTGCTGGAGGTGACGTGTTGTCCCGGATAGCCATACCTCGGGCGTGGTGGGCAGTGGCCGCGAGCGTGGCCCTGACGTCCAGTGCGTTCACTGGTGCCGCGTATGCCGAGGGCGCCGGCGGCGGTCAGGCTCGCGCTGCGAAGCCCGGCGCTGAGACCAGTCTCGCGGACCCGTGCTTGTTGTTCCCATACTTCCCCGGGTACTGCCCCAGCCGCCCCGGGCATCACGGGCACCCGGGGCGCCCCGGGATTCCCGGCCCGCCAGGACCTCCCGGGCCTGCTGGTCCCGCTGGTCCGGCCGGTCCCGCTGGTCCCGCTGGTCCCGCTGGTCCGGCCGGACCTCCGGGCGGGACCGGCCCGCAGGGGCCGCAGGGCGAGACCGGCCCGCAGGGCCCCCCTGGTGTCGCCCCGGCTCACGGCCTGATGGACTACGACGATCCCGGTACCTTCGAGTTCGTCCCGCCCGCGAATGTCACCACAGTCTTCGTCCAGGCGTGGGGCGGTGGCGGAGGTGGTGCGAGTGGTGCCGCCGCCCTCAGTGGATCCGGTGGTGGGGCCGGGGGCTTCGCCTGGTGCGTCCTGCCTGTCCAGCCCAGTACACCGGTCACGGTGTTCGTAGCCGCAGGAGGCGTGGGCCAGTCCGGACAATCGGACGGCCTTGTCGGCGGAAATAGCGGGGCGATCAACAGCCTCGGCAATTTCGTGGCCGGCCGCGGCGGCCTCGGTGGCAGGTTCCTGCCCCCAGTTGGTGGTGCGGGCGGCATGGGCGAGTGCAACGGCATCCAGGGCACGGTCCGTCAAGGCGCCACCGGCGGCACTGGATCGTTCTCGAATGCTGCGCCCGGCGGCCTGGGAGGCCGTCCGGCAGTGGACGGCATCATCCAGCCGGCGCCAGCAGGTGCCGGCACCGGCGGCACCGGCGGCACCGGCGGCGCCGACAACACCGGCGACAACGGCGGCTCCGGATACGTCGTCATCTGGTGGTAGACCGCGACCGGGCCCGGCACGCCGTCCGGGGCGCCTGGCCCGTCCGGTCAGGAGCCGCCGGCCTGGGCGGCAGTCTTGGCTCCGGCCGGCGCCTTCTTGCGGACGCTGTCCGGGTAACGCGTGGCGACGGTCTCGGCCGTGGCCTTGTTGCCGGAGGTGAAGACGACCTTGCCGCTCGTAGCGACGACCTCGAACTGCTCTCGCTTGGACTGGCACGAGCACGGCATTACTGGGCTCCTTCGCTGGCAGTGGTGCGGGCGGGGCCGGCCACGAGGGAGGCCAGGGCGTCGACTTCGGCGCGGCGCCCCTCGTCGCGGCGCGCCATGGCGGCGGTGAGGGCGTCGACCAGGCCGCCGTCCGACGAGGGCGGCGGCCAGGGCGGCGATGTCGGTCACGGGTTGGTCGGTGGGCGCGGGTGCGGTGCCGGTGTCGTGTCCGGGCGCTACGTCCGGGTGCCCGGGCGCGGCCTCGGGCTGGGCGAGGGCGGCGGAGGCGGCGAGGGCGAGGTTCGCGCGCTCGGCGACTGCTGTAGCGACCAGCGGCGAGGAGTGCCCTGGGACGGGGACGGAAAGGACGGCGCGGAGCTGCCAACGCCCGTTGCCGCCCTTCTTCATGTGGTAGCTGGGCTGGCAGCCCTGGAACACGCGCCGGTCCCATTCCGACAGCCACGGCCCGGCGGCGCCGCAGAACCACATGCCGCGGGCGTTCATGCCGACAGTGACGATCCCGGCGACGGTGTGGGTGTCGTCGAACTGGCACGCGTCTGTCTCGCACGCAGTTCCGCGAGGAGGGCCTCCTGCCCGACACGGTGCGCTGACGTGTGGCGGACGAACCCGCTTCGACCTCGGCGAACCGGGACATCATCGAAGCCGCTGCTGTAGCCGATCTCTCCGCCTGGGTTCCACTTCGGGCGCGGCGCTACCGGGTCCGAGACACCTGGGATTCAAACAAACCGGACGTTGCTGCAAGGCCCCGGATGACGACGCAGGGCGTCAGATCGCCTGCGCTGCCAGCTTGTTGTCACACACCGGCGGGCTGTCCGGTCTCCGTAAGTGCAGGCTGTATGACAGTACGGTCTGCGCCGGCACGGGTTGATCACCCGTGCCGGCGGTGGCCATCGGCCCGGCGTGAAACGGGCCCGGCGCACCCGAAGCGCCCGTCCCAGCGGTGGAGGCGGGCGCTTTGCGCAGGTCCCGATGCCGCTCACTCACCCCCTCCTGCAGGCTCGCTGTCGCGGTCCGGGCACATCCGCCGCGGGCGCCGGTTGGTCAGGCGAGCCCGGCCGCGCCGCGACACCAGGCCGGGCGATCACCCGGTCGGCTACTTAATGTGCGCGACATGCTGCGCAGAGTGATTCTTTCTGTGGGCTCGCCGCTGTCTCCGACAGTTCCTCTCTCCTGGTGAGCGGCGTCAGCCGCGCCTTGCGGGCCCCCCTTGCCGGAGGTGACGTGTTGTCCCGAACAGCCCTGCTTCAGGCGCCCACACGGCGGCGCCCAGGTGGTCCGCGGTTGTGGACGTTGGCCGCGAGCGTGGCCTTGGCGTCCTGCGCTCTGACAGGTGCCGCATACGGGGGCAACGCCGACAGCAGCCGAGCTGACGCCGCAAAGCCTGGTGCCGAAACAGGCTTCGCCGACCCGTGCTTCCTCTTCCCCTACTTCCCCGGGTACTGCCCGAGCCGCCCCGGCCACCACGGCCACCCGGGCCGCCCCGGCATTCCCGGACCTCCCGGCCCGCCTGGACCTCCCGGCCCGCAGGGGCCTGCTGGACCTGCTGGACCCGCCGGGCCGCAGGGACTTCCGGGCGAGACCGGCCAGCAGGGACCTGCCGGACCCGCCGGACCCGCCGGACCCGCCGGACCCCAGGGCCTGCCCGGTGTCGCCCCCGCCCACGGCCTGGTGGACTTCGACGACGACGGCGAGTTCGTGCCGCCCGCCGCGGTGACCACGGTCTTCGTCCAGGCATGGGGCGCCGGCGGGGGCGGAGCCGTAGGCGGCGGCGCGATCACCGGCGCCGGAGGCGGCGCCGGCGGCTTCGCCTGGTGCGTCCTCACCGTCCAGCCGGGCACACCGGTCGCGGTGGACGTCGGCGCCGGCGGCGCCGGTGGCGCCGGCCCGGCCAACGGTTCTCCGGGCACGCCGACCGTTGTGGACAACAACCTGGGCGGCGTCGTGTCGGCCAGCGGCGGCGGGGGCGCGTCGCTGCTCATCGGGGGAAGCGGTGGCACGGGCGTCTGTCCCGGGCAGGGCACCGTCCGCACGGGCGCGGACGGCCAGGAGGGCAACCCGCTACCGGGCGCCCCGGGCCAGGGCGGCCGCCCCGCGGTGGACGGCGTGGTCCAGCCAGCACCGACCGGTGCGGGCGAGGGCGGCGACGGCGGCAGCGACACCGACGCTCCAGGTGCGGCGGGCGGCGACGGATACGTCGTCATCTGGTGGTAGACCGCAGGCGGCCCGGCGCACCACCTGGCGCGCCGGGCGCCGCGTCTTCAGGGGGCTGTCCCGGGGGTCACTCGGTCGGCTACTGAAAGTGCACGTCGAATTATGCAGGGCAATTCTTGCGGGTGGCTCGCTGCCGTCAATGACAGATAGCGGCGGCTGCCGCCCGCTGCGGGGCCCCTTCCTGGAGGTGACATGTTGTCTCGAATAGCCATACCTCGGGCGCTGTTGACGGCGGCCGCGAGCGTGGCCCTGGCGTCCAGTGCTCTGACGGGCGCCGCGTACGCCGATGGTGGCGAGGCTGCCGCCGTGAAGCCTGACGCTCAAGCCGGCCTCGCTGATCCGTGCTTTCTCTTCCCGTACTTCCCCGGTTACTGCCCCAGCCGCCCGGGCTATGGTCACCCGGGCCGCCCCGGCATTCCCGGACCTCCCGGCCCGCCTGGACCTCCCGGCCCGCAGGGGCCTGCTGGACCTGCTGGACCCGCCGGGCCGCAGGGACTTCCGGGCGAGACCGGCCAGCAGGGACCTGCCGGACCCGCCGGACCCGCCGGACCCGCCGGACCCCAGGGCCTGCCCGGTGTCGCCCCCGCCCACGGCCTGATGGACTTCCAGAGCGACGGTCAATTCATGCCGCCCGCCGACGTCACCACGGTCTTCGTGCAGGCATGGGGCGCCGGCGGGGGCGGTGAGGGAGGCGATTTCGCCCGCACCGGAGCCGGTGCCGGCGCCGGGGGATTCGCCTGGTGCGTCCTTCCCGTCCAGTCTGGTACACCGGTCGTGGTAGACGTCGGCACAGGAGGCGCGGGCGGGCCTGCGAGCGGCTTCCCCGGCACACCAAGCACGGTGGACAACGGGCTAGGCGACATCGTGACTGCCGAAGGCGGCGCGCGGGGGCTCATTCCCGGTGGCGCCGGCGGCACAGCCTCCTGCCCCGGCCAGGGCACAGTCCGCCAAGGCAACAACGGCGCAAACGGCACCCTCACTGGTCCGATCGGTGAGCCGGGTGGCCAGGGAGGCCGTCCTGCGGTGGACGGCATCATCCAGCCAGCACCCCAGGGCGCAGGCATCGGCGGATCAGGCGGCGCACGCACCATCGGCCTCCCCGCCCTCGGCGAGAACGGCGGCCCCGGATACGTCGTCATCTGGTGGTAAACCGCCGGCGGCCCGGCGCACCATCCGGTGCGCCGGGCGCGGGCAGCCAGGCGTCAGATGCCTTCCTGGCTGTCGGCCGCCATCTCCCGAGCGCCGACCCGAGTTGAGACGCCTTCTTCCGCGACGGCCAGCCGTCCGGCATGAGCCAGTCGCTTGGATGGCCGGATATCCGCATCTCCTTCTGCGCCGGGTCGCGCAGGCCCGCATGCCGTGAGGGCATCGGGCGGCCGGAGGGGTCGGCCCGTACGCAAGGCGGGCCACGTCGAGGCCGCCTCAGCGGAGGACGGGTGCCGGCCCGGCGGTCTCCACCGCCGGGCCGGCACCCGCGTGTCTTCGGGCAGCCGTGGATCAGTAGTAAACCCAGTACCCGTCGTAGTAGTCGTAGGAATCCGTGTAGTCCCAGTACTCCGTGTACTCCCAATATTCGTAGTCGGACTCCCAGCAATCGCTGTCGCCGCCGTAGCCGGTGGTCTTCGTCTGCTGCTGGGGTGCCTGGGTGGACACGGCGCTTGTCTGCGCCGACGCGGGAGCGGCGAACGCCGTGGTGGGGATCAGGGCGCCCCCTGCCGCCAGGGCCGCGGAGGCCGTGAAGATCGCCAGACGCCGGGAACGAGGTGTGCGGGCCATGAGAATTCTCCTTGCTGAGGGATGACAGGAAACCCGGATGGTTCCGGGAGGGCCACCCGTTCTGCGTGAACCGATGCCTCCATTGAGCCCGGCCCGGTGCGTCGCGTCACGCCCCTGGAATTCGGGGCTTGACAAAAGCGACGTCCACCGGTGTCGGGACCCCGGAGCGCCTGCCGTGCCTCGCCGACGTGGCCAACGGTCACGTCAAGGCCACAGATTTCCGGTGATCCGGTCCCCCGCGCAGGTCCCGGTGGTAACTTCCACCGGCTACTTGACCTTGCCTTTACGAGATCCAGGGGGAACCGCGATGAGCACTCCGCCACCGCCGCCCGGCACCAACCCGTACAACCAGCAGCCGCCCGCGCCGTACGGTGCCCCGGCCGGCAACCCGTACAGCGTGCCCGGCCCTCCGGCGCCCGCGCCCGCACGCCGCATAGGCGTCAAGGGCATCGTCAGGGGAGTCGTCGGGCTCGTCGTGCTCGGCTTCGTGGTCTACGGCGGCTACACCACCTGGTTCGGGGGCGCCGCGACCGCCGACGCGGGCGACTGCCTGCACGCCGGGAACGCGGCGGCCACGGGCGTGATCTCCGTCGGGGACCCGGAGTTCGAGATCGTGGACTGCGGTGACGCGAAGGCCCAGTTCAAGGTCGTCGACCGGCAGTCCGGGACAGACGGGACCTGCGACGACGCCTACCGGCGGTACACCCAGGGCGGCTCCGGCCGGGACTTCACGCTCTGCCTGGAGCCCCTGAAGTGAGCACCCGCCGACACGCTTGAGGCCCGCGCCCGGCCCCGGTGACGCCGCGTCAGACAGTGGGTACCGTGGTCGGGATGCGGATCCTTCACCTGTCCGACATCCACATCGGCCCCGTCGACGGGCCCAACTCCCGCGGGATCGACGCACGGGAGTCCCTGCGCCGGATGCTCGCGGCCCTCGACTCCGTCCCGGACGTCGGCGCCGTCGTCGTCAGCGGCGACGTCGCCGACGACGGCTCCCCGGAGGCGTACGCCGCGGCACGCGAGATGGTGCGGGAGTTCGCCGCGCGCAGGCGGGCGCCCGTGGTGTTCTGCACCGGCAACCACGACGAGCGCGGCGCCTTCGCCAAGGTGCTGGGCAGCGGCCACCTGGGAGCCGACGGAGACGACCTGGCGACCGCGGTCGTCGACTCCCCGGAGGGCGAGCGGGCCGCCGTGAGCGTGATCGGCGGCCACCGCTTCATCACGCTCGACTCGCTCGTCCCCGGCAAGGTGTACGGCCGGGTCGGCCCGCGCCAGCTCGGCTGGCTCCGCGAGGTGCTGGCCGAGCCCGCGCCGCACGGATCCGTGGTGGTCCTCCACCACCCGCCCGTCACCCTCGACGTCGCGACCCAGAAGGCCCTCGGGCTGCAGGACGGGGCCCAACTGGCGGACGCCGTACGCGGCACGGACGTACGGCTCGTCCTGTGCGGCCACTTCCATCTGCAGCTCTTCGGCCACCTCGGGTCGGTCCCGGTGTGGGTGACCCCGGGGGTCCTCAGCCGCATCGACCTCTCCGGCCCGCAGGGCACCGAGCGGGCGGTACGCGGGGCCTCGGCGACCCTCGTCGACCTCGGCGGACCGTACGCCCCGCTGTTCCACGTGCTCCACGCACGCGACCCACGGGCAGGCGAGACCGTCTACGAGCTCGACCGCGACCAGCTCCGCTCGGTCGTCGAACGGCTGGGCCCCGGCTCCTGATCAGGGCGTGACCAGGACCTTGCTGATCAGCGGCAGGTGGTCGGAGGCCGTCGGGTCGGCCTGCACCACGCGCGTGACGAGCGGCTTGACCTCGTCGGTGGTGTAGATGGCGTCGATGCGCTCGGTCGGGGCCTCGGCGGGGTAGGTCGCGCCGTCACCACGGCCGTGCAGCGAACGGGCCCACGCGTCGGTGTAGCGGGACTGCAGCGGCTGCGACTCGGGGGCGTCCGGCAGGGCGTTGAAGTCGCCGACGAGGACGGCGGGCTCCCTGTCGCCGATCAGGTCCACGATCTGCGGGGTCTGCTGGAGGCGGTCGGTCTGCGAACTGGCGGCCAGGTGGGTGCAGTAGAAGTGGACGGCCTTGCCGCGCACGTTCAAGGTGGCGTGCAGCAGTCCGCGCTGCTCCTGGCCGGGCGACTTGTACAGCCAGGTGTTCTCCGACGCGGTGATCGGGTAGCGGGACAGGATCGCGGTGCCGTACTGGATCCGGTGGCCGCTGCCGGCCGGGGGCGCGTTGTCGATGTTGGCGCCGAAGACGACGTGGTAGCCGAGCAGCTTCGCCAGGTCGGCGGCCTGGTCGGCCCAGTCGCTGCGCGCGGAGTAGTGGTTGTCGACCTCCTGCAGCCCGACCACGTCGGCGCCGCTCCTGCGGACGACGTCCGCGATCCGCGGGACGTCGAGCACGTCGTCGGTGCCCTGGGCGTGGTGGATGTTGAACGTCATCACGTCCAGCACGCGCGCGCCGCGGCCCTCGGCGGCCGGGGCCTTGCCCGTAGTGGCGGCGGCGGTGCCGGTGGTGGCGGAGAGCGCGAAGACGACGGCGAGTGCGGACAGGGTCCGGCGCAGCATGACGGGGGTCCTCCTGGGAACGGCTTTCGGGAACGATCACGATCGTGGTCGGGCCCGCTGGCCGGCGCGTGACGGGCGGGTGAAGAACCACGTCCCTTCCCCGGTGCCGGACGTCACGCCCCGTTCAACCCGCCGACCTGCCGGTCTGGTGGGGGGCCTGGCGCGGCCCCTCCGGGCAGGCGGGTTGACCCTCGACCTGGTGGAGGGGGCAGAGTCCCGGGTGTGGAGAACGACATGCGCAGTATCGGTGAGCTGGCCCGGGACAGTGGCCTGGGCGTGAGCGCGCTGCGGTTCTACGACGGCGCCGGGGTCCTGGTCCCAACCCGGGTGGAACCGTCGAGCGGCTACCGCTGGTACGGCCCCGAGCAGCTCGAAGAGGCCCGGTTGCTGGCACGGCTGCGCCGGACCGGCATGCCCTTGGCGGACATCCGCCTGGTGCTGGCCGGCTGGTCCAGTGCCGATACCGACCTGGTCAGGAAACTGCTGCAGGCGCAACTGCGCCGTCTCGAACGGGGTCTGTCCGACGCCCGCGTCGAGTTCTCCGCGATCCGCGCCCTACTCGACCGCAAGGAGAACCCCATGTCCTCATCCCTCGCCTCCGCCACCGTCCGCCTGGCCGTCCCCGTCCCGGGCCTGGCCGCCGCACTCGACGCGGTCCGCTTCGCCGCCGGGACCGACCCCGAACTGCCGGTGCTCGGCGGTGTCCTGTTCGACATCGACGGCGGGACGCTCCATGTCGTGGCCACCGACCGGTACCGGATGGCCGTCGCGCAGACCGCTGCCACCGGGCACGACGGGCCCCGCCGCCAGGTCGTCGTGCCGTCCCCGCTCGCCGACGCCATGCGGGCGCTCCTGGCCGGCGGCGAGGCGTCCGTCGAGCTCACGGTGGACGGTGACCGTGTCGCCCTGGCGGCAGGCGACCGTCAGGCGGCCGGCCGCTGTCTCGACCACGACTTCCCCGACTACCGCCGCATCGTGCGCCTGCCGGAGGGCCGGCGCGTCCTCGTCGAGGTCCCGGCGCTCCGCGCAGCGTTGGAGACCGGGCCCGTCCGCCCCGGTGAGGCGCGGGAGCAGGACGGGAAGTCCCCCGACATCAGCGTGCTCACGGTGGCGGGCGACGGCACGGTGAGCGTGTGCGAGGACGGCGATGAGGGCCCGGACGACGTCGCCGTCAACCGCGAGTACCTCCTCCAGGCCCTCGCCGCCGGGGCCCGAGACCAGCTGGTGCTGGAGTTCGGCGCACCCACGGCGCCCCTGACGATCCGCCGGGCGGAGGACGACGGCGCCTTCTCGGTCCTGATGCCCGTCCGCCTGGAGGCCTGACCGCTTCCGGGCAACCGACCCGGCGGCCGCACCCCGTCACGCCGGCACGGCCACCCGCTCGCAGAACCAGTACACGCTCACGACCACGATCGGAGCCGTCATCGCGGGCAGCGCCCAGCGGTGGGCGGGGGTGCGGCGCAGCAGGGCCAGCAGAGGGAACGTGACCGCGATGATGCCGAGCTGCACGGCCTCGATGCCGACGTTGAAGCTGAGCAGCGACAGCAGCAGTTCCCAGGACCAGCTCTCTTCGATGCCGAGGGCGCCCGCGAAGCCCAGGCCGTGGACGAGGCCGAAGAGGAAGACGACCGGGAGCCGCCAGCGGCCGGTGGCCTCGCGGTCGCGCAGGAGGAGCCCCGCGAGGGCCACGGCGGCGATGGAGGCGGCGATGACCGGCTCGACGACCGATCCGGGCACATGGACGAGGCCCATGGCCGCCAGCAGGAAGGTGACGCTGTGCGCGGCGGTGAAGGCGGTCGCCGCGAGGACGACGTCGCGCAGGCCGCGGGCGCCGATGAGCAGGGAGAGCAGGAAGAGGATGTGGTCGAGGCCGAACAGCAGGTGCTCCATGCCGAGCAGGAAGAAGTCGGTGATCTGCCGGGTTTCGTGGTGCCCGGTGGTCTCCAGGGTGGGCTCGGCGGCCGTCAGCACCTGGGAGCCCCGCCGGCCGTCGATGTCGTAGTGGACGATCGTCTGCGTGCTGTGCACGAAGCTCTCGGCGTCGGGGAAGAGGGCGCTGGAGACGGTGTACGTGCCGCCGGCGCCGCCCGGGCAGTCGTAGACCAGGGTGAGGACGGCGTACGGGCGGGTGCCGCGGGTGTGGACGTCCGCGTCGCGGGCGGGGCGGGGTGAGCAGGCGGCGTCCTCGTGGCCGACGGCGAAGCGCCCGGTGACGTACTCGTGCACCGCGTCGGCGTTGGTCTTGAGCTGGTGCAGCTGCTCGGTGCGGCCCTTCGCGCCGTAGGCCTCCTCGTACAGCCAGGCCGACTTCATGAGCAGGTCGTACTCGAGGTCGAGGGTTGCCTCCACGTGGCTTCCGGTGCCCTTCACCTCGACGTACGCCCTCGAGGTCGCGTCGTGCGCGGCGGCCGGTGCGGCGGAGGCGAGGGCCGCGGCGAGCACGGCGACGAGGGCCGCGAGGAGCACGGCGAAGGGCCGGGGCGCGGGGGTGGAACGCATGAGGTCGGTCCTCTGGGTGGGGGGGGCGAACGGCGGGCG
>NZ_JARAVL010000007.1:0-23310 GCF_033792725.1 Streptomyces sp. PA03-5A | reverse complement strand
GGAGCACGGCGACGAGGGCCGCGAGGAGCACGGCGAAGGGCCGGGGCGCGGGGGTGGAACGCATGAGGTCGGTCCTCTGGGTGGGGGGGGCGAACGGCGGGCGTGGGCGGGCCTGCGGTCCTACCGGCGTGTCAGCCGGTCACCGCCGGCCGGTGGACGGCGCGAACCACGGGTACGCGGGCGCGTCCGGTCCCCACGTGCCGGGGCGGCCGTGGGCGTCCTTGGTCACGAAGACGCTCGGCTCGGAGGCGCTGACACCGCCGCCGGTGGAGCGCACCGTGACGAACCAGGCGTGGGTCGTGCCCGGCTTGAGCCCCCGCCAGGTCACCGAGGCGACCTCGCCGGAACGGGCCTTGGCCTTGCCGATGACGCTCACGGGGTCGTAGAGCGCCAGCGAGTCGGTCGTGAAGGCCGTCTTGCGGCTGGTGAGGTCGACCGGCAGCACCATGTTGTCCTCGGTGCCGTCGTAGCGGTGGTCGGTGTCGTACTCAGTGGCGCCGAACTCGTCGAGCAGCGGCGAGTAGGTGTCCACCGTCACCTCGGACCGCTTCACGTTGAACTGCAGCATCCGGAAGAAGCTCGCGCCGAACTGGAGCTGGTCGTCCGGCTGGTAGCCGCCGATCTCGGTGAGCCCGAGCCGGTCCGCGGAGACCGTGTAGAACTGGTAGTCCGCGAGCAGCTCGACGACGTCGTGCTCAACCTCGCCGACCTTGGGCTTCACGTTGGTGCCGACGCCGTGCTCGTGACCGGCGAGGATCAGGAACACGTTCGGGTTGTCCTGGACCACCGTCTTGTAGAGCATCGAACCGTCGGGCGCGGAGAACGGGGCGCCGCGTCCGTCCGGGTTGCCGCTCGGCGCAAGGTAGTCGTGCGAGAGCAGGATGCCGTTGCGGCCGGGGAAGCGCTTGAAGACGGAGTCGGCCCATTCGGCCTCCTCGCGGGTCACCCCGTAGGACAGGCCGACCACGACGAAGTCGAGGCCGCCGGCGGAGAACAGGTCGTAGTGGTTCTGGTTGTCGCCGGGCCGCCAGGGGCCGCCGTACTCGGCGTGCTTCCAGCCCTTGGACAGGGCCTGGTAGCGGTCGGGGCCGTAGTACTTGTTGTAGATCGCGCCGGGGCCGTTCTCTGTGCCCGACTGGTTGTCGTGGTTGCCCGCGATCACGCCGTTGGGGATCCCCGCGTCGTCGAGGATCTTCTGCTGCTTGGAGGAGAGCTCCAGCTCGCCGGTGATCTGGCGCTGCGTGGCCTCGTCGGCGGGCTTGCGGATGTTGTTCTCGATGATGTCGCCGGTGTGGGCGACGTAGGCGATCTTGCGCTGTTCCTTGTTGGCGGCGATCCAGCGGGAGACGTCGCCGTAGGCCTTCTCCCACACCGCGCGCTCCTCGGGCGTCTCCTGCTCCACCGCGCCCTCGGAGAGGTACTGGGTGTCGGTGTAGTGGACGATCGAGAAGTCGTACGAGCCGGGGTCGGCGAAGCGGTTCGGGTCACCGGCGTCGATGTCGTCGGCGAACGGGTCCTCGCCGGTCACCATGACGTGGACCTGCTGCCGGTCGACGTACTTCCGGTCGACGACGGCGGTCAGGACGGTGTTGCCCTCGACGGCGCCGCGGGCGCTGGTCAGGACGTCCCAGGCGTCGGTCCTGGTGTTCCACACGCGCAGCGCGGCGAGCCGTTCGGGGTCGATGACGCCCTCCCAGCGCAGAACCGGCGCGTCCACGTGGCCCTTGACCTTGACGTCGTACCGCTGGAAGGTGACGTCCGGGCCGGCCGGCGCGGGCAGCGTCCTGCCGTCGGCGGGCGCGAGGCCGGCGGCCTTGACCTTCTTCTCGCCCTTGACCTCGAGCGTGGTGGGGACGGACGTCGCCGTGCCCTGGTACACCTGGTCCGGGGTGATGATCTCGGTCTCGGAGAACGTGGCGGTCACGTCACCGCCATCGGGCTCGGCCACCTGGGCCGACAGCTTCACGCTGCCGCCCGCGTCGGTCGTGCCGGACTTCGGGGTGAGGTCGGCGGGGGCGTCGGGGATGCCGGCGGAGGTGAACGTCACCTCGCGGGTGCCGGTGTTGCCGAGGCCGTCGGTGCCGGAGACCTTCAGCGTGTGCTCGCCTGCGGACAGGCCGGGGCCCACCGCGGCGCCGGGCTCGACCGGCTTGCCGTCGAGCGTGACGTCCGGGCCCTTCACGACGCCGGACAGGTCCTGGAGCCGCACGTCGAGGACGACCGAGGCGGTGATCCGCTGCCCGGCGGCGGGGACGCTGGACGCCACCGTGGGAGCGGAGTTGTCGGTGACCAGGAAACGGGTCGCGGTCTTGCCGCTCTTCGACGTCGCGGCCAGGGTGTGCTTGCCGTCGGCGGTCTTCGCGGTGTCGAGGTCGGCGTACAGGCCCTGGGCGGGGCCGTCGACGAAGAACTCCAGGTCGATCTCGGTGAGCGGGTTGACGTTGTCGCCGCAGTTGCCGTCGCCGAGGCCGTACGAGCCCTTGAGCATCCGGCCGGCGGCGGTGCCGTTCGCCGGGGTCAGGGTGATGTCGGAGACGGCAAAGTCGTCACGGTTGTCGCCGCAGGAGGTCGGGAAGGTGCCTGTGACGAAGTCGATCGTGTTCCAGCCGGGCACGAGCCACTCGTTGGGGAACGTCAGGCCGACGTGCTGACCGACGAAGTCGGCGTCGAGCACCTGCTTCTGGCCGTTGACCACGATGTGGTTCTGATAGCGGGCCTCGATCGAGTTGGTGCCCACGGTGAAGCCGAGGGTCGCGTTGCCGGAGCCCAGGGTCGGCGAGACATGCACGGCCGGGGCGTCGATCGTCCAGTGCAGGTCGGCCTCGCGCAGGCGGGTGTCGCTGTTGCCGCAGCTGCCGTCGCCCATGGCGTACGAGTCGGCGATGCCGTGACCGGTGACGGTGCCGCCGTCGAGGGCGAGCGTGAGCCCCGAGATGTCGAAGTCGTCGCGGTTGTTGCCGCAGCTCTCCTTGTAGGCGCTGGTCACGACCGTGATCGTGTTGTCACCGGGGACCAGGAAGCGCGCGGGGACGGCGATGTCGACGCGCTGGCTGACCCACGTGCCGCCCAGGTCGATGCGCTTGCCGTTGACCAGGAGGTGGTTGTCGTACTTGTCGTCGATCGAGTTCGACCCGACGTCGAAGGAGAAGGTGGCCGCGCCGTTGCCGAGACTGGCGGCGGTGGCGGGCTCCTTGCCGTCGACGGTGAGCGTCGTCGGCTCGCCCTCGGTGCCCGCGGGGAAGTTCGCGAAGACCGGCTGGCGGCCCTTCACCAGCGTGCCGTCCTTGGGCAGCAGCCGGGGGGCGCCCGCGGGGGCGTTGTTCACCGTCACGGTGTTCTTGACGGTCTTGCCCGAGGTCGTCGTCGCCGTGAGGGCGTGCGTGCCGTTGGCGAGCCCGGCGGTGTCCAGGTCGGCGCGCAGGCCGGTGGTGCGCTGCGGGTCGCCCAGGACGAAGAAGGTCAGCGTGGCCTTGGTGAGCAGCGTGGTGTTGGTGCCGCAGCTGCCGTCGCCGAAGGAGTACGTGTACTCGTTCTCCTCGCCGTCCGCTACCTCGCCGAGCAGGTCCAGGCTGATGTCGGAGAGCACGAAGTCGTCGAAGTTGGTGCCGCAGGAGCTGTCGACGGTACCGGCGAGGATCTCGACCGTGTTCTCGCCCTTGACCAGCTCGTCGTTGGGGATCTCGATCGTGCCGCGCTGGTTGACGAGGTCGCCGATGTCGGCGCGGTAGTCGCCGTTGACCAGTACGTAGTTGTGGTACCGGGCCTCCGTCGAGTTGGACCCGACGTCGAAGCTGAGCCGGGAGGTCCCGACCGTCCGCTCCGCGTCGACGGCCTTGCCGTCGACCGCGAGCCGTGTGACGGAGTCACCGGCCAGCGTGGGCGTGGCCGCGACCTTCTCCGTGCCCTCCAGGTACGCGCCGTCCCCGGGGGTGAGCGCCGGCAGGCTCGTGGCGTCCGCCGACCCGCCGTGCCCCGGTGTGCGCTCCTGCGTCGCCGTCTCGGCGTACGCCCCGGTGAGGTTCCCGCTCAGCAGGAGCAGCGCGGCGAGCGCCACTCCCACGAGCCGTTGCCCCGCCGATCCGCCACCGGGCCGTCTGAGCCGCTGTGTTGGCCGTATCACCAGCTGTCCTTCCGATCGCCACAAGGTGAGGGGAACGCCGGTGCCGAGAGGTGGCATGCCCCTGGCGGATCTTGGCCAGCGGAGGTGAACGCAGTTAAAGCAAACGCAAACAACCAGCGGAAGGTGTCCCCCTTGGCCCCGCGGGGGCCGGGCACCTGATCCCGACATATGGCTGCACGGCGTACGCGTATGCGGAATTGCAATCGTTGATCCGGCCGCCTGTGCAACCCACCCGCGGCGCGGTGGAGTAGTGAGGGGTGAGCGGATCACCGGCTGTGGGGCACGGCGGGGTGCGCATGAGGTTCATCGACCGAGGAGGAGCGTCACGTTGTCCGGATTCAGAGGTGTCTCAATGGCGGCCGCACTGCTGGGCGGGATCCTGTTGCTGACGGGGTGCAGCGACTCCTCCGGGTCCGACTCCGCCGCCGGTCCGGCCACTTCGCCCTCGCCGGACGCGTCGGTCACGGCACAGGCATCGGCGTCCGGCTCTCCCTCGGCCCAGCCGTCCGATTCCGCCACGTCCCCCTCGGCCACCACGCCGTCGCCCCGCTCCACCGCCCCCGCGACCTCCCCCAGCACCCGGCAGGCGCCCGCCTCCGTCCCCGGCTGCCGCAACCTGACCGTCAGCGGTGAGGTCAAGGCCGCGGTGACGCGGGCGTACCAGCGCGGTTTCCCGCGCTTCGTGCACATCGAGCCGGAGCCGCAGCGGTTCTTCTTCGGCCAGTGCGGCACCGTCCGCTACGCCGCCACCCGGTTCCAGCCCACCCAGGGTGCGACCGAGGGCGAGCTGGTGAACCTGCAGGACGAGGGCAGCGCCATGAAGTACTTCCGCGCCACCTCGGGAACCAACTGGGCCTACGTCGCCACCGACGGCTTCCCCGCGAGCGAGAGCGGCTGCCGCGCGATCCCGCAGATCCCCCGGGCCCTGGCCACGGTCTGGCGGAACTGCGCCGTCGCGCGCTGACGCGTACCGCTGCGCGCGGCAACGGGTGCGTCACCGGGACGGCGCAGCGCGGCAGCGGCGTTCCTCACCTGGCGGAGCCCCCGGCGCGCAGGGGAATCGCAGGTCAAAGCCGTCGCATCCCGCCCCATGGACGGCGCTCCTTTCATCGCACCATATGTCCGAGTTCGGTAGATTCCCATGGAACCGCCCTGAGGTGAGGGACGACAGGACCTTCAGCCCGTGAAGGCCGCCGAGGAACGGGGAAACCGACGATGGCCACCGACTCACCCGTGCAACTCGGCATGATCGGCCTCGGACGCATGGGCGCCAATCTCGTGCGCCGGCTGATGCGCGACGGCCATCCATGCGTCGTCCACGACCTCAACCGCGACGCCATGCTGGAACTGGAGAAGGAGGGGGCGACGGCCGCCGCCTCGCTCCAGGAGTTCGTGGAGAAGCTCGCGCCGCCCCGCAACGTGTGGCTGATGCTCCCGGCGGGGGTCGTGCAGTCGACGCTCGACGAGCTCACCGCGCTGCTGGACCCCGACGACACCGTCATCGACGGCGGCAACTCGTACTACCGCGACGACATGGCCCGCGCCCGGCAGCTCGCCCCGCATCGGATCCACTACGTCGACTGCGGCACGTCCGGCGGCGTCTGGGGGCTCGAGCGCGGATACTGCCTGATGATCGGCGGTGAGGACGAGCCGGTCGCGCGGCTGGACCCGATCTTCCGCACCATCGCGCCCGGCCGCGGGAACGCCGAGCCCACGCCCGGCAGGACCAGGTCCGACGGGACCGCGCCGGAGGGCTACCTCCACTGCGGGCCGAGCGGGGCCGGCCACTTCGTGAAGATGGTCCACAACGGGGTGGAGTACGGGATGATGGCCGCCATCGCCGAGGGCCTCAGTATCATCCGGCACGCGGACGCGGGGCTCGGCCGCAGGGCCGTCGACGCCGAGACGGCGCCGCTGCGCGAGCCCGAGGCGTACCAGTACGAGATCGACGTGGCCGAGGTCGCCGAGGTGTGGCGGCGCGGCTCGGTGATCGGCTCCTGGCTGGTCGACCTCGTCGCCGACGCGCTGGCCCGCTCGCCGCAGCTGGACCAGTTCACCGGCCGGGTCTCGGACTCCGGAGAGGGCCGCTGGACGGTCCAGGCGGCGATCGACGAGAGCGTGCCCGCCCCCGTCATCAGCGCCTCGCTGGCCGAGCGGTACGCCTCGCGCGGGCTCGGCGAGTTCGGCGACAAGGTGCTGTCCGCGATGCGCGGCGAGTTCGGCGGCCACGCCGAGAAGAGCGGGTGAAGGCGCCGTGTCCCATCGTTCCCCCTCACCCGGTCACGGTCCGGTCCCCGAGGACCACGTGGTGGTGCTGTTCGGCGCGACCGGCGACCTCGCCCGCCGCAAGCTGCTGCCCGGTCTTTTCCACCTCGCCAAGGCGGGGCTGCTGCCGGCCCGCTACCGGATCGTCGGCTCGGCGCCCGCCAAGAGCACGCTGAGCGACGAGGACTTCCGCAAGCACGCCCGTGACGCGGTCGCCGAGTTCGGCCGCTCCAAGCCCCAGGGCCGCGCGTGGGAGGAGTTCGAGGCCGCCCTGTCGTTCGGTGCGTGCGATCCCGGCGCCGCCGGGCCGCTGCTCGCGGCCGTACGGGAGGCCGAGCAGCCGATCGGGGGCAGCCCGCGGCGCCTGTTCCACCTCGCGGTGCCGCCGAGCGCCTTCACCTCCGTGATCGAGACGCTCGGGGCGAGCGGACTCTCCGACAACGCCCGGGTGATCGTGGAGAAGCCCTTCGGCACGGACCTCGCCTCGGCCCGCGCGCTCAACGCGTCCATCCACGCCGTCTTCGACGAGTCCCGGGTCTTCCGCATCGACCACTTCCTCGGCAAGGAGTCGGTCGACAACATCCTCGCCCTGCGCTTCGCCAACGGCCTCTTCGAGCCGGTCTGGAACCGCGACCACATCAGCCACGTGCAGATCGACGTGCCGGAGAGCATCAGCATCGAGGGCCGCGCCCAGTTCTTCGAGGGCACCGGCACGTTCCGGGACATGATCGTCACCCACCTCTTCCAGCTCCTGGGATTCGTGGCCATGGAGCCGCCCACGGCGCTCCAGGCACAGTCCCTGCGGGACGAGAAGGAGAAGGTCTTCGAGTCGCTTCAGCCCGTCGACCCTGCCCATGTCGTGCGGGGGCAGTACGAGGGGTACCGGGCCGAGCCGGGCGTGGATCCCGCCTCGGACACCGAGACCTTCGTCGCCCTGCGCGTCGGGATCGACAACTGGCGCTGGGCCGGGGTGCCCTTCTACCTGCGGTCGGGCAAGTCCCTCGGCGAGGCACGGCACGTCGTGACGCTCGGCTTCCGGGAACCGGCCCTGCGCATGTTCCCGCTGGCCGCGCGGGGCGGCTCCGAGACCCGGAGCAACGCGCTGGTGATCGACTTCGACGACCCGGGCCGCATCACCACCTCCTTCCTGGTGAAGGAACCCGGCCCCGCCATGCGCCTGAGCACCGCGGAGATGGTCTTCGGCTACGCCGACTCCTTCAACACCATGCACGCGCTCGAGGGCTACGAACGCCTCCTCCTGGACGCGATGCTGGGCGACCAGTCCCTGTTCACCCGCTCCGACGGCATCGAGCGCCTGTGGGAGGCGTCCACCCCGCTGCTGGAGAACCCGCCCCCGGTCGAGCTCTACGCCCCGGGCTCCTGGGGCCCGGACAGCGTCCGGCGGCTCATCGCACCGCACCACTGGAGCCTTCCCCACCGCAGGTGAGCGGCACGGCGTGCCGCCCCTGAGGCGCATCCACGCTCACCTTGCCGACGCGAGGCCGTCCAGCAGGACGTCCAGCACCGCCTCCTCCTCGACGGGGCTGTCCTGTCTCAGCGAAGATGCACCGGTCTCACCGAAGATTGACGACTGAGCTGTTCGTCCCATCGAAGTTTCACCTGACACAGCTGCTGGCTGCGGCTTCCAGGAGCGTGGGTGGCAGGTCTTGTCCGTGTCCGAAGCGGTAGTTGCGACGACGGGGCGCGGCCCCGCGAGTGCGGACCCGGGTACGGCATAAGCTCGGCAGATGGCGAAGTACTTCGACGTGCACCCCGAGACCCCCCAGCCGCGCAGCATCGCCCAGGTCGCCGACGCGGTGCGGTCGGGAGCACTCATCGCATACCCCACCGACTCCTGTTACGCGCTGGGCTGCCGGCTGGGCAGCAGGGACGGCATGGACCGGATCCGTTCGATCCGCCACCTCGACGACCGGCACCACTTCACGCTGATGTGCCGGGACTTCGCGCAGCTGGGCCAGTTCGTGCAGGTGGACAACGACGTGTTCCGGGCCGTGAAGGCGTCCACGCCCGGCAGCTACACCTTCATCCTCCCGGCCACCCGTGAGGTGCCGCGCAAGCTGCTGCACCCGAAGAAGAAGACCGTGGGTGTGCGCATCCCGGACCATGTGGTCACCCAGGCGCTGCTGGCCGAAATGGGCGAGCCGCTGCTGTCCAGCACACTGCTGCTGCCGGACGAGGAGGAGCCGATGACCCAGGGCTGGGAGATCAAGGACCGGCTCGATCACGTGGTGGACGCCGTGGTCGACTCCGGGGACTGCGGCACCGAGCCGACGACGGTAGTCGACTTCTCCGGCGGCGCGGCAGAGATCGTACGGCGGGGCGCGGGAGACACCTCGCGGTTCGAGTGAGGCCACGAGGCCGGTCACGAAGGTATGGATCTTGCCTGCAGCATGAGACATGCATGCCGCGCCGATGGCACCAGCCTCCCGCCGCTGATTCCTTAAGAGGCTTCTCAGCATGACCGCCGTACAGGGAACAGCCGTCGCCATCACGACCGAGGACGGCACCCCCGACGCGTAGCAGTCACTGCAGGTCAGGGCCCAGCTAGGGTACGCGGGGCCTCATCACCGATTGCCCGCGCAGGTGTAGCCACCGTCGCCCCGCCCCTCGCGGCCTCAACAGCCGCGAACGCAGGGCACCGGTCAAACTTCAGTGAGAACGGTCAAACTTCACTGAGACGGGACAGTGGACCCGGAGTTGGGCCATGGCCGCGGCGAGCGGCGGATCCCAGGGGGACGAGGCGGCGGGCCCCACGTCGAGCGGCAGCGCCGCGTGCACGTCCTCGGGGCGCAGGTGCACGGCGTACCGTTGCGGAGAGTCGAGGACATCGGGAGCGCTTCTTTCTCGCCCACCGGTCCGGAGCAGTGGCGACGGACCACGGGGCGGGCGGACCCGAGGGGGCCGGCGGGCACGTGACACACCGCTGAACAAGCGCTTAGATAGTGCGTCCGAACGTGTGCTCACCGAGCTGGAGACCCCGATGCTGTTCACATCCGTCGACGACGTCTCCGCACGCCTCGCCGAGACCGGATACCTGGCGTCGCCCGCGGTCGCCACGACCGTCTTCCTCGCGGACCGCCTCGGCAAGCCGCTCCTCGTGGAGGGCCCCGCCGGGGTCGGCAAGACGGAACTCGCGAAGGCCGTCGCCCAGGTCGCCGGAGCACGGCTCGTCCGGATGCAGTGCTACGAAGGCGTCGACGAGGCACGGGCCCTGTACGAGTGGAACCACGCCAAGCAGCTCCTGCGCATCAGTGCGGGCCGCGACGAAACCTGGGACGAGACGCGCACGGACATCTTCAGCGAGGAGTTCCTGCTGGCCCGTCCGTTGCTGACCGCCATCCGCGGCAACGACCCGAAGGTGCTCCTCATCGACGAGACCGACAAGGCCGACGTCGAAGTGGAGGGACTGCTGCTGGAAGTGCTCAGCGACTTCCAGATCACCATCCCGGAACTGGGCACGATCAGCGCCGAACGCCGCCCGTTCGTCGTCCTCACCTCGAACGCCAGCCGCGAGCTGTCCGAGGCGCTGCGCCGCCGTTGCCTCTTCCTGCACATCGGCTTTCCGGACCAGGAGCTGGAGCGGCGCATCGTACGGCTGAAGGTTCCGGGGCTGGGGCAGTCGCTGACGGAATCCGTGGTGCGGGTGGTCGGTGCCCTTCGCGCGATGGACCTGCGGAAGGTGCCGTCGGTCGCCGAGACCATCGACTGGGCGCGCACGCTCCTCGCGCTCGGTGCGGACACACTCGACGAGACCGTCGTGCGCGACAGTCTCGGCGTGATCCTCAAGCATCAGGAGGACATCGCGAAGGCGGCCGCCAAGCTCGACCTGGACACTCTGTGAGTGCGCCGACGGGTGTCGAGGGGCGCTTGACGGGGCTTGTCGCGGCACTGCGCGCGCACGGCATCCGCGTCGGCACCGGGGAGACCGTGGACGCGGCACAGGCGGTGGCGGCGCTCGGCCTGGCCGATCGCGAGCGGCTGCGTGAGGGGCTGGCCGCGACGCTGCTGCACGGCACGGGGCAGCGGGCGGTGTTCGACGGGGTCTTCGACCTGTACTTTCCTCACGGCGTCGGGGCGCCGAGTACGGACACGCCCGCGGACCTGGGTGATCTGCGCGACCGTATCGCGGCCGCCCTCGCCGCGGGCGACGAGGCGATGCTCGGCCGATTGGCCGCCGAGGCGGTCGACGGATTCGGCGGGTACGGCTCCTCCCCTGCGTCGGGGGGATGGTCGTCGTATCAGACGCTCGAGCGGGTCCGGCCCCAGACACTCCTGGCCCGCGCGCGCGACAGCATCCGGGCACGGACCGGCCCGGCGGGGTTCGCCGACCGGTTGCTGGAGGACGAGATCCGCCGGCGCATCGAGGCGTTCCGCGGACAGGTCGCCACGGAGGCACGGCGCCGGGTCGCCGAGCGGCGGGCCGTCGACGAGATCGCCCGGCGGGCGCTGGCGCCGACCGCGGACCAGGTCGACTTCCTCGTCGCCGGGCAGGCCCAGCTGGCGGAGCTCCGCAGGGCGGTTCAGCCGCTCGCCCGCAAACTGGCCACCCGGCTTGCCTCCCGCCGCCGCAGCGCCGCGCGCGGGTCCGTCGACCTGCGGCGGACCTCGCGGGCTTCACTGTCGACGGGCGGCGTGCCGATGCGGCTCGTGCTGCGCAAGCGGCGTCCCGTTCGCCCCGAACTGGTGCTGCTGTGCGATGTGTCGGGCTCGGTGTCGGGCTTCTCGAACTTCACGCTGCTGCTGGTGCAGGCGCTGCACGAGCAGTTCAGCAAGGTAAGGGCATTCGCCTTCGTCAACCGGATCGACGAGGTGACCCGCCTGCTGGAGTACGGCGCGGCCGCCCCCGAGGCCCTGAGCGCGCGCATCAGGTCCGAGGCGGCACTCACAGGCTGGCACGGGAGCAGTGACTACGGCACGGCGCTGGGCGAGTTCGACGAGCGGTACGGCGAGGCGGTCGGCCCGCGCACCACGGTCTTCGTCCTCGGTGACGCCAGGACGAACATGAGCGACCCGAACCTTCCAGCCGTGCGGGACATCGTCAGGCGGGCCCGCCGTGTCCACTGGCTGAACCCCGAGCACCGCGCCCAGTGGGGCACGGGCGATTCGGCCGCACTCGCCTACTCCGAGCTGGTCGAGATGCACGAGTGCCGCAACGCCCACCAGCTCAGCACCCTGATCGCCCGCCTGCTGCCGGTCTGATCAAGCCGCCGCTCCACTGAGGGCATCCGCACGGCGGTGCTGCACGGGACCTTCGACGGTGTACGCGGTGGCCTGGACCTGCTGCCCGCCGGGCGCCGGGAAACCACCTGACGTGAGGGGTGCGGGCGGCGCAGGCCGCCCGCACCCCTGTCAGTCCGCCAAGGGAGCCGTCAGGTTCCCGATCCGCGTGACCGCCCAGCGCACCATGATCACCGTCGCCAGGCCGCCTGCCACGACAGCGGTGACGATCGAGGCGCCCGAGCCGGAATGCAGCGCGGTCAGGAACGGGACGACCAGCATGACCACCGCCGCCAGCGCCCCGGCGCCGTACCAGCCCAGGAACAGCACCGGGCCCATGCTGCCCGTGGGGGACTGGGCCGACGACATCAGCAGATGGTGCTTGGTCGCCCCCCGGCAGGCGTTCACCAGCGAAGCGCCCACCAGCGGCGGCACCAGGGCCGGTGCCAGCAACGCGCGGGCCCCCGCACCCTCCGCAGCCAGCACCCCCGCCGCCACCAGCGCGCCCACCAGCCCCAGCACGACGGGAAGCGCCGTGTGCCGCAGCATCAGGCCCCGGTAGGGATAGGGCGCCCACGACCCGCGCCGCGTGTCGTCGGTCTCCACCCGGGCCGGCTCCATCAGCTGGGTCAGCGACCAGTAGCCGAAGGCCAGTGAGGCCAGCGCCGCCGTCACGCCCGACCCGCCGTGCGCCGAGGCCGCCAGCACCGCACCCAGCACGGCAAGCACTCCCAGCACCACGGCCCGGCCCAGACGGCCCGGAGTCCGCAGCAACGCGAGCGTGTCCCGCCACGGCACCGCCAGTTCCGGCCGGCGTGGCGCCGGCAGCCTCCAGCGCGTCGACCGGCCCCCGCCGGTGACTCCGGCCACCGCCTGCCGCGCGGTGCGGAACTCCACCGTGCGCAGCGCGGCCATCACCCCGGTCGCGGTCCGCGAACGCCGCCGTACCGCGGACAACAGCAGCGACCCGGTGAAGCGGTGTGCAGCGACCAGCGCGCCGGCCACCACCACCGCCAGCAGGACGCCCGCGGCCCAGCCGCCCGGCAGCGCGGCCGGCGTGGGGGCCAGCGCGGCCAGCCCGGCCCAGCCCCAGGGCCCGGACCACAGCTCCACCCGTTCCAGTCCCGGCAGCCGGTCACCGCCCACCGCCAGCACGGTCTGCGCCACCAGCGCCAGCACCGCCATGGCGACGTACGGAGTGGCCAGCCGGGCCCAGCGGGCCACCCGCTCGCTGCCCTCCACCGCGGTGGCCAGCGCGGTCGCCAGCAGCGGCAGACCGCTGCCGCCCAGCAGGCACCAGCCGAACGCGGCCGGCAGCCCCACACCGACCGTCAGGCCCAGCGCGATCATGCCGATCGCCGCGACCAGCAGCCCGGCTCCGCCGGCGATCGCGGCCGACCCCCAGAACCACGGCCGCAGCACCCGGGCGACGTCCACCGGCTGGGCCAGCAGCCAGTCCACGGTCTCGCGCGGCGGCACCACCGGCCCGCGCCACTGGGCGTCCCAGGCGGCGACCAGCAGCCATCCCAGCCCCAGCGCGCAGGACCCGGCCGGCAACGCGGCCAGGATCGCCGGTCCGTGACCGGAGTAGTCGGCGCCCATCGACTTCTCGAGGAACAGCCCCAAGCTCGGCAGCCCTCCCCACACCGCGAGGAGCAGCGCCACGCAGTACACGGTGTAGGCGATCTGGCTGGTCCTCTTGCGGCGGTGCGGGGTGCGCAGGTCGCGGACCAGCCGCAGCGTCTCCCGCGTCCAGTCGTCCTCGTCGGACCAGGCCGCGGAGTGCTCCCCGGCCTCCCCGGTGTCCCCGGTCTCCTCGGCGAGGGTGGTCACCGGGCACCGTCCGGGGTCTCCGCGAGCCAGGTCAGTCCGTCGGTCCCGGTGGCGAGCACCTTGTCCGGGTGGCCGTCGGCCACCACCTTGCCGTCGCTGAGGACCAGCACCTGGTCGGCGACCGCCCGGGCCAGTTCTCCGTGGTGTGTCACCAGCAGCACCGCGACGCCGTCCGCGGTCTCCTTCTTGATCAGGTCGGCCAGCTGCCGCCGCGCGCCGGGGTCCAGTCGCTGTTCCGGCTCGTCCAGCAGGAGCAGGTCGCGCGGCCGGACCATCGCGGAGGCCAGCAGCAGCGACTGGAGCTGCCCGGAGGACAGTGCGCCGGGCAGCGCGTCGGCGTGGTCGGTCAGCTTCCGCTCGGCCAGTACGTGGCCGATCCAGTCGCCGGCGTCCTCCACCCCGTGGGCCACCGCCACCAGCTGCAGATGCTCGCGCACGGTCAGGTCGGGGTAACAGGCCGCGGTGTCGCCGACGACCGCCACCCGGGCCCGGACCGCCGGGTCGTTCTCGTTCATCGGCCTGCCGTCGAACGTCACCGTGCCGGTGCTCGGCTTGTCCCGGCCGGCCGCTATGCGCAGCAGCGTCGATTTGCCGGAGCCGTTGTGGCCGAGCAGCGCCACGCACTTCCCGGACCGCAGTCGCAGGCTCATGGTGGCCAGCGCCGTACGCTTGCCGTAGACCCGGCTGACGCCGCTGAGCTCTAGCAATGGTGGTGCACCCATGTCGCCGGGCCTCTCGTCAACCACGAACGCTGTCCCCGCTTCGACCTCGGGACGACGGCCCGGAGCGGCCCGGCCATTGTCCATGCTCCGGCCGGCCGGCGGACCGCTGGGTGTCTTTGGTCACTCCGCGTTCAGGGCGCCGCCGAGTCCGTCTGTGAGAGGTCCCGGTCCCTGAGGACCTGGTGGTCGGCTTGCCACTGCGCGGCCGGCCGGCTGACGGTGGCCGACGACGGTCCGGCGGCGGAGCTGAGGACCTCTCCGGCGCGGGCACGAAATTCCGGGTGGGCAGTCCGTGCGGGTAGAGCAGCGGCAGGACCTCGGCGGCCTTCGGAGACTTGCGGCATCACGGCGGCAGGATCGCCGAGGAGATCCGCCCGCGCTCGCCCGGGGGCCCTTCTCCCTGCGGTCGGGCAAGTCCCTCGGCGAGGCACCTACGGCATCGAGCGCCTGTGGGAGGCGTCCACCCCGCTGCTGGAGAACCCGCCCCCGGTACGAGCTCTACGCCCCGGGTTCATGGGGCCCGGACAGCGTCCGCCGGCTCATCGCACCGCACCACTGGAGCCCTCCCCACCGCAGGTGCGCCGCGGGGCTTGCGTGCGGTCCCGGATGATGATCTTGCCGGTGTTCTCGCCGCGCAGCATTCCCAGGAACGCGTCCACGATGTGCTCGAAACCGTCGACGACCGTCTCGTCCAGGGCGAGTCGGCCGCTTTGCAGATGCGGCACCGCGAACTCGTACAACTCGTCCTGCAGATCGCGGTAGTTGCGGACCAGGAAGCCTTCCATGCGGATGCTCTTCTCCACGATGTCCGCGTGGTTGAAGCGCGGCGGCGGCGCGTCGGGGGTGTTGTACTGGCTGATCGTGCCGATGCGGACGATGCGCCCGAACTCGCGCAGCGCTCCCACCGCCGCGGCCAGCTGCTCGCCGCCGACGTTGTCGACGAACACGTCGATGCCGTCAGGCGCGGCCTTGCCGAGGAGGTCGGCGGCGGGCCCGTCGTGGTAGTCGAAGACGGCGTCGTAGCCCACCTCCCGCATGAGGTGTCCGGCCTTCGCCGACGAGCCCGCGCTGCCCACGAGCCGTCCGGCGCCGAGCAGTCTGGCGAACCGCCCGGTCGCCGTGCCGACGCCGCCCGCGGCGGCCGACACGAACAGGTCCTCGTCCTCCTGGAGCCGGGCGATCCGGGTCAGGCCCACGTAGGCGGTCAGGCCGGTGCCGCCGAGGGTGCTCAAGTACGCGGTCAGGGGCACTCCGTCGAAGCGCGGCAGCCGCCGGATCTCCTCGGGCGTGACCACCGCGTGCGTGCGCCAGCCCTGCCGGTGGAACACGATCTCGCCCTCGGCCAGCGCAGGCGTGCGCGAGGCGGTCACCCGCCCGATGGTGCGGCCCTCCAGGGGTGCGTGGAGCGCGAAGCCGCCGGGCACGTCGTCCATCATCTCGCGGTGGTAGGGGTCGACGGACCAGTAGAGGTTCTCCACGAGCGCGCTGCCGGCCGCGGGCTCGGGAAGCGTGGACTCGACGACGGCGAAGTGCCCGGCGGTGGGGAAGCCGTGCGGGCGGGCGGTCTGGTGCACGGTGAGCGCGGTCTCGTTCATGACCGGACGGTAGGACGGGAATGCGCCGCCTGGGCAGCCGGTTGGGCTCATGCGACGCACCGTTCCATGACCAGCTCTCATACGCTGAGGTGAACGCCCCGTGGCCCGTACAACCGACTCCGATCTCGCCCCGCACGAACTGCGCGTCCTGGTGGCGGTCGCGGACACCGGCGGCTTCTCGGCCGCGGCCGGCACCCTCGGGCTGACCCAGTCCGCGGTCTCCCACTCGGTGCGCGGCAGCGAGCGCAAGATCGGGGCCGTCCTCTTCGAGCGCGGCCGCACCGGCGCCCGCCCCACTCCTGCCGGGGAGAAGGCCGTCGCGCACGCCCGCCGCGTCCTCCGCCTGCTGGACGTCCTGACCACCGAGGCGCGCGGCGCAGGCCGGCCCGACGCCGCAGAGGGGCCGCTGCGGATCGCGGCCTTCCGCAGCGCGGCTCTCCACCTGCTGCCGCCCGTGCTGCGGCGGCTGCGCGCCCGGCACCCCGGGATCGAGCCGCAGGTGCGGATCGTACGCGAGGTGGGGCGTGGCACCGCGGGCGAAGTGGCCGACGGGAAGGCCGACATAGCCCTTGCCACCCTGGGCGGCTCCGTACCGCTTCCACCGGGTCTGGTCGCGGGCGGACTCCTGGAGGAGCCGTACGCCCTGGTGCACGCGAGGGGTCACGCCGCCCCGCGTTCGCTTCCGCTGGTCGACTGGGCCGAGAACTGCGGCTCGTACACCCGCGCGTGGTGGTCCGCGCAAGACTGGATCCCGCAGGCGACCGTCGAGGCCGAGGACGACGGCGCGGTGCTGTCCTTGGTGAGCGGAGGCCACGGGATGGCGATCATGCCGGCGCTCTCCCTGGTCGGAGCACCGGACTCCGTCGAGATCTCCGACCTCGGCCCCGCCCGCCCGACCCGCCGGGTCGGCTACGTCACCACGTCCGAACTGGCCGGATCCGCCGTCGTGCGCGCCTTGGTGAGGGAGCTGCGGGCGGCGACCCCGAGTGGAACCGGCGGTAAGCGCTGACGTAACGGGGACACGGGCGCTCCCGCCACCGGGCGCATGGGAGCGGTCCGGGGGCGGGAGCGCCCGGCGGGGAGCCCGAGGGGCGATCAGGTGGTCCAGATCTGGAACTCCGAGATCTGTCCGGCCGGCCAGCCGGTGTTGGCGCCGATGTTCAGGCGGAAGTAGCGCTGGGTGGTGGCGGGGAAGGTGATCGTGACGGTGTTGTGGGTCACCGGGTCGAAGGTGTAGGCCGCCGAGGCCTTGACGGTGGTGAGGTTGGTGCCGTCGGTGCCGCCCAGCACGGACAGGGTCTGGGTCCGTGCGCCCCAGCCCGCGGGCAGTTGCAGCACGATCCTGGACGCGCTGCGCGCCGACCCGAGGTCGACCTGGACCCACTGCGGAAGCGCGTTGTTGACGCTCTCCCAGTAGGTGGACTGGGAGCCGTCGGTCACGTTCGACGAGGGGTAGACATCGGTGTGGCTCGACTCGGTCGTCGGCCGCCCCGCGGCCAGGTTGACGGCCTCGCCGCCGGTGCCGGTGCCCGACAGCGCGATGGTGGTCGGGCTGTTGGCCGCGTTGCCGGTGACGGTGACCGTACCCGTGCGGGTGCCGGAGGCCGTCGGGGTGAACGTGACGCTGATCGTGCAGGAGGCTCCGGCGGCGATGGACGAGCCGCAGGTGTTGGTCTGTGCGAAGTCACCGCCTGCGGTGATCGAGGAGATCGAGGCGGCGACGGCACCGGAGTTGGTGACGGTGACGGACTGCGCGGCGCTGGTGGTGTTCAGAGCCTGGCCGCCGAAGGTGAGCGAGGCGGGGGACGCCGAGAGGCTGGCCGGCGGTGGGCTGCCCCCCGCCGTGAAGGTGAGGGAGTTGAGGTTCCAGCCGCCGGTGTCCTGGTTGAGGGTGAGGATCTGGCGGCCCGCGGGCAGGGTGACCCGGGCGGTGACGGTGGCCCAGGTCTGCCAGCCGCCGGTGGCGGGTACGTCGACGGCGCCGGTGAGGTTGGCGCCGGAGGCGTTGGACAGGTGCAGCGCGCCGGTCACCGCCGCGGGGGCCGCGACACGCAGTCCCACCGTGTACGTTCCGGCCGTGGCGACGTCGACGGTGTAGCGGAACCACTGTCCGCCGCTGGTCCAGCCGAGGTTGTGGCCGCCGCCGGTGTCCGAGGTGGCCTCGAGGTCGACGCCGTCGGCACGGTAGCCGTTGGCGTTGCCGTTGACGCTGGTGACGTTGTAGGCGACGCCCTGGCCGCCGGTGTCGTAGTTCTCCGCCTGGACGGTGCCGGGGACCGACGCGGGGGTGCCGCCGTAGGGTCCTTCGGGCGCCGGGGGCTCCCAGGTGTTGCCGTTCAGCGTGGCGGTGAAGCCGCCGGAGTTGTTGACGAAGGCCGTGGCTCCGGAGCGCAGGCCGGTGACGGTGTTGCCGGTGATGGCGGCGGAGCCGGTGGGCGCGGGGTAGAACGGGGGCGAGATCGCGATGCCGTTGCGGCCGGGGGTGGTGACGGTGTTGTTCTGCAGCAGGGTGTCGGTCGAGGTGGAGAAGCCGATCCCGTCGTAGAGCGAGTCCACGACGGTGTTGCCGGTGGCGGTGACGTTGTCGACGATGCCGGTGTTCTGCCCGTCGCCGCCGTTGCCGATGTGCAGGGCGGGCTGACCCTGGCTGTAGGCGTTGCCGCCGGAGCGGACGACGGTGTTGTCGGAGACCGTCGCGGACAGCAGGTCGCTGCCGTTGACACCGAACCGGCCGGCGCCCAGGCCGATGTATCGGGCGGTGTCGCTGATGTAGTTGCCGCTCACGTGGTGGCCGCTGCCGCCGTAGATCCCGATGCCCTTGCCGCCCCACGGCGCGATCGAGGTGTTGCCGCTGACGGTGACGTTCGTCATCGGCTGGTAGAACGTCTGGGAGCCGTCGCCGTTGGTGTTGTAGTGCACGGAGTTGATGGCGATGGCGTCGTCCCCGGTGCCGCGGACGAAGTTGTTCGTGACGGTGAGGTTGTTGCCGGTGTCGGCGCCGAGTGACACGTTGTTGACGTTGATGCCGTCCGCCCAGATCGCCGTCAGCCTGCTGTCGCGGACGGTGCCGCCGGTGCCCGAGGCCCAGAAGCCGGACATGGTGTGCTGGGTCCAGATGCCGTCGGCGACCCAGTTGGTGCCGGTGGTGTCCATCGCGCCGCCGTCGCCGCCGATGGTGCTGCGGCTGACGGCGTTGGCGTCGACGTGGAAGTTCTCCACCGTGCAGGAGGTCAGGTTGAACAGCGCCGCGAGCGGGGTGCCGTTGGGGACCGGCACGTCGCGGTAGACCGTGCTGTACCACAGGCCCGCGCCCGCGATGCGGATCCCCTGCGCGGTCAGGCCGGTGGTGCCCTTCACGTAGAAGGTGCCCTGCGGGATCCAGAGGGTCTTGCCCTGCGACTGGGCCTGGTTGATGCAGCTCTGGATCGCGGCCCGGCTGTCGACGGACTGGGGGGCGGCCGCGCCGTTGGTCGGGGTGTCGTCCGGGACGGCACCGCAGCTGGTGATGGAGATCGAGTTCGCCGGCTGGGCGAGCGGCGCCGGGGGGTTCTCCACGTCGACGGAGTCCACGTCGTAGAAGGCCGCGCTGTTGGCGGCGTCCTTCCGGAGCGAGAAGGTGGCGCCCGCCGGGATCGGGGCGCCGGTGACGAAGGCGTGCGACTCGTCCCAGAAGACCCTCGGACTGCCGTCGGCCGGGTTCTGGTTGTCACTGGTGTTGTAGTTGTTGTTGCCCTCGTAGACCCAGGTCTGCCGGGAGTTGAGGTTGAGGGCCTGCCGGAAGACCCCGTTGACGTACAGGTTCAGCGTAGCGGTCGTGCCGCCGCCGGAGGCGGAGTCGGGGATGCTGGCGCGGACGTTGAGGAAGCTGATGGGCGCCCCGGTGGTGTTCGTCCACTGGACGGAGTGCCCGGTGCCGCTCAGGTGTACGTAGGCGTGGCCGGACGCTTCGAGGGCGGCGCTGGAGTACTGCGTCGCGGGCGGCGCCGTCAGGGACACGGTGGTGGCGCCCCCGCCCGTCGTGCCGGCCTCGGCCTCGTGGATCCGGAACGGCGTCGTGGCGCCGGCCGCGGCGGCGGCGTCCGAGGCCTCGGCTGCCGGGGCGCGGTGGACCGCGGCGCCCGCCGGCACGGCCGACGCGCATAACGTGCCGACCGCCGCGAGCGCGATCGTCGCCAACCTGCGCGCCGCGTGGCGGCCGCCACGGGAAGGTCTGGGGATCGCCCGCATCTGAGGCTCCTTCAGCAACGTGGAGAACCGGCGCCCCGAACGTACAGATCACCACCAGACCCCGCAAGGTTCTGAACACGCCAAGCAAATTCTCGGCACATCCATGGAAAATTGACACCACGACAGACATCCGGGCAGCTCGCGCCCCTTGGGGATCTCGCCGGGGAAGCACGCGGGCACTTTCTTCACGCCTTTTTTCACGCCTTGACAGAACACCGACAGGCTGTTTCGATCTGCTCGCGCATCCGGAGCGAACCCCTGTCAAAACCCGGGCCGCGCGGGATCGGGACCCCGCACGACCCGGTACCCCCTCAGGAAGGAAGGCACCGTGAGACGTTCCCTCATCGGGGCAGCCGCAGCTCTCACCTTGGTCGTTCTCGCCGGCACGGAGTCGGCGGCCCCGGCCGCCGTACCGCATCACAACTCCTCCGTAACGGGCACCTACTCCACGGGGGCCGCCCACGCCTGGCAGTCGTTACCGGGCACGGGCTCCGGCAGTACGAGCACCCCCACGGATGCGACCGTCGTCGTCGATCCCAGCAGCACCCGCCAGAAGTACTCGGGCATCGGGTTCTCCCTGGACGAGACCAGCGTCTCCAACCTGTGGAAGCTCACCCCCGCCAAGCGTGAGGAAGCCGTCCGGCTGCTCGTCGACCCGAAGACCGGGGCCGGCCTGAACCGCTTCCGCCTCACGATCGGCAGCCCCGACCTCATCGAGCACCTGCCCTTCTGGTCGGAGGACGACCTCCCCGCCGGGGTCACGGACGACTTCCAGCTGAAGTACTTCTCCATCCAGCGCGACATCGACCTGCACATCGTCGACACCATCAAGCTGATCCAGCGCTACAACCCCAAGGCCACCTTCTTCGCGTCCGCGTGGAGCGCCCCGGCGTGGATGAAGACCAACAACCGCTTCACCGGCGAGGTCGCGCTCAAGCCCGGAAGCACGACCGACTACTACCAGGTCGGCAAACTGCGGGACGACTGCATCGACGTCTTCGCCCGCTACTACGTCAAGTTCGTCCAGGCGTACGCCCGGCACGGCATCAGCGTCGACGCCCTGACCCTGCTGAACGAGCCCGGCATGGACGTGGTCTACCCGGCCATGGACATCAGCGTCGCCCAGCAGCAGAAACTCGCCCTCGCGATCAAGAAGGCCCTCCGCAAGGCCGACCTGAACACGGGCCTGTACGTCCACGACTTCAACTTCTGGGACTGGCGCGACCCCAACAGCACAGCGACCAAGAACTACCACCGCATCTTCAACGACGCCCCGGACGGCTCCGTGACCGGCCGTCAGATCCTGAACGCCACCGACGCCATCGCCTTCCACCCCTACTGGGGCGACCCGAAGGTCATGCGCGACGCGTTCGAGCAGACCGGCAAGCCCGTCCACATGACCGAGACCAGCGACCTGTCCGCCGCCACCATCCTGAACTACTTCCGCCTCGACGCGAGCTCGTACATCCTGTGGGCGCAGGCCACCGACCAGGACGGCGGCACGCTCCACTGGACGCCCGCACGCGACAACAACGTCGACTGGGACGAGGTCGCCGCGACCACCAAGTGGCCCGACCGCCTGGTCAAGGTGAACACCACGACCAAGGACTTCACCGTCCGCGACGAGCTCTACGCCATGGGCCAGTTCGCCAAGTACCTCACGCCCGGTGACGTACGCCTGGAGTCGAGCACCACGGCGAGCGCCGTGAGCAACGTCGTCTACCGCCACGGCACCGACAGGTTCATCGCGGTCCTCGGCAACGCCAACAGCACCGACACCACGGTGCGGGTCGTCCTCGCCGACAAGTCCTTCGTGGTGAAGGTCCCGGCCAACTCCTACGCCACCTACCGCTGGCAGCAGCGCATCCCCCGGCCCCCGCACAACCGGGCACCCGTACTGGCCCCGGTCCCCGACGTGGTGGCCGACCAGTACAGCACGGTGCAGGTGCCCCTCAAGGCGACCGACCGCGACGACGACCGCCTCGCCTTCTACGCGACCGACCTCCCGGACGGCGTCACCGTCAACCCCACCACGGGAACGGTGACCCTCAAGCCGACCGTGGCCGGCGAGAACGATGTGACAGTGGTCGCCACCGACGGCACGGCGCACACCCAGGTCACCCTGCACGTCACGGTGCGCCCGCACAGCGCACCGGTCGGAGTGCGGATCGAAGCGGAGTCGTACGCGGCCCAGCACGGCTGGACGGCCGGCGGCGCCAACTTCATCGAGTCCAACCCCGCCGCCAGCGGCGGCGCGAACGTCGGCTGGACCGCCCCCGGCAACTGGCTCGACTACGCCGTCGACGTCCCGACCGCCGGCACCTACGACCTGGAGCTGCGCGTCGCCACCGGCACCGGTGCGCCCGTCCCGGGCGCACTGTCATTCCGTGACAGCAGGGGCGCGACGCTGGCCACGGTGTCGGTGCCGGACACGGGCGGCTGGGGCTCGTACCAGTCCGTGCACGTGCCGGTCAGTCTCGTGGCGGGAGACCAGACGGTCAGGCTCTTCTGCGGGACCGGCGGATTCAACATCGACTACTTCCGGCTGTCGTAAACGCTCCCTGCGGCCTGCCGTCACTCCCCGGCGACCGGCGGGGAGTGACGGCAGGCCGCTGCCGGACCACGCAGCGCCCTTGGGGGCGTGGCTACTCCTGACAGTTGAGGAAAGGCCCAGGTCGGGGGATGGATTCCCGACCTGGGTCTTGTGCCGTCCAGATCAGTCCAGCCGTCCGTATCCGTCCGCCAGCGAATCCTGGCCATGACCTGCGCGATCTGACACAACCGCACTATCGGCGCACCCATCACCAGGTCGCTGATCGCCTACGACCACTGAGCCACATCGGAACTACTCGTCTAGTGTCCTGAGTCGTTGATTCGGTTCAGATATCCGGCGAGGCGTTCGAAGATTTCGTCTGCGGTTTTCGTCCAGACGAAGGGCTTGGGGTCGTCGTTCCAGGTCTGGATCCAGGTGCGGATGTCCTTCTCCAGGACCTGGATGTTCTTGTGGACGCCTCGCCGTATCTGCTGGGTCGTCAGCAGCCCGAACCAACGCTCGACCTGGTTGAGCCAGGAGGAGCTGGTGGGGGTGAAGTGGACGTGGAACCGCGGTCGGGCGGCCAGCCATCGCTGGATGGCGGCCGTCTTGTGGGTGGAGGCGTTGTCGCAGATCAGGTGGACATCCAGCTCGGCCGGCACCTCGCGGTCGATGCGTGCGAGGAACTTCTTGAACTCCACCGCCCGGTGCCGGCGGTGGATCTGCCCGATCACCTCACCGGTGGCGGTGTTCAGCGCGGCGAACAGCGTGGTGACC